>CANQUM010000011.1 GCA_947627045.1 uncultured Clostridia bacterium
CCTGACGCTGCTGAGAAGTTTGTTGAGGCAGGCGTTCTGTTCGGACCTGCTAAGGCTGCAAACGCAGGCGGTGTTGCAACATCAGCTTTGGAAATGAGCCAAAACTCAGAGAGACTTTCTTGGACATTCGAGGAAGTTGACGCTAAGCTCAAGGACATTATGGTAAACATCTTCCATAACTCATACAATGCATCTAAAGAGTACGGCCACGAGGGTAACCTTATCTTCGGTGCAAACATTGCAGGCTTCTTAAAGGTTGCAGACGCTATGAAGTGGCAAGGCGTTGCTTATTAAAATTAATATTTGCATAAAATTAGGACCGAGTTTTCACTCGGTCCTTTTTATTTATTAAATTTAGGATTGTCTGTTCTTTCAAGAAGATAATCTATTGAGACTTCAAAATAATCAGCCAGCTTTATAAGTTCCTTATAGCCTGCCTCACGCTGTCCGTTTTCATATCTGGAAATAGTATTTTGACACATATCCAAATCCATTGCCAACTTGAGCTGAGTAACTCCATATTTTTTACGCAATTCTTTTAATCTCATAAAAAATTACCTCTTGACAAAAGTATACCACACTGGTATAATTGAAATATCCCGATTTGGTATATTTTGTGTAAAAGGAGAGTTTTTTATGAAAAAACTGTTTTGTTTTTTATCAATGTTTTTAATAATTGGATATTTAAATGGAATTGCTTTTATCATGACGGCATGGGGAGCATCATATAATAATTATGAATATGAATTATTAGATGACGAAACATTAGAAATTACAGGTTATACTGGTAATGAAAATAATATTACGATCCCAAATACAATTGTTGGATATAAAGTATCAAGTATTGGTGATGAAGCGTTTTGTAATTGTGAATCATTGACAAGCATTAATATTTCTGAGGGGATTGTAAATATTGGGTCTAATGCGTTTAGTGATTGTAATAATGTAACAAGCGTTAAAATCCCTAATAGTGTTACTACTATTGACAACTCAGCATTTAGTAACTGTAGCAAATTATCTAATATCAACATACCCAAAAATGTTACATGTATTTCTAATGATACTTTTAACAGTTGCAGTAGCTTATCAAATATTAATTTTCCGAATAACCTCAAAGAAATAGGTGGTAATGCATTCTCTGATTGTATATCCTTAACAAATATTGATATTCCAGAAAGCGTTACAAGCATAGGATTAAACGCATTCAGCAACACTAAATTAATTAATAATCAGACGACTACAGTTAAATATGTAAGTGACTGGGCTGTTGCTTATGAAGGAGAAGAAAAAACAGTTTCAATAAAATCTGGCACAAAAGGAATTGCAGATTACTTGTTACGAGGAGAAAAGAAAAGTATTGTTTGTAACGACTTGGTAGAAAAAATTAATATTCCTGATAGTGTTACAATTATTGGCTCATCATTTGGTGGATGTAGCAACTTATTGTCCATTGAAATTCCAGATAGTGTTGAATACATAGGTGACGCTGCTTTTATAAATTGCAGTAGCTTGTCAAAAATTAGTATCCCAAATGGTGTTACAAATATTGAAGATGCTACCTTTAGTGGGTGCAGCAATTTATCAGAAGTAAAAATTCCAAACAGTATAAAATATATAGCAGCAGATGCATTTGCTGATTGTACATCTTTATCAAACATTGATATTCCCTCAAGTATTATAGAAATCGGAGCAAGTGCATTTGAAAACTCAGCAATAATTAACAGTCAACCAACTGCAACTAAATATGTAGGAAATTGGCTTGTTGCTTGTTCTAGTGATGAAGAATCAGTCGAAATAGAACCCGGTACAATAGGAATTGCAGATAAATCATTTTACGACTGTACATATTTGAAAAATATTAGTCTTCCTGATAGTATTAAATATATAGGGTATGGTGCATTTAAGGGTACTGAGTTAATGTCCAATCAGAGTGCAGTATGTTATGTAGAAGATTGGGTTGTAGATTATGCTGGATGTGATGAGACAACAGTTGAAATAAAATCAGGTATAATAGGAATTGCAGATGGGTCATTTCTGGGTTGTGATTCCTTGACAAGTATACTTATTCCAGAAAGTGTCATAAATATTCCTGAAAATGCATTTTATGAATGTAATGATAAACTGGTAATTAAATGTTATAAAAACTCTGCTGCACACAAATATGCATTACAAAAAAATATGGATTATGAAATAATAGGAAAAGCAAAAAATTCACGATTAAATATAGATATAAGCAATAATAATAATAAATCAAAAGTAATTTTAATTTCGTCCATAGCAACCTTGACAATAGTAATATTAGTAAGCGGAATAATAGTAATAAAAAAGCTTAAAATTAAATAATTTTACAATCTAATCGTTATAGTTTAGTTTGGATAACAAAAATAAGAGCGTACCCTCACGGTACGCTCTTATTTTTACAAACTTCTCCTTGACTTTTTACTCAAATTATGGTATATTTGTAGTTGCTCAAAAAACAAATGTGCTCAGGAGGTGGACTTGTTGGATTATAATAATGACGGAAAATTGGTTGTTGTTAATTCAACGGTTTTGCCTGAGATAATATTAAAGGTTCTTGAAGCAAAGCGGATAAAAGCCAGAGGCGAGGTTAAGTCCTCCGCTGACGCTTGCAGAAAAATCGGAATTTCAAGAAGTGCATATTATAAGTATAAGGACTCTGTTTTCGCCTATGAGGAAAAGCTGACTAATAAGATCGTTTCGCTTTATCTAGTTCTAAAAGACGAAAAGGGTGCATTATCGTCAATTCTGACAAATCTTTACGAAATGGGTGCTAATATACTTACCGTCAATCAGAACATTCCCATTGATTCTGTTGCGACGGTAACGGTTTCTGTGAAACTTGAAAGCGATACGCTTAATGCAGTAAATATAAAAAACGAACTCTCAAAACTGAGCAGTGTTGTTGATATTAAAATTATAAGCGGCGAATAACGAAATTTGATATATAATAATCGGTAAAAATCACCGTAATAACTAAATCGCAAATTTGAAAGGAAAATCAAAATGAGTAAAATAGCAGTAATTGGATATGGTGTTGTTGGTTCGGGAACGGTCGAGTTGTTTGAGACTAACAAAAAGTCAATATGCGAAAAGGTCGGAAGAGATATTGAACTTGGATATATTCTTGATTTAAAGGACTTTCCTGACTCGCCTTTTGCAGATAAAATGACAAAGGACTTCACTGATATTCTTAATGATGGAGAGGTCGAGGTCGTTGCCGAGCTAATAGGTGGGCTTCACCCTGCATATGAATTTACCAAACAGCTTTTAGAAAAGGGCAAAAGCGTTGTAACCTCCAATAAAGAGCTTGTAGCCGCAAAGGGTGCGGAGCTTCTTAAAATTGCAAACGACAACAATGCCAACTATTTGTTCGAGGCGTCAGTCGGCGGAGGAATACCTATCATACGACCGCTTCACAAATGCCTTGCAGGAAACGAAATAGAGCAAATTTCGGGAATACTGAACGGAACAACGAACTTTATTCTTACAAAAATGATAAAGGAACAGATGAGCTTTGACGATGCACTCAAACTTGCTCAGGAAAACGGATATGCCGAAGCTGATCCTACCGCTGATATAGAAGGTCATGACGCCTGCCGAAAGATCTGCATACTGGGTTCGCTTGCATACGGAAAACACATATATCCTGAAATGGTACACTGTTCGGGAATAAAAAATATTTCTCTTGTTGATGTTGAATATGCGTCTAACGCAGGTTATTCGATCAAACTGATCGGTTCGGTAAAACCAAATGATAAAGGAAAACTGGTTGCTATAGTTTGTCCTATGCTTGTTCCTAAGAGCAATCTTCTTTCAAACGTTAATGGTGTATACAACGCTATATGTGTTACCGGAAACGGCGTCGGAGACGTTGTATTCTACGGTCAGGGTGCAGGAAAACTGCCTACTGCTTCGGCAGTTGTGGGGGATATTATCGACGCACTTAAGCATCAGCAGCGTGTCTTGGCCCTTTCGTGGGACGAGTCAAAGGGTGATAGCAGTTTTATGACTTCTTATAAAGACTCTAAAACAGCTATGTATATACGTATTGAATGCGACGACGCCGATAACTTCAAGCGCTCGCTTTCAAATGTGTTCGGCAAGGTAATATTTATCGAGCGTGAAAACCGTCCCGACAATGAGCTTGCGTTTATCACTCAATCTATGGTTGAGAAAGACATAGACACTGAGCTTACGATTCTTTCTCACTCGGCTAAAATAATAAGTAAAATAAGACTTTATTAAGGTAGTAATATGATAAAAATAAAAATTCCCGCAACAAGTGCAAATCTTGGTGCAGGCTATGATTCTCTGGGTCTGGCACTTGATTTTTACAATCAGGTCAATATGGAGGAATTCGATAAAATTGATATTAGATCTCTTGACGGTGTCAGCATTCCAACAGACAAAACAAATCTGATTTACAAGTCGGCAGATGATTTATTTAAAGTCTGCGGAAAGACTCTCAAAGGTTTAAAGCTGGAACAGACTAACAACATTCCTATGGCAAGGGGTTTAGGTTCGTCATCTGCTTGTATCGTTGCAGGTCTGGTTGGAGCAAACACGCTGTTAAATAATCCTCTTTCGACCGATGATTTAGTTGACATTGCCGCTCAGATCGAAGGGCACCCCGACAACACTGCTCCCGCTCTTTTGGGCGGTATAGTTACCGCAGTTTTTGATGGCAAGAAAGTTCACTGGGTAAAGCAGGAAGTTTATACAAAGCTTAAATTTGTGGCTATTATCCCCGACTTTGAGCTAAAAACAGATAAAGCAAGAGCCTGTATTCCGACAGAAGTTTCCCACAAAGACGCAGTTTATAATCTCTCTCGTGCGGCGCTGTTTTCAGCTTCTCTGCTGACAGGAAAGTTTGAAAACCTCCGCACAGCAGTTCATGACAGACTTCATCAGCCCTACAGAATGGAGCTTATACCCCGCTGCCGTGAGGTATTTGACATAGCCTATAATCATGGTGCATACGGCGTCTACATCAGCGGTGCAGGTCCTGCCGTTATGGCTATAGTAGATGATAATAACGATTATTTCTGCGGGAAGGTTGAGTTTTCTCTTCATACTGCAGGTTTGAATAACTGGACAGTACACGAATTTCACATTCATAATTCGGGTGTTATGGTGTTATGATAAAATGAAAAACTCCCTTAGCTTATCTTTATGATAGGTTAAGGGAGTTTTTTAACTTCAAGAAATCAGCTGCATTATCAAAAACTTCAAATTTTAAACCGCTATTTTCTTGCTTCTTGTCTACTTGTTTGCATACATTTTTACATAGTAATCCTTATATTCACCGCTGATGATTTTCTCCCACCAGCTTTTATTGTCAAGATACCAGCGAATGGTCTTTTTAATTCCGTCCTCAAACTTCGTTTCAGGAAGCCAGCCGAGTTCGTTGTGTATTTTTGTAGGGTCAATAGCGTATCTCAGGTCGTGTCCCTTACGATCAGCTACATATGTGATAAGCTCCTCGCCCTTTCCAAGCTCTTTGAGAATGATTTTTACAATTTCAATGTTGGCTTTTTCATTATGTCCGCCTATATTGTAAACCTCTCCTACTGTTCCCTTGTGAATAATAAGATCAATCGCCTTGCAGTGATCCTCAACATAAAGCCAATCACGAACATTTTCGCCCTTTCCGTAAACAGGAAGAGGTTTGTTATGAAGTATATTTATAATCATAAGCGGTATCAGCTTTTCAGGAAAATGATATGGACCGTAGTTGTTAGAGCATCTGCTTATTGTAACAGGAAGTCCGTATGTTCTGTAATAAGCCCCCACGAGCAAATCAGCCGAAGCTTTAGACGCAGAATACGGCGAACTTGTGTGTATAGGTGTTTCCTCGGTAAAGAACAGATCAGGTCTGTCAAGAGGCAAATCTCCATAAACCTCGTCGGTCGAAACCTGATGATAACGCTCAATACCATACTTTCTGCAAGCGTCCATAAGCGTCTGAGTTCCCAAAATATTTGTGTTTAAGAAAATCCCAGGATTTTCAATACTTCTGTCAGCATGACTCTCTGCAGCGAAGTTTACAACTATATCAGGGTGTTCTTCCTCAAACAGATTGAACACAGCCTCTCTGTCAGTTATATCAGCCTTCACGAACCTGAAATTTGAGTTATCAGCCACACTTTCAAGCGTTTCAAGATTTCCTGCATATGTGAGACAGTCAAGACAAATTATCTTATAGTTAGGATACTTTTTCATCATATAATGAACGAAGTTTCCTCCGATAAAGCCTGCTCCGCCTGTAACAATAATCTTTTTCATAAAATATGTCTCCTTTTGAGGCATTCCTCTATATTATAAACTTAATTATTATTTCCATCAGCCAGTGAAATAAGATACTGAACGTAATCCGTTTTTTTAAGCTCTTTTCCGAGTTTTTTAAGCTACTCGCTTGAAATAAATTCCTTTCTCCACGCAATCTCTTCAACACAGCTTATATAAAAGCCCGTTCCCATACGCATCTTATTTTCATCGGTAAATCTCTCCTTCGCAAATCCCGTTTGTCAAACACCTACTCGACATTTAACATTATACCACCCAAATGTGAAGAAATCTACCTTTGGTTAAGGTGATTTATCAACCCTCTGCAATTAAATTTTATCCGTGTCGAATAGAAAACGCTCCGGCGATTTATCATTCAGCGATAACATGAAGCGTAGTATAGCAGTTTACTTTCAATGCGATTACAGGGACAACTGCCCCGCATAAACCCACCAAAATCAAACGCCCGTCTCTAATACGGCTGACACATTCCAGCCGCTGAAAACTGACGTTTTGTTCTTATACTTTTGATTTCTGATTACTGATGTTAAATGAAAATTTTTACTCTATTTTAACGCAGCCAAAATAAATACTATATATTTCAACGCCCTTTTTCATTGACAAATCGGGGGCTTATGATATAATTTATAAATGCAACATATATGTTGTATCATATTTTATTTTGGAGGTTAAGACATAAATTAGACAGTCAGCGGTAAATGAAATATAGATATTGAAATTTCACGTGTAATAATTTTGGAGGAGAGATTATGAGAAGAATTTTCAGTATATTATTATCAATAGCTATGACATTTTCAATAGTTACCGGACTTAATCTAACAGCGTCGGCAAATGACATATATAACATACAAGTTAAAGGTATATGTGATTATAACAAGGCAAATGAAGTTTTAAAAATTGTCAACAATGAAAGAAGTGCAAACGGTCTTGCTTCTTTAACTATGGATACAGAACTGCTTAACGCAGCAATGGACAGGGCTATGGAAACAGGAATCTATTACTCTCACACCCGTCCCGACGGAAGCACCTGCTTTACTATTTGCAATAAAATAAACGGCGAAAATATTGCTGTTAATTATCCAACATCAGATTCTGTTATGAACGGCTGGATGAACTCATCGGGTCATAGAGCCAATATTCTTAATTCTAAATATAAATCGATCGGTATAGGCTGTTTTAAAGTTGATTCAGGTTATTACTGGGTTCAGTCCTTTAGTAATAAATCAGCAGAAAACATTCCAAATAAATCAGGAGCAGTTGAAAAAACAAATACCGTTTCTATCCAGAAGTCTTTAGTTAAATTGTACGCTTCTGCAAGTAAATCTAATATGAAAATAAATGAAAGCGGTTATTTCAAGTACGGTATAGTTAATCAGGGATGGTCTTCATCTTATTGTCCGGGCGTTGCCGATGACTATACATTCTCATCAAACAATAATTCTGTAATAGGTATAGATTCTAACGGCAACTTTACCGCTAAAAGTGAGGGAACAGCAACAGTAAGTATTGCTTTAAAAGCTGATTTAAGTCAGAAATACAGCAAAACAATAACTGTTAATGGTAAAAACTCGTCTGCCGCTCAAACCAGTAAAACTACTGCATACACTAATCAAACCAAAACGACAAAAACAACTCAGGCTCAGACGACAAGGGCAACTGCCGCTCAAACTAAGACAACAGCGTCGTTTACAGAACAAACAAAAACAACAAAGCAATGCACAAGCAAATCTAAAACTTGTGCAAAGCGAGCTAATATAACAAAATTATGTACGAACCTGGCTAGTATAAAAAAGCTTACAGCAAATTGCAAACAAAAGAAATTAAATGTCGACTGGAAAAAGGTCAATAACGCTTGCGGCTACGAGGTTCAGATCGCAACAAATAAAAATTTTAAAAAGAAAAATATCATATGCGACAAATCAACGAAAAAGTCAAAGCTTTCTGTCAACCGAAAAAAGATAAAAAATTGTAAAACCTGTTTTGTAAGAGTTAGACCATATTTCAAATGCAAGGACGCCAATGGTACACCGCAAAAAGTATACAGTGAATGGTGCAATAAGGTAAAGAAAGTTAAGATAGGCTAATTTTTAGCCCCGCCGAGATTGTTATTTCTCGGCGGGGTTTATGTATTATCAGAAAAAACAGCAGAACATTTTAATGCTCAATAATTATTATCATTCACACTATTTAACAAAAATCATATTATACTGTTAGAGGCGGAAAGCTTAATATTCAATTTCAAGCTGTGCAAAAGCATATCCGCTGACTGCTAATTCCGTCCGATATAATAAACGAGAAAGAATGGTAAACTCATGAATAACGAAACAGTATACTTATGGGATTTATCGGTTGGAGAAAAAGCAAAGGTACAGAATATTGAAACATCTGATTTTATAAAAAGAAGAATGCTTGATATGGGTCTTATAAAGGGTACATATATTGAGGTTCTTCAGAAAAGTCCTGCCGGAGATCCCGTTGCATATTTCATCAGAGGAGCGGTTATCGCTCTTCGGGACGAGGACACAAAAAAAATTCTGGTTGAAAAAGTATAGACGATAATATTTATAAAACTAAAAAAGTGCGTTATAATTCTAACGCACTTATTTTGTACATAAATGATCAAACGCCTAAAGGAGGAAATTCCATTGACGCAGAATAACATAAAAAGCTCTCTTAAAGACATCGAACATTCAAACATTGATAAAAAGACAATTGCTCTTGCAGGAAATCCGAATGTTGGAAAATCAACTATATTTAACGCACTCACCGGGCTTAATCAGCATACAGGCAACTGGACGGGAAAAACCGTTTCAAACGCAGTGGGAAAATACACATACAACAGCAAAACCTATGAACTGGTCGACCTTCCAGGTACATATTCGCTTTTTGCAGGCTCTGCCGAAGAGGAAGTCGCAAGAGATTATATAGAAAACGGAAATCCCGACGCAGTTATTATCGTATGCGACGCTACCTGTCTTGAAAGAAACTTGAATCTGGCTTTGCAAATTATAAACATTTCAAGCCGAGTGATTTTATGTGTAAATCTTATGGACGAGGCAGAGAAAAAAGGAATAACAATAGACTGCGACGAGCTTTCTCTTCAGCTTGGCTGTGAAGTCATAAGCGTAACAGCAAGAAGTGAGAAAGGTCTTGATACACTTAAAGAAATGGTTGAAGAAGTATGCTCGCTTCCTCCTCAAAAGTTTTTGAAAAGACTTGATTTCAGCAACTGCTCAACTGACGAAGATTGCACTGTAAAATACGTTTCTGCCAGCGAGGAGATAGCCAAAAAATGTGTTTCATTCAACAAAGAGCATTACGATAAGCGAGATAGGTTACTGGACAAAATATTCACTTCACGTCTTACCGGCATACCTATTATGCTTTTGCTTCTTGGCGGAATATTCTGGCTCACTATAGTAGGTGCAAACTATCCGTCGGAGCTTTTATCAAGATTTTTTAACTTCCTGCAAAATTATATTTCCTCGTTCTTTGAATACATAAATTCTCCGTTATGGCTGAGCGGAATTTTAGTTGACGGCGTATATAAAACTGTAACCTGGGTAGTTTCGGTAATGCTGCCGCCTATGGCTATTTTCTTTCCGCTGTTCACGCTGCTTGAAGATTTCGGCTATCTGCCGAGAGTGGCATTCAATCTCGATAAATTTTTCAGAAAATCAGGTGCAGACGGAAAAGCTGCACTTACAATGTGTATGGGCTTTGGCTGCAACGCCTGCGGCGTAATCGGGTGCAGAATAATTTCATCGCCCAGAGAACGCATTATCGCTATGCTCACAAACTCCTTTGTTCCCTGCAACGGACGCTTTCCCACGCTGATTGCTATTATAACTATGTTCCTTATAGGCGGTGTTAGCTCGTCTTTAGGTAATTCACTTCTGTGTGCGCTTGTTCTGCTGCTTGTTATAGTTCTTGGAGTTGTTATAACTCTTTTGGCATCACGTTTTTTATCAAGAACAGTTTTAAAGGGAGAATCAACCTGCTTTGCGCTTGAGCTTCCCCCTTATCGCAGACCTCAGATAGGAAAGGTCATAATCCGCTCTATACTTGACAGGACTCTGTTTGTCTTAGGGCGTGCTGTAACAGTAGCCGTTCCGGCAGGAGCAATAATTTGGATTTTTGCCAATGTTCATATTGGCAGCAGTGCTTTGATAAATGCCGTCTCAAGCTTTCTCGACCCCTTTGCATCACTAATAGGGCTGGACGGCATAATACTGCTTGCATTTATTTTGGGATTCCCCGCTAATGAAATAGTATTTCCAATAATACTTATGGCTTATCTTTCTCAAGGCTCGCTTACAGAATATGAAAGCCTCTCACAGCTTCACAATCTATTGACTGCAAACGGCTGGACCGTTACAACCGCAATATGTACAATGCTGTTTTCACTCTGCCACTTCCCCTGTTCTACTACAATGATCTCAATTTACAAAGAAACAAAAAGTATAAAATATACGGCAATTGCATTCCTGCTTCCTCTTTGTATCGGAATACTGATTTGCTTCATAACTAAAAATATACTTTCACTTGTACTATAAACTTATTATTCGTCATATAATTAATCGGTGATGGTATGAATAAAATAAAAAAATTTGAAATTGCTTCCTTTTTCTTTGCTTCAATTGTGGGAACACTTATGCACTTTGTCTATGAATGGACAAACGAAAGCCCTATTACCGCACTTATAGCCCCTGTAAACGAAAGCGTTTTTGAACATCTTAAACTTACCTTTTTTCCTCTTTTGGCATTTGCTGTTTTTGAATATTTTTTTATAGGGAAGATGTATAACGGTTTTTTCTGTATTAAAGCAAAAGCGATACTGCTGGGAATACTTAGCGTTATTGTTCTCTATTACACATATTCAGGCATCATCGGGCAAAATTATATGATCCCAGACGTTTTGATTTTCTATATTAGCATTTTAATATCTACGCTTTACTTTGTGAAAAATTACAAATCAAACGAGAACAAAAATCTTTTAGGAATTATTATATTTATTTTAGTGTGGATAATATTTATAGTGTTTACTTTTTCAACTCCACATATTAATTTGTTTTTAGACCCAAGAGGATTTTACGGTATTAAAAATTAAAAAATCGGAGATTATTCATCAGTACCAATAAAGTACAAAGATAATCTCCGATTATTTTATTAATGCTTTGCATAATAAAGAGGATTAAGTCTCTTCTTAATTTTAGCAGACGGGCTGTCCTGAATTCTGAATTCAAAATGAAGATGAGGACCCGTTGAATATCCGGTAGAACCGACAGTCCCAAGCACCTGACCTGATGAGACATATTGCCCTACCTTTACCTTAACGCTGGTCATATGACCGTATATTACACGCAGAGTAACCTTTTTGCCGTCTATTTTAAACGTGCTTCTTACAGCAACATAGTTGCCGAAACCGCCGCCGCAGCCGCATGACCTTGTTTTACCGTAATTATGCTTACAGCCCTTATTTATAGAATCTACTTTTCCGCCTCTGGTTGCAATAATTTTTGCACCCTTAATGCTCTTTCCGTTAGACGCAATATCCGTTCCCGAATGATTTCCCGACGCATACATACTCGACTTGTTGTTAAAAGTCTGAGATATGTAGTAAAAACCCGGAACAGGCCATCTGAACGACAAGGTCAAAACAGATTTTTTTGCTGAGATTTTTCCCTTGAGCGTTTTGCCGTTAAGCTGTTTATATGCGATTACTTTATACTTATAAGTTTTAGACTTTTTAAGATTTTTATTTGTATATGTAAATTTGGTATTCCCTTTGATTTTTGCTATTCTTACAAACTTTTTGGAATTCTTTTTATATCTGTAAATAATATAACCGCTTGCTCCGTTTATCTTTTTCCACCTTATCTGAACCGAGTGGTTTTTGCCTATCAGCTGAACGATTTTTGAATCAGCAGGAACTGTCATCGTTTCTAAAGCATTGACTGATAAATTTGATATATAATCAGCACCGTCAACTGTAAGATAAGTCGCTATTTTAAAGCTATATGTATTTCCGGCTTTAAGTCCTTTTACAGTGCAGTATACAGTATTGGGATTATTGATAGTTTTCTTTAAAACATACTTCTTAACCGAAGAATCGTATACATATATTTTATAACCGCTAATTCCGCTTGCTTTTGTCCAATCCAGCCTCAGCGAAGTCTTTTTCGGTTTGCTGTATGCGGTAAAACTGTTTGCTTTTGGAATTATCTTAAATTCAATAACTCTTATTCCGGTTACGCTTCCTATTCCCGTAATAGTAATTGTAGCTGTTCCTACGTTTATATTGTTTGAATAGCTTAGCGTATAGTCTTTTCCCAATACAAGTCTGTAATTCTCTATTTTAGCCAATATGTCAGGCGTAACAGCACTGCCTGTGTATGTTACATTTTCAACCGAAACATCTACATTATAATTTATATCAGCCGCATAAATTATGAACTCAAGAGTTGCCACTCCTGTAAAATTACCTATTCCCTTGACAGTTACCGTAGCTGTGCCTACATTGATATTATTAGCATAAGTTAAAGTGTAATCTTTATCTTTTACTAACTTTGAATTATAATTCCAATTCATAAAAACATCTATATCAGGGGTTAAAGGCGTACCCTTATAGGTCTGCATCCCAAATGAATCGGAAATTCTAACGTCATTTATGTCTTTTGGAGTGATCGTAAAGCTCGTTGTCAACTCTCCTGAATACTTTCCTATACCCTTATATGCCATTCCTTTAATAGTAATGCTTACTGTTCCCACGTCAGTATTATTATTGTTGTAAATAATTTCATAATCATTATACAGTTTAAGCAAGGTGTCTCCGTAATAAACCTCTATATCTGGTTCAATTTGGTAGCCTGTATAAGTATATGTATCAGAATCAAATATAATTTTTGTACTGTCGCTGTTTATCATATTTACCTTGATCTCACAATAAACAGTCTCTGCGGTTCCGTCCGCCGTTGATATAGCAATCCTTGTGCTTCCTGTATCTAATGCTGTAACCAAACCGTTTTCATCTACAGTACATATACTTTCATTTTCACTTTTGAAAATAAGCGTGCCTCCGGAAATATCTGCATCTATCTTAACAGTTTGTCCGATAGCCAAATTATAAACGCTTTGAGAAACTTCAATCTTATTTGACGCTGCATATGATGTTATTGCTGTTGGGATAATTATGCACATTAAAGCAAGTATAAAAGTCATTACCGTTATTTTGACAATATTGATTTCAAATCTGTTGTTGGTTTTCATCTCATATTCCTCCCCGAAAATTTTCTTTTTCTACACACAACTAATTACAATATATAAACCGTTTTGAATAAAATAAATTTGACTTGCTATTGTTATTTCAAAGCTCCGTAAACTATCTGTCTAAGTTTTCTTGTTGTTTCATTACAACCTGCTCCGCATCTCTGAATAAAATACAAGAATATCATATTATCTTTCGGCGAAATCGTAACATAATCGCCTGTCCAGCCGTCCCAGCCAAATTCGCCGAGACTTGCATTAGTAGCGGCTGCCGCTTTATCAGTGAGAATTCTCAGATAATTGCCGTAGCCGTAACCTTTTGTTGCACCGTAATAAAGTGCAGGCATCTGATAATCGGTCATCTGATTTGTCGTCATATATTCGACCGTTTTTCTGCCCAGAATCCTATTACCTTTATACTCGCCCTTATTAAGCAGCATACTTGTAAACTTAATATAATCATCAAGAGTTGAAACAAGCCCTGCTCCGCCCGATTCAAATGCCGGAGGCTTTTTATAGTCGGTCAAAAGCAAGTGAAGATCATTAAAGACCTCCAGTTTCTTTTTAACTTCATCATAATAATAAATCTGAGCCAGCCTGTCATACTTCTCACTCGGAATGTAAAAGCCTGTATCAATCATACCAAGCGGTTCAAAAATTTCCTTTTTCAAAAATTCAGAGAACTTCATACCGCTTACCTTTTCAATAACTGCTCCCATAACATCAGAGCAGGTACCGTATGTCCAGCTCTCGCCCGGTTGGAACATCAGCGGCTTTTGTGCTAAAAGCTCAGCCACCTGCAGGGTAGTGAACTCCTCACCGTTTGCCATACGAATTTTTAATTCATCATATAGCTTCTGCATCTCAGCACACGACTCACACCAGTCTCCTCCGTAGACCATACCTGCTGTCATATTCAAAAGGTTATGAAGAGTAATATCGCTGTTCGCCGGAATATACTTACCGTCTTTTATGACATACATATTCTCATATCCGCTTATGTATTTCTTAACAGGGTTCTCAAGGTCAATCAAACCTCTCTCAAACAGAATCATTGCGGCAACAGCGGTTATTGGCTTAGTCAGTGAAAACAGCCTGAAAATAGTATCACTGCTCATTTTCTTGCCTTTTTCCATATCAGCATAACCGTATTCTTTTCTGAATACAACCTCTCCGCCTTTTAAAACGGCTGTGCTTGCTCCTGAAATCTGACCGTCTGAAATCTCTTTGTTAATAACTTCCGACAAATAATCCAGCTTATTTATGTACAAAAAAATCACCGCCTGTATTCTCAATTAGAATGTATTTAATATAATTATAGCACGGCATCCTCCTCTTTTCAAGTAAAAAAGAACCTCTGCAAACTGCTTTGCAGAAGTCCTTAATAAGATTATTTTATTTTCACTTAATCTTCACTTGCTTTGTAGCCTGCGTCTTCAACTGCTTTAATAAGCGTTTGAGTATCAACATCTTTTGAAAGATTGATATAAGCCAGACCCTTTTTCAGATTAACCTCTGCCTTAACGCCGTCAATTGCATTAAGAGCAGACTCAACTGCTCCTGAACAGTGAGAACAGCTCATACCCTCAACCTTTAATGTAACATCGCACTTTACCTTTCCGAACATGTCTGTATCCTCCTTTGTATTATTCAGCTCTTTATCAGAGCTTTTAATTTTATTTTTAGGCTTGAAAAATCTAAGCCTTAATGCGTTAGTTACAACGCATACACTGCTTAAACTCATTGCCGCCGCCGCAAGCATAGGCGAAAGCTTTATACCAAACGCACTGTAAAAAACTCCTGCCGCAATAGGGATTCCTACTGTGTTGTAGAAAAATGCCCAGAACAGATTTTCCTTTATGTTTTTTATAACTGCCTTGCTCAAATCAATTGCAGTGCATACATCTAGAATATCATTTTTCATTAAAACAACATCAGCGCTCTCAATAGCAATATCAACGCCTGCACCTATTGCAATTCCAACATCTGCCCTTGCTAGTGCAGGAGCGTCGTTGATCCCATCTCCCACCATAGCGACCTTGTTTCCGTTCTTTTGAACAGACGCAACAACATTCTCTTTTTCCTGCGGAAGAACATTTGCAATTACATTGTCAATACCCAGCTTTTTTCTGACCGCTTCGGCAGTATTTTTGTTATCGCCAGTCAGCATTGTAACCTTTATTCCGTTTCTTTTCAGAAGGCCTACTGCGTCAAAGCTGGTTGACTTTATCTTATCGGCAACAGCGATAATTCCTATAGCCTTGTTTCCATCAGCGACTATCAGAGGGGTTTTTCCTTCAAGAGATAATTTTTCCATATCCTTTTTTACATTTTCGTCATTGATGTCATTAGCTTTGATATAAGCAGAATTACCTATATAATATTCTTTTCCGTCTATCTCACCGAAAACGCCTTTACCGAACTCTGCTTTAAAACCGTTTACGTTCAGGAATGAGATTCCTTGCCTTTCACACTCTCTAACCACAGCATCTGCCAGCGGATGCTCGCTCAAATTTTCAATGCTTCCCGCTATCTGAATAAGCGTTTTCTCATCTGTGTCAACAGCAATTATATCAGTAACTCCGGGCTTTCCCTCAGTAAGCGTTCCCGTCTTGTCAAGAACAACATCGGTTACGTTGTGAAGTGTCTCAAGTGCCTCGCCCGATTTTATAAGAATTCCGTTCTGCGCTGATTTTCCCGTTCCGACCATAATGGCAACAGGAGTTGCAAGACCTAACGCACACGGACATGATACTACCAGAACCGAAATTGCTATGCTCATAGCAAACTCAAAGCTCGCTCCGCAAATAAGCCATACTATCAATGCAATAACTGCAATAGCTATTACAATAGGCACAAAAACCCCTGACACCTTATCTGCAATCTTTGCAATCGGCGCTTTTGACGAGGACGCCTCCTCGACCAGTTTAATAATCTGAGAAAGAGTTGTGTTTTCGCCTACTCTTGTAGCCTTGTATTTGATATACCCGCTGCTAAGCATTGTAGCAGATATAACTCCTTCTCCAACCGTCTTTGATACAGGCACGCTCTCACCTGTGATTGCCGACTGGTCAAGACTTCCCTCGCCCTCTATTATTTCACCGTCTACGGCAATTCTTTCTCCAGCCTTAACTATTACTATATCTCCCTCACGAATCTCCTCTACTAAAATCTCGGTTTCTTTTCCGTCCCTGATTACCGTTGCCGTTTCGGGAGCAAGGTTTAAAAGCCTGTCAATAGCCTCACTGGTTTTAGATTTCGACCTTGTCTCCAGATATTTTCCTACGGTTATCAGCGTAAGTATAGTAGCCGCAGATTCAAAATACAGATCCATATGGAATCTTTCCACAGTTTCCATATCGCCCGTGTTTAATCCGACAGCTATTCGGATTATCGCATATAAGCCATATAAGAAAGCTGATGCCGAACCTATTGCAATCAAACTGTCCATATTAGGAGCGCCCTTAAAAAGGTTCTTAAAACCTACAGTATAGTATTTGTGATTTATAACCATTATCGGTATACAAAATACAAGCTGGATCAACGCAAAATTAAGAGCGTTTTCATGACCTGTAAATATTGCCGGTATGGGAAGTCCCATCATATGCCCCATTGAAATATACATAAGCGGTATTAATAGACACACTGATGAAATAAGTCTTTTAAGCATAGACTTTTCAGCATCGCTTTTGACGCTTTTTGATAAATTGCTCTTAGCGTCAAAAAGATTTGCACCGTAGCCTGCTGCTTTTACCGCCGATATAATATCATCTGCACTCAGACTGTCGTCATATTCTGCCGTCATAGAATTTGTAAGAAGATTTACTGAAACACTCGTTATTCCTTTTAGCTTTGATACTGCCCTCTCAACTCTTGCAGAGCATGCCGAACAAGTCATTCCCGAAACGGCAAATTTATTTTTCATAAACAGGTTCCTCCCTGAAATCATTAAAACAATTAGTTTTTGCTAACTCATATTATATCACTATGATAAAATGATGTCAAATTCAATACCAGCAGCAACATATTACAATGTATATACCTATTAATCATACAGATATAATTTAAAACAAATAACTTAATAATATTCTTTTTAATTTTACTGCAATAATTTTTTGTTAAATTTCAACTAAGTAATTAGTTGCAAATTGTTTAATGTTACAAAAATTCATTTTATGAGGCTATTATAAATCTTTTTTTGTTAAAATTGAGCAAAAATTCATTGACAGAAAGGGCTTTTTATGATATATTTAACATATGGTGTGAGAAATCACAGCAAATAAATTTATAATAAGGAGGTTAATTTATGAAATTATCCAAAAGACTTCTAGCAGCATTGCTGGCATTGGCAGCTACTGTTTCAGTTACAGGATGTTCAGGTTCTTCAGGCAAAGACAACTCTTATGAAGAAAAAGTCAAGGTTCCTTCAAACGATGCAATTGCCGAAATTCCGGAAGGTGCAGAAAACACACTTCAATATCTTGGTGTTAGTAACTTAAATCCAACTGACACAACGAAAGAAAAAAGTGTTGAAATGGCTTTATTTAACGACAAGGGAGGTAAAGTCGAATACATAGAAACTCGGACTTTTGAGTTAACCAACAAACTATCATCACTTATTTTGGCTGATACACCACCTGATATGGTTTCATACGGTCAGTTAATGGTTTATCCTTGTAACATCGTAAAAGGTATTTTCCAGCCAGTTGATGAAATTGTTGATTTCAATTCAGACATTTGGTCTGATATGAAGGCAATCGCTGACCAATTTGCAATAGCTGGTAAGCATTATGTTGCACCTTCATCATTCGGTGATACAGTCCCGCTTATGTTCTACGATAAGAAGGTAATTCAAAACGAAGGACTTTCAGATCCTTATCAATTATATCTAGATGGCGAATGGGATTGGAACACATGTGCTGACATCATGTATGAATATGTATCAAAAGCTACAGGCGAAGAGCAAAGATTTGGTGTAAACGGTTGGTTCCCAGAGCCTATTTTCACAACAACTGGTTCAACTATCATCAAGTATGATGAGAAAAAGAATGAGTTTATAAATAACTCAAATGACCCTAACCTTGAAAGAGCTGCTAACTATTTATACGACTTAGAAAAAGACAATCTGATTAACCAGGATTGGATTGGCGGAGCTAAGTCAGCATTCGAGAGTAATACTTTATTCTATTCAATGGGTAGATGGGCTGCTGCAACAAACAATGGTCCTGCTGCAGATGATGAGTGGATGTGCGTTCCTATTCCAAAGGATCCTAACAGTGATAAATACTATAGATCCCTTGACATAACTGTTCCAACTAACACATTATGGATTGCAGGTTCAACTAAGAAGGAAGCTATGAAGTGCTGGCTTGAATGTTGTAAGATTGCTAACACAAACGAAGAGTATAAAGAAGCTAACAGGAAAAAATTCTTCGAGAATTCACCTAACTGGACAGATGAAATGTACCAAATGGCATTTGAAGAAGTATTTTCTGATAAGTTCACTTTAATTGTTGACCCAGGTACAGGTATCTCAAGCGAACTTTCAGATGACTCTGCAGCTAATAATGATGAAAGAAAAGCTATCAATCAATATATGTACTTGGCAACAACTAAACATGACTATTCATCTGGTGGTGCACAGTATACATGGACTCAGGTTCGTGAAAAATACAATCCTACAATTAATAGTGAGTTAAAGAAATTCAATAAAACATTTAAACAGTTCTTGAAAGACAACAAGTAATATAAACTTGTAATATTTTAAGCCGAGAGGATTTTCCTCTCGGCTTTTTTGTACAGAATCTATAAAATTAATTGACAATATATTAAAAATACAGTATAATATTTTTGATAATTATTATTTGGAAATTTCACAGCCAAAATAATTATTCAAGATTAAATGCAGAAAACTATTGAATAAGGAGGATAAATATGAAAACTTTAAAACGTATTTCTGCTGCAATGCTTGCAATAGGAGTATCTGTTACAATTGTCGGCTGCGGAAAAAATTCTGATTCGTCTTACGAAGAATCGATCGCAGTACCTACAGCCGATGAAATAGCAGCCATTCCGGAGGGTGCAGAAAAAACTCTTGACTGGTGCTCGTATTACGACCTTAACCCATCAGCAAATAGTGAGGAAAAATACACTAATGTTTCTATGTTTGAGGATAAGGGAGGTAAAATAAATTACATAAGCTGCGGAGCTTCAGCTAATAAATATAATAAACTTTCAGAGCTTATTCTGGCAAACACTCCGCCTGACATTTTTCCGTATGAACAAAAAATGACGTTCCCTGTAGGAGTTATAAAAGAGAGGTATCAGCCGGTAGACAGTGTTGTAGACTTTAATACTCCTTTATGGTCTGATGTTAAAGACGCAGCCGATCAATTTTCATTAAACGGAAAACATTATGTTGCACCTATCTCTTTTGGAGCTCTTTCAATAATGACTTATGACGTTAATGTTATTGAAGAAGAAGGTTTAGATGACCCTTATGAGCTTTATCAGGAAGGAAAATGGGACTGGAATATATTTTACGATATTATGAAACAATACAAGGAAAATGCCAAAGATGGTGAGGAAAGATACGGCATAAACGGTTGGTATCACGCCTTTATTTTCCAGTCAACAGGTCAAACAATTATTTCTAAGGATGAAAAGTCAGGGAAATATATAAATAATATTAAAAACCCTGATCTTGAACGTGCTGCAGACTTCTTATACAAGCTCACAAAGGAAGGCTTAGATAACTCTTCTTGGATAGGTCAGGCTAAAGATTGTTTTGAAGCAAACACACTGTTCTATGCTATGGGACCATGGGCGTCTACAGGATCTCATTCACCAGAAAAGGGAGAAAGATGGGGCGTAGTACCTATTCCGAAAGATCCTAACACAGATGTACAGTATACGACTTTAGACATCGGTGCGTATATGTGGGTAAAAGGCTCGACTAAAAAGGACGCTATAAAGTGCTGGTATGAATGTTCAAAGCTGGCAGCAACCGCTGACGAATACAAAGAAATATCCAAAAAGAAGTTCTTTGTTGACAATCCTAACTGGACAGAGGAAGCTTACCAAGTAGCATACGGAGATGTAATTTCAGATAAATTCACCAGACTTATTGACCCGGGATACGGCATTTCAACAATTCTGTCAGATGACGACGCAGCTACAAATGAAACATTAGAAGCTGTCATACCTTATCTTTACTCATCAGTAAGAAAATTTGACGAATCGGGAACGCAAATGACATGGACTCAGCTTCGTGATAAATATACGTCTACTATTGACAGTGAACTAAAAGAATTCAATGCAAGTCTTGAAGACTTTTTGAAAAAAGATAAATAGAGATAAACTAAAGCCCTGAGAAATTACTTGGGGCTTTATTTATTAGAAAAGGCTGTTGCGTAATAAACCAAAAGTTTTCGGTCAAGCCTTTTTCAAAAGGCTTGCAAGTCAAGGGCAGAGCCCTGTCGCCGACCGCAGTCGGCGAAATCCTATTACGAAGTGCGCTCCGCATAGGGGTGTAACCTAAAACTGCAAAGCAGTTTTAGCTAAAAAAACAGTCCAGTGGACTGTTTTTAAAGAGGGGCATGCCCTGCAAGAGAGGGCTGCCCTTAAAACATACTTTATCTATAACTAAAGCCCCGAGGAATATCCTCAGGGCTTTAGTTATTTATTAATTATACTATTCATTTCTTCCGCAGCACTTTTTATACTTCTTGCCGCTTCCGCACGGACACGGATCGTTTCTTCCCGGTTTTTTCTTGACTGTTCTTGCACCCGAAAGCGAATTGTCAGCCTTGACCGGATTAGCCTTTAAAACCTGCTCTCTCTTAGGCTCGTC
Organism: uncultured Clostridia bacterium; assembly: GCA_947627045.1. GTDB lineage: Bacteria > Bacillota > Clostridia > Oscillospirales > Ruminococcaceae > UMGS1601. The sequence goes on from CANQUM010000011.1 coordinate 21,446, forward strand.
ATTTGTCTTTACTTTGACAGTATACATCATACGAACCGTTTCCTCACAAATGGAAGCTATCATTTCATCGAACATATCAAAGCCTTCAATACGATACTCAACAACAGGATTTTTATTTCCGTAAGCTCGCAGACCAATACCTCTCTTGAGCTCTTCCATATCGTCGATATGAGCCATCCACTTTGTATCAACAACCTTGAGAAGAACAACTCTTTCGACCTCTCTTAAAATTTCAGGAGTAAGCTCTTTCTCACGCTGTTCATATTTCTTTAGCGCTCTTTCGGTGAGTTCGTCAATTATCTCCTGCTTGGTAACTCTGTCAAGCTCAACAGGGTCGTATCTGAAATCATCGTCTGTTGTAAACAATCCCATCAGGAAATCACGAAGTCCGTCTAAATTCCAGTTATCGTGAACGTCCTCCTCAACCAGATATACATTTACCGTATTTACAACGAAATCCTTTATCATCTTTATGATGTCGTCGTGGATATCGTCGCCCTCAAGAACCTGTGAACGCTGTTTGTAAATGATCTCTCTCTGAGAATTCATAACATCGTCGTAGTTTAAGACATTCTTTCTTATGCCGAAGTTTCTTCCTTCAACCTTTTTCTGAGATGATTCAATTACACTAGAAAGCATCTTGCTTTGAATAGGCATATCCTCTTCGACCTTTAAGGTGTTCATCATATGGGTAATTCTCTCACCGCCGAACAGCCTCATAAGGTCGTCTTCCAACGACAGATAGAATATAGAAGCTCCCTCGTCTCCCTGACGTCCTGCACGTCCTCTTAACTGATTGTCGATACGTCTTGATTCGTGACGCTCAGTACCGATAATCATAAGTCCGCCTGCTTCTTTAACAGCAATAGCTTTTTCCTTTACCTCTTTAGAATACTTATCATAAAAATCTCTGTATTCTTTTCTTGCTTTGATTATCTCTTCGTTATCAGTCTCGCCGTAGCCGACTGCCTCGTTGATTATTTCCTCATCATAGCCCAGCTTTTTAAGCTCTTTCTTAGCCAAAAACTCAGCATTACCGCCGAGCATAATATCAGTACCACGTCCGGCCATATTAGTGGCAATCGTTACAGCACCGTACTGTCCTGCCTGAGCAACTATCTCAGCTTCCTTTTCATGCTGCTTAGCGTTCAGAACATTGTGCTTTATACCCTTGTTTTTAAGCATTCTTGACAACAGCTCAGACTTCTCAATGGAAACCGTACCAACCAAACAAGGCTGTCCCTTTTCGTGACATTTGATTATTTGGTCTATAACAGCGTTATATTTAGCCTGCTCGGTCTTGTAAACAACATCTGAATAGTCAATTCTGATAACAGGCATATTTGTTGGAACTTCAATAACATCGAGCTTATAGATTTCTCTGAACTCGCTCTCTTCTGTCAAAGCAGTACCGGTCATACCAGATAGCTTTTCGTAAAGACGGAAATAGTTCTGGAATGTGATAGTTGCAATGGTCTTAGACTCGTGTGCGACCTTAACTCCCTCTTTGGCCTCGATAGCCTGGTGAAGACCGTCGTTGAAACGACGTCCTATCATCAAACGTCCGGTAAACTCGTCAACGATAATAACCTCGCCGTCACGGACAACATAGTCAATATCCTTTTTCATAACGCCGTTTGCCTTTATTGCCTGATTGATGTGGTGTAAAAGCGTCATATTTTCAGCATCCATAAGGTTTATAACATTGAACGCCTGTTCTGCCTTTTTAACACCTTTTTTAGTTATAGTAGCAGTCTTAGCCTTTTCATCTACAATGTAATCTCCCTCTACAAGGTCGTTATCAGCCTTATCATCAAGCTCTGTAACGATTGTAGGTTTAAGAGTTTTAGCAAATCTGTCAGCTAGAGTATAAAGCTCAGTTGACTTATCTCCTCTTCCCGAAATAATAAGAGGTGTTCTAGCTTCATCTATCAATATAGAGTCGACCTCATCGACAATTGCAAAGGCATGTCCTCTTTGAACCTTATCCTTTTTGTAGATAACCATATTGTCACGAAGGTAGTCAAAACCGAACTCATTATTTGTGCCATATGTAATGTCACAATTATAAGCTGCACGTCTTTCATCATTGTTAAGACCGTTCAGGATAACTCCTATTGAAAGCCCTAAAAATTTGTAGACTCTTCCCATTTCCTCCGACTGAAATTTTGCCAAATAGTCGTTTACGGTTACAACATGAACGCCTTTACCGTTAAGCGCATTTACATAAGACGCCAAGCAGGCAACAAGAGTTTTACCTTCACCAGTTTTCATTTCGGCAATTCTTCCCTGATGCAAAACTATTGCTCCAAGAACCTGTACAGGAAACGGCTTTTTGCCTAAAACTCTGTCTGCTGCTTCACGAGCGGTAGCCAATGCCTCCGGCAAAATATCATCAAGTGTCTTACCGTCAGCCAGTCTCTTCTTAAATTCATCTGTTTTAGCTTTTAAATCAGCGTCAGAGAACTTTTGATATTCCTCGTCCAGATCCAATACCTTCTGCATTATCGGCTTGATACGGGCAAGCTCCTTTTTGCTGTAGTTTCCAAAGATTTTATCTAATATACTCATACTAATCATTGCCTTTGCTTTGCAAAGGCCTCCTTTCCTGCGTGAAATGAATTTTCACACTAATTCCACCTTTTTGAAATTTACATTAAAAATTGTAATCGAAAAATATTATACTACATATCTTAATTAAAGTCAAGATTATATAAACGAACTTAACATTTTGTTGAGGCAAAAATTTCATTGACAATAAATTATACATATTATATAATTATATTAACATATAAATATGGAAACGGAGGAAGATTTATGAACATTGACAAGGATAAGATCAATGAATTTGCAGAAAAAACGGGAGAAACGATAACAAAAGGAGTAAAGGCAGGTGCAAAGTATACAAAAGAAAAAGCACCGCTGGTAGGAAAGGCTTTTTTGAATTTCGGACATGAGCTGAAGGAAATATTTACATCAAAAAAACAAGCTGAAGTTGTAGATGTTATTGATTCAACTGAACAAACGGATAACACAGAAACCGGCTCACAAAGCGAAAATGAAGAAAGTAAATCAAACACCACAAACGAATAAAATGTTAAAAACCCGCTTGAAGAATTTTTCAGGCGGGTTTTACTATATGTATATAACATTTTTAAACTTATGTTTTTTTATAATAATTACACAAATATGAAAGCGAACATTCTCCGCACTTTTCTCCCCTTGCCTTACAGGTATCTCTGCCGAATAAAACAAGCCTGTGGCAGAAGTCAGAACCCTTTTCCGGCGGAATGATCCTTTTCAAATCCTCCTCAACCTTAACCGGCTCTTTGTTTTTAGTAAGCCCCAGCCGTCCGCAGATTCTTATACAATGCGTATCTGTAACGATCGCCGGCTTATGAAAAACGTCTCCCATAATAAGATTTGCAGTCTTTCTTCCAATTCCCGAAAGTGTGGTAAGCTCCTCTATCGTCTGCGGAATCTCACCATTAAAATCGTCTCTTATCTGTCTGCACATCTCAACTATTGACTTAGCCTTAGTTTTAAAAAGTCCGCACGGCTTTATTATACGTTCAATATCATTCAAATCAGCATCTGCAAAATCATCTATGCTCCTGTATTTATCAAAAAGCTCCTTTGTAACAATATTTACTCTTGCGTCTGTACATTGTGCAGAAAGCCTTCCTGCGATCATAAGCTCATGAGGTTTTCTATATACAAGCGAACAAATGGCATCCGGATATATTTTTTCTAGCTCGCTGCATACCAATATTGCCTTTTCCTTCTTTGTCATTTTCGTATCCTCCATTGGAATTTATTAATTACATTTTACAACGAAAAGAACGATTTTTCAACGTTTTTTACAAAATACATTCACGCTGTTTTAACAGATTTTTGATATAAATTCATATTTAACAGTTTTTATTTACTTTTATTTATTAATATGTTATACTATACTTATATTGGTATATTTTGAATAAAGTGAGGATCAAAAATGTTTAATAAAGAAACAGACAGCACCATAAAGCTGAAACAAAATGTCTACAGCCCCGATAAAGCTGTAAAAGAAAATAATTCTGCTCTACACAGATTATACAATACAAAAAGCATACAGTTTGCTATAAGACATTTGTTTGTAGTACTTTCATTTATAATACCATTTTTAATTATGCTTATTGTATTTATAAAAGCAGGTATGCACCCTGCAGGAGATAATCAGATTCTTGTTATAGACTGCTGGCATCAGTACTTCCCTTTTATTTCTGAGATGCAGGACAAGCTGCAAAACGGAGGTTCGCTGTTATATTCGCTTCGCTCCGGCTGGGGACAAAACTTTCTCGGTATAATGTCATACTACACAGCCAGCCCTCTTAATTTTCTTGCATTACTCATTCCTGAGGCATATATACGTGATTTTCTAGCTCTGTTTGTATGTATCAAAATAGGCTGTGCAGGTCTGTTTATGGGAATGTTTCTCAAGAACGTTTTTAAAAGGAATGATTTCTCTATTGTTCTCTTTTCTATTCCGTATGCTTTGTGTGCATATTTGATGGGTTATTACTGGAACATAATGTGGCTTGATACTGTTGCCCTTATGCCTTTGGTTGCTCTTGGTGTTCACTATCTTATCAAAGACGGAAAATTTAAACTTTATACTATCTCGCTTGCAGTTGCATTTTTCTCGAACTTCTACATCGGATTTTTCCTGTGCATATTTATTGCACTTTTTTTCATAGCGGAAGTTATATGTTCAAAATACGGTATAAAAACTATTCTGAAAAGGCTTTGGCAGGTTCTGCTTTTTTCAGTTACAGGTATTGCACTGACTGCAATTTTGATCCTCCCTGCATATCTGGCATTAAAAGCTACCTATTCAGGCGGCAATACAAGCTTCCCGTCGCAAATTAACTTCTATAAGGATTTCAGAGATGTTTTAGCAAATCTTCTCGCCTTTAGAACACCCTCAAACATTGAAGGTCTGCCAAACCTATACTGCTCGCTGCTGGCAGTCATAATGATCGGCGTACACGCTTTGTCAAAAAAGATCCCAATACGCGAAAAAATTGTTGTTCTTGTTTTTCTTACGTTTTTAATCGTTAGCTGCAACAATAATATTCTGGACTTTATTTGGCACGGCTTCCACTTCACAAACCAAATACCTTTCAGATTTTCATTTATATTTGCATTTGTTCTTATAATCGTTGCATACCGTGCTTTTACTCAGCTTGACCATGTTTCATGGTTCCATATTGCAGGAGCTATAGCTGCTGCTGCCGGAATTATAGTAATAGGATATTTTTCAAAAGATGCAAACAAAAATTTGCTAATAAACAATATATCATTAGCACTTGCTTATCTGGCGCTCATCACAGTTTTGCTGATTAAATTCAAATTCATCAATACAAAGACCATATCCATTATTATGATTATTCCTATGGTAGTCGAAACGTATGCCTGTGCCAGCAAAGGAGTTGATAAAGTAGGTTCATCTGCTTACAGCACATATTATGCAAGCAACGATGAAGTCCAGGAACTGCTTTTAAAAACAAAGCCTGCTAATGATGACTTTTACCGTACAGAAATGTCCAAATGGTACACAATAAACGACCCATGTCTCTACCGTTATTACGGCATTTCTCAGTTCAGTTCAATGTCTGATGTATCAGTGTCAAACTATATGGAGAATATCGGAATAGTTTCTCAGCCCGGCGGAAACAGGTATTATTACGGTGCTACAAATCCTTTTACAAACGCACTTTTGAATCTGAAGTATGTTATTTCAAAAACAGGTGCTAATTCAGACACCTATCTGAAAGAAATTGACAGAGAAGGCGCATCAGAGCTTTATGAAAACACAGCATACCTGCCGTTCGGATTTATGGTAGACAGCGGTATGAAAGATTTTAAACTCAGCAATCCGAACAATCCTTTCTACTATTTAAACGCTTTATTCAAAAGTATGACTGGTATTGATAAAGATTTGTATTCATACGTTTTGATGACAAACAGTACCGGTGAAAACGCTACTGTTACAAATGAAGATAATGCAACAGGCGTATATAACTATGTGCCGGGAAATCCAAACGGAAAGATTTTATACAGCGGCGAACTTGCATTGAACAACTCGGAGAACAAGGTCGACGGGGTAGATACAAATTCATATTATCAATTGAAAATTGAAGACCTCAAGGCTGCTCTTAATTTAAGTAAAGATGATGAGATAACCAATGAGCTTGACGGCAAGAAACTTCATGTTACATTTAGATACCAAAGCGACGCCGACCTTTGGGCTGATGGTGCAGATTTTTACTTTTACGCCCCGTCAGACCCTGAAGATATAAGTGTTGTAGATGAGACCTTTGCTGCTGACGAACCATATGAATTTTCAATTGATATAACCGATGCTATTAAAGAAAGCGGACTTGCTATTGAAGGCTTCGGTGCCATTTTAACAGAGGTTTCAATTATGAATGAAGACCAGGAATATGAACCTGCTGAACAGACGTCAGACAAAAACAAAACCGCTGTTTTAAAATTCAACTATACGGCAATGTCAGACGCTATGCTGTACTGTTTCTTTGACAGTGATGTTATAGAGGATATTGAAACTAAGATCAGTTCTGATGATCAGTCATACACTTATACTGTTGAAAAAGATTTGGAATATATCTTTCCGGTAGGTTATGCAAAGAAAGGCGAAACAGCAACAGTTATGGGTACAACTAAAGAACCTCTTGATGAAAACGGACAGCTTAACTGCTTGGTATATCAGATAAATGACGACGTTTTGCAGGAAGGTTTGAATAAACTGAAATCTAACGGAACCTACGATATAATAAAGCATACCGACACTTACTTTAAGGGCGATATAAACGCAGCAACTGACGGATATATGTATACTGCTATTCCTTCAAACGGCTGGTCGGCTTATGTAGACGGTAAAAAAGCTGAAACGACTGACCTTTGCGGAGCAGTTCTGGGGATAAAGCTGGAAAAGGGTAAGCACACAATTGAACTCAAATACACACCGCCCGGATTTATCGCAGGCATTATAATATCTATTTCAGGTCTCGCCGTTTTGATATTTATGAGTATATTTGTTAAAAAACGCAAGCCGAAATGCTTTGAACCGTCTTTCATTTATGAAAAAGAACGGAGAAAGAAAAAAGAAGAGAAAAAAGCTCTAAAGGCACAATTGAGCAAAGAAGCAAATGATGAATCTGAAACAGATAAAACTGAGCCTAAGTCTCAAGAAACCGAAGTTTTAAATATTTCAGAACCTGATAATAATATTCAAGATGAAACAGTTATTCTATCAGATGATAGCAACATTGCTCAAGACGATAATTTTGATACTAAATTATCAGACGACATTTCTATCTATGATTCAGACGACAACAAGATAGAGCTAAAATCTCCCGAGCTTGAATATGACCCGAATGAAAATCAGCAATAAACAAAAAAGTAGGCACTAAAATGTGTCTACTTTCAGACTGTCGAAAAAGGTTTTTCATAATCAACTAAAAGTTTTCGGTCAAGCCTTTTTCAAAAGGCTTGCGGGTCAAGGGCGGAGCCCTGTCGCTGACGAACCGTCAGCGAAATACTTTACGGAGTGCGTTCCGCACAGGGGTGAATTCCAAAATAGTCCAGTGGACTATTTTGGAAGAGGGGCATGCCCTACAAGAGAGGGCTGCCCCTAAAAACATACTTTATATATCCTGAAAGTAGGCACTAAAATGTGTCTACTTTTTTATATTCTTTTAAAACATTCTTCCGTATCTTGCGTCAGGACCGAGTTCTTTTTCAATTTCAAGAAGCCTGTTATATTTTTCACAGCGTTCGCTTCTGCAGGGAGCACCCGTTTTTATCTGCCCTGCCGAAAGACCTACTGCTAAATCGGCAATAAAGCTGTCGGAGGTTTCTCCGCTGCGATGTGAAATAATTGTATTATAGCCGTTGTCATATGCAAGTCTTATTGCCTTTATTGCGTCGCTTAATGTTCCTATTTGATTGACTTTGATTAAAATCGCATTTGCAGCGTTGCTCGAAATTCCCTTTTGAAGCCTATCAGGATTTGTAACAAAAAGATCGTCCCCGACAATCTGAACCTTATCGCCTATCTCCTTTGTCAGCTTTTCAAAACCGCTGAAATCACTTTCTCCCAGCGGGTCTTCAACAGAACGTATAGGATAGCTTTTGCAAAGCTCCTTGACATAATCTATCATCCCGTTCGTGTCAAGCATTTTCCCTCGCTTAGGAAGTTTATATCCGCCTTCGCACGCCCACTCCGATGCTGCTATGTCAAGAGCGAGCTTAAACTTGTTGTCGTCAAAGCCTGCTTTGAAAATTGCATCCAGAATTAAGTCAAGTGCTTCCTCGTCGCTTTCAATATTAGGCGCAAATCCGCCCTCATCTCCAACTCCGGTTGAAAGACCCTTCTCTTTGAGAATTTTACCTAAGGTGTGATAAACCTCGCAGGACGCTCTCAAACCTTCGCTGTAATGCGAGAACCCCAGCGGCATTATCATAAATTCCTGAATATCAATGTTGTTGCTCGAATGTGCTCCGCCGTTTAGAATGTTGAGCATTGGAATAGGTAGTATTTTCTCATCATCAAGGCTCAGCGATTTGTATAGCGGAGCTTTCTTCGCCTTTGCACAAGCACGTGCAAAAGCTAATGAAACTGCCAGTATCGCATTTGCTCCCAATGCCTTTAAATTAGGAGTTCCGTCAATAGCCTTAAGAGTATCGTCAAGCTCCTGCTGGTCTAAATCACCTTTGGAAATAAGTGCAGGCTTTATAATGTCAGTGATGTTCGAAATTGCCTTTACCACGCCTTTTCCAAAATACCTTTCATCGTTTCCGTCACGAAGCTCGTATGCCTCAAAACTGCCTGTAGACGCTCCCGACGGAACACTGGCTGCCGCATTTGTACCGTCCTCCAGTGTTACAACCGCCCGAACCGTTGGATTTCCACGAGAATCAAGTATTTCTATTCCATCTATATCTCTTATTTTCATCGGTTTAATTCCTTTCAAAAAATTATGCCTGCACGAGCTTATTATACAGTCAGAGTTCCTGTCTCAGATTTTTTAAGAAGTAAAATCTGTTCCTCTTTTCCCGTATAACAGTTGACGTAAACCAGAACCTCCTGATTATCTTTTGTCTTGCATTTTACTTCATAACATAATCTTTCAACTTCTCCGTCAGAAGGAATTAAAGCCTTTTGTACCTGTTCCACAGTCAATCTCGGTGAAACAGTCTTTTTTGCCTGTTCTTCAGTTGTTTTTGCGTTTGCAAGCTGTCTGGTCTTGTGATTTGTCAAAAATCCTCTGCCGTCAAAGCCTAGAATTTCACCGTTGTCCATCGCAACCTTTACCTTGATTAAATCAGTATAGTAAATAATATTGTTCTCCTTATATGCAAAGTTTACTGTGCAGACATTTCCTATTGTTTCATAATAAGTCGACTGCATATTGTAAATTCCAAGCTCGTCAAGATAACTCTTTGCATAGTTGACAGCCTCTTCATTTTCAATGTTTTTTTCCTTTACATCACGATTCCTTATCATATAGCTGCAGTATCCGCCGTTTTTGGTTATCGAAACTGTTGTCTTAACTCCGTCAACATCACTTTCAAACACATATGACGGCATTTTTCCGTCCTCATTGTTTGTAAGCTTCAGTGAGTTCTCCTGTACAACAGAAACCTCGCCTGCACGTCTTTTTGCCTTGCTTTTTGTTACTTCATTCTTGTTTTTAAGCATCTCCGGCTGTTTTTCAAGAATATGATCTGAAAACGGTCCGTCGTAAATCAAAGTTGGATATTCTCCTGAATTTTCTTCAACTTCTCCAAGATTTAATGCCGTTCTCACTGCGCCTCCGTTATCGCTTTTGATGTCGTCCTCTGAAATCTGACTTAGCTTTGATACCGTTTTGTATGAAAGCTCCTCTCCGTTGCCTCTGACGCTCTGCTCAATTTCCCACAGCTTGTTTTTAAGCTCCTCTGAATATCTGCAAAGCTGTTCTAATGTCTTGTATTCCTCGTCGGTGATCTTTTCACCCTTTTCAAGTTTATCGCAAAGACTTAACGCATAGTTTCCTACCTGAGACAAAAATTTGTTTGCCCCCTCTAAGCTCTGCTCTGACGCCGCAAGCTGCGACAATGACGCTTTAGCTGCCGCAGATTCCAAAAGTAAGTCGTTTGAAATCGACGACATCATATTGGACGTTCCCGAATACAATCCCTTTTGAAGCGATGTGTTTATGTTGTCCGCAGAAGTTGACAAGTCCTCAATTGCCTTCAAATAATTATACTCAAGTGCCAACTCTGCTTTTTTTGCTCTGATTCCGAATACCAATATAATCGCAAACAACAAAAGTAATAACGCTGTTGCAAATGTTACTATACGAGCAATTGCCCGTTTACTCATGTGTGAAGTCATAATAGTTTTCTCCCTTTTAAAGATATTTGAAACTATTATTTCCTCAGTATAAAAATTTATGCACGTTATTACATTACTGATTTTGCTAAATTTTATCCCATTCTTTATAGCTGTGTTTTTTATCTGTCAATCCAGCTATATAATCTAAACTGACATCATAATATTTTGCTAACTCAACTACTCTGTCTAAAGATATTGGTCTTTTTCCATTTTCGTATTGCGAATAATATGATCTGCTTGTTTTTAATACAAGCGAAATATCTGCTTGAGTTTTGTTGCTGTCCTCTCTTAAGTCTCTTAATCTTTGGTAAAATTTCATAATAAATACACTCCTTTTTATTTGATAAGTAGATTGTAACATATTTAAACATTTATATTTGATTTTGTTCCATTTATAATACATAATTTTAAATTTTTTAGTCTAGATGTAAACTAAAATCACCAAAAATCGTTTACTTATGATATAATCTAAATAAAAATAAGGAGGAATAAGACTTATGTGGAAGATACAAAAGGGATACAACACGGTAAACAAATCGTTTCGTTTACCTGAAGAGCTTGTGAAAAAAATTGATATTATTGCACATAAAAATAATTTATCTCTAAATCAAATAGTAATACAATGTTTAAATTATGCTGTAAACAATTTGGATAAAAAAACAGAAAGCAACGAAAAAAAGTAATATACTTCTCAAATAAAAACAAGCCATCTTATTATGGACAATATAAAAACAGGAAAACAAGTACCTAATACTGTTTGACAACTTGTCGAAAAGTGGTATAATTATATTGAACAGAGAAGAAGGCGGTAAAAAATGTGAAATATATCGGTAAAATTCAATTAGAAAAATATCAGGCTGTTACTGTTAAAAAGATTCTCACAGATGAAGTAATTATTACCGATAATAGAATTCAACATATAATTGATCGACGTGGACAAAACTTTTATGATGAATATAAAGAATTCTTTTCTGAAGTTATAGAAAACCCTGATTACATATTTAAAGATGAAAGAGAATCTTCTGCAATTGTTTCAAAAACTTTTACCAAAAAAGATAGAACGATTAATTTGGTATTGAGGCTTTTAGTTGAAGGAGATAATCCAAACTATAAAAATTCTATAATTACTGCAATACAAGAAAATAATAAGCGTTTCACTCAAAGACTTAGAAATAATGTACCCATCTATAGTAGATTTGACAAAAAAGAATAAAAGTGATATAATATGAATAAGCTAAAAAAGGTTATTTGAGGTGGTAGATTTCGTAGCGACCACACGCCGATGGTAACGACAGGGAGAATCCCGAGAGATGCAGGAGAGTGCTACGCCTGCCAAATAACCATATGCTTTTAAAATACCACTCTGATTTCTCAGAGTGGTATTTTTGTGATGATAATTTAAGCATTTAATCTTAACCTGCTTTCGTTCTCAACTTCAAAGCTATCGCCGGAAACTAACAGTCTGAGCGATTTACATTCAATTCCCGAGAGAAATTCATCAGTAATGAGGTTTTCGATATTACGTCTGATTATTCGTGATATTTCTCTTGCACCGTACTCATTAGAGCGTCCGTCGCGGCTTAGTTTTTTTGCAACATCGGCGTTATAAGAAAGCTTAATGCCCAGTGCTTTACATCTGTCAGACAGCTTTTTAAGCTCTAAATTTGCAATTTCAAAAAGGTTTTCGTCTGTGAGCATATCAAAGGTAATTATTTCATCTATTCTATTTATAAGCTCAGGCGAGAAAATCTTTTTAAGCTCAGTTTTTACTTCTTTATCATTAAAACTATTAGTTCTGACTGTTTGAGAAAATCCAAAAGAATTATCTCTAATGATTTTTCTAGCGCCTATATTAGACGTCATAATTATAATTGTATTTTTAAACGATACTCTGCGTCCTGCAGAATCGGTCAAAAAGCCGTCCTCTAAAATTTGCAGAAGAATATTCAGTACATCCGGATGAGCCTTTTCAATTTCATCGAACAGTATAAGAGAATACGGATTTCTTCTGACTCTTTCTGTAAGCATACTTCCGTTAGGGGTGTCAAAGCCGACATATCCGGGAGGAGAACCGATAATTTTCGACACGCTGTGTTTTTCCATAAATTCAGACATATCAAGTCTTATCATATTATTTTCGCCGCCGAAGATCTCATTTGCAAGCTCTTTGGCGAGTGCAGTTTTTCCGACTCCGCTTGAGCCCAAAAACACAAATGAACCGATAGGTCTTGACGCGTCTTTAAGACCTACTCTTCCACGTTTTATTGCAAAGGAGACGGCTTCAATAGCACGGCTTTGTCCAATTATCTTTTTAGACAGATTTTCCTTTAAAGAACACAGCTTCAATCGCTCGCTCTTTTTTATTGTTTCAAGCGGCACAGAAACAATATTTGAAATCCGCTTATCTATATCGATTTTCAAAACTCTTTTTGTATTTCCTGTATCAAACGAATTGCTGTATGTTTTAGACAGCCTGTCAAGGTAGTCGTTTTTGCTTATTTTCCCGAGAACATAATCGTTAAACACTTCATACATTTCCCCTGTGCTTATGTCATCGCTTTCACTTCTTTCTAAATGAACATAAGCGCACGCTTCGTCTATAAGGTCGATAGCCTTATCGGGAAAATGCCTGTCTGTTAAATATCTGCCTGACAGCTTCACAGCTTCAGAAATGGCTTCGTCTGTGATTTTTAGGCCGTGAAAGGCTTCATATTTTGGCACTATTCCCTTTAATATTTTTATAGTTGTCTTTTCATCTGGCTCCTCCACCTTAACTGTCTGAAACCGCCTTTCAAACGCCGAATCCTTTTCTATATGCGTTCTGTACTCGTCGAATGTGGTTGCGCCTATTATGCTTATTTCTCCTCTGGCTAGAGCAGGCTTTAAAATATTAGCTGCGTCTATTGCACCCTCTGCTGCACCTGCACCTATAATATTATGAATTTCGTCAATAAAGAGTATTATTCCGCTTGACCTTTTTGCTTCTTTTATACAATATTTCAACCGCTCTTCAAAGTCTCCTCTGTACTTTGCACCTGCCAGAAGCTCGGTAATGTCAAGAGTAAATATTCTTTTGCCCTGTAAAATCGAAGGAACTTCCTTTTTGTAAATTCTTTGCGCAAGAGCTTCAACTATAGCAGTTTTTCCTACTCCTGCCTCACCTACTAAACACGGATTATTTTTCTGCCTTCTTGACAAAATTGCTATGACCTGATTTATCTCATTTTCACGTTCCAAAACGGGGTCAAAGTTCTCTGCCGCTTCTTTGCCTGTAAGCTCTCTGCCATACTTTAAAAGGTATTTCAGCTTCTCATTATTTTGCTTAAAGAACGCAATATCAGCTTTTCCTATTGTAGAGCAGTCATTGTAAAGCTTTGAAATAGGAATATCAAGCTCTTCTAAAATCTGCATAGCCTGAGAGCCTCCCTGCCTGAGCATAAGCATTAATAGATGCTCTGTTCCGCACTGCTTTGAGCCTAGACTTTTAGATAATGACAGCGCACCGTTTAAAATTTTTTCTGCGGTAGGCGTCATACATTCCTCATAATCCTCAAGCCTGCATGGGGTTCCTATGCCGACCATTTCTTCAAGTTTTTCTAAAACGTCATTTTTATTTACTCCGTTTCTTAACAAAACAACCGAAGCCGTACAGCCTCCGTTCTCAAGAAAAGATAACAAAATATGCTCGCTTCCCACATAAGTATGTCCCAGCTTTCCTGCAATATTTTTAGCGTCATCTAATATTTCTCTGCATTTTTTAGTAAGCTCATCAGAATTATAATTATTCATAAACCGTTCTCCCTCTTTTATAGCTTGTTTCATAGCCGAAACCTGTTTAGATTTAATATTTTCTAATCATTTAACAAAGTTTATTCTGTTAAATAAGTTTTGGCAAATTCTTTAGAATTATTCTCTATATATTTTATGCGTCAACTATTTGTCTGTAACACTTTTTTAAAAATACCATACACTGTATTATAAAGCAAAATTATTCGTCAGAAAACACGAATAATCTCTTTCTGCTCTATGGCTGCCCGGCAGCCTTGCAGAAGACGCTTTATAAAATTCTATACATTGAAAAGGAGTGCGTACTAATGGGATGCTCAAACTGCTCATGGATTATCATTTTAATCCTTATCTTATTCTGCTGCGGTAACAACGCTTTCGGTAACAACGGCTGTGGCTGCGGCAACGACTGCGGATGCGGTTGCAACTAATAACAGTTGAAATGTGAAAAGACCTGAAGATATATCTTCAGGTCTTTTCCTATTTTAAGCATACCAATTTAAAAAATCATAATAAAAATATCAATTCAAGCAAATAATAACTGTGTTGTTGACAGGCAGTGTTAATTGTTGTATAATGTCTTTAAAGAGAAATAATATACATACTAGAAATATAAATTTTTATTAATCAGGATCAGGACGATAACAGAACGAAAGAAAGGCGGTAAATTTATGGGAAACAAAACAGAAGGCAAGGGTTTTTGGCTTATATTAAGCGCACTTGTTATCATTGCGGCTTCGTCAGTTTATTTTGTATACAAATTAATGAGCGATAAGGCTTATAATGAAAAATGGCAGGATTATGACGAGTGCGGAATAATGTGATCTTACCTTAAAAAATTTTCAGCGGAACAGTTTGTTCCGCTCAGAATGTAGATAAAGTCTGTTTTTAGGGGCAGCCCTCTCTTGCAGGGCATGCCCCTCTTTAAAAATAGTCCACTGGACTATTTTTAAATTCACTCTATGCGGAGCGCACTCCGTAAGACATTTCGCTGACGGCTCGTCAGCGACAGGGCTCCGCCCTTGACCCGCAAGCCTTTTGAAAAAGGCTTGATCGAAAACTTTTAGTCGATTCGTAAAACCTTTTTCGACAGGCTTAGCGGAACAGTTTGTTCCGCTTTTTTATTTAATAGATACCTTAAAAAAGTCCTGATTATTCAGCACTTTTAATTCAAGCCTACAGCATTAATAAAAACACCGATAAGAACTGCTGCTGCGTACAAAATACCGCATATCATAAAATTCTGCTTCATATGCTTTTTATTTGTTCTGAAAAGAACCAGCAGTCCCAAACCTGCACTTGTGCAAAGCCCTGCAATTGCAGAGCCGAAAGACAGTATCCCGTCCTCAAGATACAATTGAGTAATTATCACCGACGATGCACAATTTGGAATAAATCCCACCAATGCCGAAACAAACGGCTGAAAGAAATTGTCGCTCATCATAACTCTTGCAATAGTATCCTCGCCGACAAACGAAATGGCTGCATTCAGCACCAGAGTAATTAAAAATACAAATAGCGATATATTAGCGGTATGTATCAGAGCAGAAAATAGAATTCCGTGTTCATCACAGCCGCAATTTTCACAAAGCTCGTGAAAATGATTTTCATTATCTGCCGGTTTGTTTCTCCTGCAAAACTTATATATTATATCAACTGATATTCCCACTAATACCGCCGCTGCTATTTTTATAACTATCAGTTTCCACAGAACGGAAATCCTTTCGGGATTTGCAATCAATATCGGAATTGCCTCGTCGTTAGTTGCAATAAATACCGCTATGATAGTTCCGAGTGAAATAACCTTGCCTGAATAAAGATTAGCGGCAGCGGCTGAAACTCCGCACTGCGGAACAGTACCTATTAAAGCTCCCCCTAAGGGGCCTAAAGGTCCCATTCTTTTAAATGCCCTTTCAATCTTATTTGAGGACGAATGTTCCATATATTCAATTAAGATATAAACGCCGAACAAAAAGGGTAACATAAGCAATGTATCTTTCAGAGCGTCCATTACAATTTTAATCAAAGTATTAATTATTTTAAACACCGTCCTTACTTTTAATGTGCTGACACCTTATATCAAGATATGCAATCATTGCAGTGATATATCTAGCTAAATTAATTCAATTAACTTTTTTTCTGAAAACTATCAGCTTGCTTATTATATAATTTGACACAAGTACTACAATCTGTGCAATAACTTTCATAATCATTTCATTAAAATCAAGTATTGAAACAAATACTACAAGTATAGCTGTTTCTAAAAGAAATGTTGCGAATCTCCCTCCGAAGAAGGCAAACATTTGCTTAAAAAAGTCTTTCCAGTTGTCTGTAGGAGAGTTAAACACCCATATCCTGTTTGTAAAAAATGCAAACAGTACCGCACAGATCCACGATATTGCATTAGACAATACAACCTTTACACTGTAGATATTCCCAAGAATTGAAACATCAATATCTGTTCTAATCAATATTTCTGCAAGCCAGAATGTGAAAATACTTACAAAAGTCGTCAACCCGCCAAAAAACAGGTATAGCAGCACTGATTTATTTTTTATGTAAAATTTCTCAAACACAGAAAACGGTTTGATGTGCATTATCCTGTCAAAAATATCAGGGGTACTTTCTATTTTGCCGTCTGTTGTATCACTTGCAGCGTTTTTTTTAACTTCCTTAGACTTATTCATAAAATTCCTCCAAGCAGTAAAATGACTAAATATTAATGATTAATTATACCTTAAAATACAAGATCAGTCAAGCCGAATAACCCAATAATTGCATTTTAAATAAAGGTATGCTATACTTATTTATAATATTTTTAATCACAGAAAATATAAACTGAAAGGATAAAAAATGTATATTGCAATAATCGTTATACTGGTTGCTTTATCAGCTGTTTTTTCATCAACTGAGACGGCATTTGCATCAGTAAACAAAATACGAATAAAATCTTATGCGGACAGCAAAACTACAAAATCAAATAAAGCAAAAAAGGTGCTTTATATAATTGATAACTTCGACAAGGCTCTGACGGCAATACTAATTGGCAATAATATAGTAAACATATTATCAGCTTCACTGGCAACTGTTATGTTTACAAAGTATTTCGGTGCTGGAAGCGTTGGAATAGCAACGCTTATTATGACTGTTGTTGTTCTCTTATTCGGAGAAATCATTCCAAAAAGCCTTGCAAGCGAGAATGCAGAAAAAATGTCATTATTTATGGCACCCATTCTTAATGCGATTATGACCTTCTTAAAACCGATAATATTCTTGATTTCAAATCTGAAGAATGGAGTTACACAACTTTTCGGTGCAAAAAAAGAAGAGCCGTTTGTAACTGAAGAAGAACTTAAATACATCATTGATGAAATTGAGGACGAGGGCGTGTTGGAAGAACAGGAATCTGATCTTGTCCGTTCGGCTCTTGAATTTGACGAGATAACTATTAATGAAATTCTTATACCCAGAGTTAATGTTACTGCGGTTGATATTGAAAGCCCCTTAGAAAGCATTAGAGACGAGTTTTTAAATTCACAGTTTTCACGTTTTCCCATATATAAAGATTCTCTTGACAATATTATAGGTATACTTCACCAGAGTGATTTCTTCAAGGTTTACTTTAATAAAGACTCAAACGATACTGACGATATTAAATCTGTACTGAAAAAACCTATATATATTCCTGAGTATCAAAAAATATCGGTAACCTTGAACCTTATGCAAAAACAAAAGGTTCATATGGCTGTCGTCATCGATGAATACGGCGGCACTAAGGGTATAGTTACTCTAGAGGATATAATTGAAGAGCTTGTGGGTGAAATTTATGACGAGAGCGACGAGGAGGATACTTCATTTATCCGGCTTTCATCAAACAGCTATGAAGTTTCGGCTGATTTGTCGATAAACGATTTTCTTGACAGGCTTGAATTACCTGAAGATACAATCGACAGCGACTGTACTTCGGTCGGAGGCTGGTTTATGGACGCTCTTGACAGAGTTCCCGAGTATGGCGATACAATTCAAATAGGCAATTTCACTCTTAAAGCTATTGAAGTAAACGATCAGAGGCTTGAAAGAATATTTATCACTATAAAACCAAAAACTTCCGAAATTAAAAGTACACATACTTAATAAAAAAATCTACGTTTTATTATTGACGGTTAATATGCAACATAACCGTTGCACTTGTCTCTTTATACTAGGTGTTGCCTTGACAGTGTTTTTTCCATATGCTAAAATAATTACAAAACCACTTGGTAATAGAAAAGGACTGAAATATGATGACTTACAAAGAAGAATTTATAAAATTTATGGAGGACAGCGGAGTTTTAAAATTCGGCGAATTTACTCTGAAAAGCGGAAGAAAAGCTCCGTATTTTTTAAATTCCGGAAGCTACTGCACAGGAGAACAGCTAGTTAAGCTGGGTCATTATTACGCACAGTGTATAAAAGAGCACAATGTTGAGTTTGACACTTTGTTCGGGCCTGCATATAAAGGAATGCCGCTTGCCTGCTCGACAGCTATTGCACTATCAAACGATTTCGGAATAAACGCCAATTACTGCTTTGACAGAAAGGAAGTCAAGGATCACGGCGAAGGCGGAATGTTTGTCGGAAAAAATCTTGAGGACGGAGAAAAGGTTATTTACATAGAAGATGTTATGACCTCAGGCAAGGCTCTTCGTGAGACGCTTCCGAAATTAAAGGCTCAGGCTGATGTAAATGTTACGGCGATGTTTATTTCTGTTGACAGAATGGAAAAAGGCACAGGTGAAAAATCCGCAGTACAGCAAACCGCAGATGATTTTGGAATTCCCGTATATTCTATTGTAAACATATATGATATTATCGACTGTATAAAAAAAGGAATTATCGGCGGCAGAGAATATCTCGACGCTATAGCAGCTTATATTGAACAATACGGAGCCAAATAAACTAATTGGTTTTAATAAAACAGATAAACACAAAAAGAGCAAAGCATATAGCCTTGCTCTTTATTTATTATAATCCAAAAGCCTAAATTTTTGAATATCCAAAGCTGTTTATAATTGCGTCAACCTTCTGACCTGCTTTGCAAAGAGGACAATCACCTGCCGGATATGTGTCGTAGTGAGGTATGTCGTCTGCAGAGAAAATACAGTTTATCTCAAATCCGTGACTTTCCTTTCTTGCCGAGAAAATTGACGAAATAGCGGTTAAATTTCCGTTATAATACTGGAGACATTCTACCATTCTGTTAATTGTTTTTCCCGTTGAAACGGATGAAATCATAAGCATTATATTTTTACCCCAAACGGCTTTCTGGGTGTTATCTCTAAATACCATCTGATTATTTGAATTAAGTTCAGGAGTTAGTACATTTATATCAGAGCCTATGTTCATTCCTCCGCCTGACAATTCGCTTGCCAAAAACGCACCGATCATATCAGTACCTTCTAAGCATATTATCGTGTCTATGTGAACAGACATCAGCTTTGTTGCAAGTTCTTTTGCAGTTTCCTTTGCCATTTTATGCTGAGTTTTAAGCCTTGTCATATCCATATAATTATTTACATGAGAGTGGTTTGTTGCAAAATGCCCGGGAATATATCCTATTTTGATATGTCTGTTATGGCGTGCTGATATTTCTTTCATTCTGCTTTCCATAATTAAGCCTCCGTATAGTTTAATTTAACTAAATTATATCACAATCAAAGCACAAATTCAAGCACTTTTTACAAAACAATTGCAATTCAATAATACGATGTTTAGTCATTATTACATTTTAGGCTGAATATTTGTGAACATTTTTTTATCTTTCGTAAAAATACGGTCCGATATATTCTTCGTGGGTTTTAGAATATGTCCATAAGAAATCATAAGCAGTTACTGTAACGTCATAACAACTATTTAAAAAATCAGAATTCAAATTCGATAGATTATGTATTCGATAGCCTAAATCATCAGCATTAAATATAATAACAGCATTATCCTTAAGCTTTTTATCAAAAAGAATTTGTGCCTGCTTTTCAGTATTTGCTTCAACAAACTCAAAGCTAAAAATATGCCAGAGAAAGCTTTTATATTTATGTGATGAACTGACGCATAAATTATTTAATTCTCGCATATTGGCGTCCTTTGGGGCAAACACAGATAACCATTGTTTTTTGTATTCACGAACATCTTTTTCTGACATTTTCTCAAAACAGATATCGGAGTTTTTGAAAGAACTAACAATATCCTGTTTTAAACTATTCATATATTCACGATGTAATTGTCGGTTTTCTTTCCAGCTTTTAAATCTGCGGCGAATTTCCCAAAATTTTGGCGGATAGATAGATTCCAATTCACATTTTTCGTCAAGAAGCCACGGCATTTCTTCACACCAAAAATTAATGCAAATACATCCGTCCGGAATATCGTCCGGTATTTCATAAAACTCATTTTCGGGATTCTGAAAATCAAATTCAAAGATACCTGCATAAACTCTTGTATCAGGACGATCATCCACAAAATCATTTTCAACTAATTCCTCTACTGAAAACAAGATTTCTTTCGGAGTACTTATATATTTTCCAAAAACATAATAATGACCACCGCATGGCATATGTTTTTTAGACATACCAACCTCTTCAACTTTACACATAAGAGGATTAATAGCAAAACTATTAAAAAACTCCTTTTCTTCATCTGTAAGGATATCACAATATTTTGCAAAATTCCTATATGCCTGACTTTTATTATCAATTTTCAGATTTTTATAAAACTGCTTTGTTTTTTCTATATCAACATCAATTTCCCACTCACCATATTTTACAATAGACATTTTATTCTCCTTAATAAAAATTTAATTATCTGTCTTAACAACAAATAGTATACCATACTATTAATAAATTGCAACAAATTTTCCTTATTAATACAGTGATTTGGAGGGACTAATTAATTCAAAAACTCTATATACAACAAACCCCCGCAAAACCAATTAATAGCTTTGCGAGGTCTCAATTTATGGAAAGAGGTGGCAAAAAAGATGTACCACTAACGCGAGAACAAAAAGTTCACGTTCCACAAAATGTGAAACGCGAACAGGCTCCGGCGCCTCGCCGGTGGCGGAGACGGCGAGATTCGAACTCGCGGGGGATTTCTCCCTAACTGATTTCGAGTCAGCCCCGTTATGACCACTTCGATACGTCTCCGAGTCAATACTTTTTGCACAACACAAAAAGCATTATATCATATTACACTTACCAAATCAACTACTATGCCTAACTATAATAAATTCATCAAACACAGAATCTGGCACCCCCTGCGAGAATCGAACTCACAACTAACCCTTAGGAGGGGTTTATTATATCCATTTAACTAAGGGGGCGTAGTACATTAACTAAAATATTATATCATAAAATTTTCTTATAAACAATAGGAAGAAAGAAAAATTTTTATCTTTTGCAAAATATTTATTTTAATTTTTCAATATTCGTATAATTTTACCAAACCTGCACATAGTAATTTCGGAGGTGAAGTAAAATGACTTCAAAAGATTTACTTTATGTTGAAGACGCTCTAGGTCATGAAAAATATTTCAAAAGTCAATGTAAGGATGTTATCTCTAAGCTAGAAGACGCTGAACTGATAAATTGCGTAAATAATCTGTCTAGCAAGCACGATCAGATTTTCAAGAGTTTTTATGGACTGCTCTAAGTCAATGAGCATTATATAATTCTTGATTTTCAAACAATGAAAGGAGAAAAGCTAATGAACGACAAAGATTTAATGGAAGGTCTGCTGCTTACCGAAAAAGGAGTTTGCGACCTCTATATGCACGGCTCAATTGAATCTACCCCCGGAAATGTACGTCAGACCTTCTCAAAGGCGCTAAATGAAGCCCTTTGTATTCAGGACACGATTTATGAGCAGATGTCAAAGAAGGGCTGGTATTCTGCAAAACAGGTAGAACAGCAGCAGATCGATCAGGTAAAACAGAAGTTTTCAAATCAAAACTAAAAATTATGGTGCGGATATTACTGATGATTTCCGCACCTTTTAATTTATCTGACCAAATTTAGCAATAAAACAAAGCCGTAAGCATTTTTCATATTCTTAAATCATAAATATAAATATATGAGCGTATTAGCAAGAGACTTTAAAGAAAGCATTAATTGACAATTTCATTGTACAATTCACTCTTTCCTCTGGTTAGTCTATTGCCTCAAAGCATCGAAAGGACAGGATATGAAAAATGAACGATTATAAAAGAATTATAGTAAAATCAATCTGCGTAATACTTGCTGTAGTCATAACACCGCTGGTTGTTCTTATCGGAATGAATTACGGTAATGAAATACTGAACGTCACAGGTTCAATGGCAGCTTCCTCAGCAAAAATGTCATTCGGAGATAATACCGACTACATAACAGAATTGTCAAAAAAGCTCGGTGCAACTTTGATTAATGAACCCTCAAACGAGTTTTACCGAGTAAATGTCGGCGGGAAGTCAACATGGGCTATAGATATGGCGCCCAATGAGACGGAGGCTGGCGATACTCCAGCTAAAAGCAAAAAAACTTATAAAAGCATTGTAGAAAACAGCGACAGTATTACCGAGCAAAATCCGCTTCCATACCCAAGTGAGTTGGAAAGCCATGACGGGGATATTGAAGATGTTCATTACGGAACATATTCCGATACAAACTTTGTAACGCTCAACAGCGGTGCACAGGTAAGAAACTGCACAGAAATAAGCAATAAAAAAGTACTTAAACAGAGCGAAGAAACTCCTGATTTTAAAATCGAATTAAACAGCGATGAACCACAGGTTTTAATATATCATACCCACACAACCGAGAGCTTTGAACCGTATACAAGAGATTATTATGATAAATCTTTTTCCTGCAAAACTACTGACGCTAAAAAAAATATGATTCGTATTGGCAACGCAATATGCAGACAGCTTGAAAAAAACGGAATAAAAACCGTTCATTCAACAACAATACACGACTATCCCGACTATAATTCAGCCTATGATTTAAGCTATAACACAGTTTCTAAAATTCTGAAAAAATATCCTTCTATAAAAGTCGTTTTAGATATTCACCGTGACGCTATTGAAAAAGAAAACGGATTAAGACTTTCACCTATAACAGAGGTCAACGGCAAACGTGCAGCACAGCTTATGATAATATCCTGTGCCGACTACGCAGACGGCTCTATGGGTATGCCGAATTATTTGGATAACCTCACCTTTGCCTGCTCTTTGCAGTCTCAAATTGAAACTGATTATCCGGGTCTTGACCGACCTATACTGTTCGACTACCGAAATTATAATCAGTCGCTATCAACAGGCGCATTGCTTATAGAGGTAGGAAGTCATGGAAATTCTATTGATGAAGCGATATACACAGGAAAACTTCTCGGAAAATCACTCTCAAAAGAATTGATAAATATAGCATAGTAGCAAAAACGCCCGAACTCAAATGAGTTCAGGCGCTTATTTTATCAAAACAGCATTTTATCAGTAATAATATCTCCCGACGAATCAGCATAAAGCTCCATAATTTTAGAAAGCGACATATTATTTCTCTCTTCACCCTCTATATAAGCAAGTATATTTCCCTGACTGAGTACTAAAGTCTTGTTTCCGTATTCAAGGGCGTTTGAAACATTGTGGGTTATCATTAGTGTTGTTATGCTATTTTCACTTACGATTTTTTTTGTTATAGACATGACCTTATCAGCAGTAACCGGATCAAGAGCTGCCGTATGCTCATCTAACAGCAAAAGCTGCGGTGTTACAATAGTAGCCATAAGCAAGGTTAGCGCTTGTCGCTGACCGCCTGACAAAAGTCCCACTGGGATTTTCATTCTATCCTCAAGACCTATGTCAAGCTCGGCTAATTTTTCCCTGAACAGCTTCAGATCCTTTTTTGAAATCCCAATAGAAAGACTTCTTTTCTTACCCCTGGAATACGCAAGACCTAAATTCTCCTCGATGGTCATATTTGGTGCTGTTCCCTTTAAAGGATCCTGAAACAGCCGTCCGATATATCTTGCACGTTTATGTTCTTTTGCATAAGTAACATTCCTATCGCCAACAAAAATCTGTCCGCTGTCTATATTACAGCTTCCACAAACAGCGTTCATAAGCGTTGATTTGCCGGAGCCGTTTGAACCGATAACTGTTACAAAATCACCGTTTTCAAGCTCCAAGTTTATGTTCTTCAGTGCTTTTCTTTCGTTTACTGTATTAGCATTAAAAGTAACACTTACATTTTGAAGTTTCAGCATTTTGCAGCACCGCCTTTGTCTTTTAATATGTATCTCTTATAAAAATCGACGGCATATCCTTTTACTGCCGGAATAGCAATTGCTATTGCCACAATTACCGCTGAAAACAGCTTTGTATAATTGCTGTCCATGCCAAGACCCATTGCAAAAGCAAGAACATAACGATATGCTGTTGCACCTATAATTGACGCAAGAATTCCGAATAATATACTGTGCTTTCTGAAAAATATCTCTCCGATTATTATTGACGCCAAACCGACAACCAGCATACCCGTTCCGCTGTTTGTATCTCCGGCACTTGAATATTGAGCATACATAGCTCCTGACAGCGAAACCAGAGCGTTTGCCAAAGCAAATCCAAGCACCTTCATTGTATCAGAGTTTATTGAAGACGCTCTTACCATAAACTCGTTATCTCCCGTCGCCCTGAGCGACATTCCAAGCTGAGTTTTCAAAAACAAGAACAATAACAGAGATACTGCCGCAAGTGCAACTCCCGCAACAATGACCTTATTATTTTCACCTAACATTTCTTCAAAGTATGTAAACAAGGTATCCTTTTTCCATAAAGAAATATTAGGACGAGACATAATTTTCAGGTTTATTGAATATAACGCCGTCATTGTTATTATTCCAGCCAGTATCGGCTGAACCTTCAGCCTTGTAACCAAAAGCCCTGTTACACTGCCGGCTATCGCTCCTGCTATGACCGCAAGGATTATTCCTCTTATCGGATGCCCGTTATAAGCGTTCATAACCGATACGGCAACACCTAATGTGAATGTTCCGTCAACCGATAGATCAGGTATATCAAGAATTCTGAACGATATAAAAATGCCGAGTGCCAGAAAAGAGAAAATCAAACCCTTTTCCAATGTTCCCAAAACAACCGACTCGGTCATCTGCGTATTAATTATAACCAACAGCAATATAACTAAAATCAGCTTCGGCACTAACGCTATTATGCTTTTTTTGTTTATCCTGTTTATAACCGACATAAATATCATTCCTTATAAAGTATATCAGCCAAAAAATTTCAGCCGCTATACAGAATTATTAAACAGGGGAATCCTATTATAGGACTCCCCTGATCGACCACTTAGCATTATCTAAAGTTTTTTAAATCAGCCTTAATCTACAAAACAGAAAGTCCTCGTAATTTCATTAGTCAAAGAATACTGTCTTTTCTGCATTTGCAATTTCATCAGGAATTTCATATCCAATAGCCTTTGCCGTCGATCTGTTGATAAATGTGCTCAAATCTTCATTAAAGACCTTAACTGGTATCTCGCCAGCTTTCTTTTCACCCTTCAGAATAGACGCAACCATATTAGCCGTTTCAATTCCTAAGTCGTTATACTGAATTCCTATAGTTGCAAAACCGCCGTCCTGAACCATTGAATCTGCTCCGACATACATTGGCTTCTTTGCCTTGTTCATTACCTGTGCCACTGTACCCATTGCACTTGCTATAGTATTGTCATTAGGTGAAAATACTGCGTCGCACTTATCTGCAAGCGTTGTTATTGCCTCCTGTACCTCTGAAGTGTTCGTTACAGAACCTACCTCCAGCTTGATGTTCTTTTCTTTGCAATAATCTTTTACCTTCTCTAAGCAGGAAACAGAATTATCCTCGCCCGTGTTATACAGATAACCCAAAGTTTTTAAGTCAGGCGTTGAAGTCATCGCAAAATCTAATATCTTTGAAATCTCCAATGCGTCAGAAGTTCCGGTAATGTTTCCGCCCGGCTTGTCAAGAGAATCTACAATTTCAGCTGCGACCGGATCAGTTACCGCTGAGAATACTACAGGTATATCAGCAGAATACGGCGCCGCAAGCTGTGCGCACGGAGTAGTTATTGCAACTATAATATCGTCGCCGTCAGCCTTGAACTGATCAAGGATCTGTGTTATCGTCGTTGACTCTCCGTTTGCCTGCTGACAATCAATTGTGCAGTTGTCTCCGTCTTTAAATCCAAGCTCGTCAAGACGGCTCTTTATTGAATCCCTTATCGTATTGAGCGAGCTGTGCTCCATCATCTGGACAATGCCTATCTTATAATTGCTTTTTGCATTCTCTGCACCGCCCTTTGACGATGACTCTTCCTTTCCGCAGGCTGTCATCATTGTAACCGATAATGCCGCTGCGCTCATTATCGCTAAAAACCTTCTTAGCTTCATAATAATTTCCTCCCTGTTAATATTTCATTAAGGCTTTTTGCCTTTATCTAAAATATTTAATTGATTACTTTTATTAAAGCATATTTTCTCCCATTTGTCAAGATTTCCCCATATTAATATCTCATAAAAATAAACCCCCGACTTGCATCTAGTGTAAATCGGGGGCGTCCTTTCGGACTATATATCAGGAATAAATTAGAAGTCCTGGTATTTTGTAATAGTTGTGTATAATTCAGCGTCCGAACACTAATGCCCAGACGCTGATTTTACTTTGAGACCATATTATTAAGAATAACTAAATCAGAGCAATTACTTAATCTTAACTTTTCTGAGTTTCTTATTCCAACTGCTGTAAACCTTGCGTGTTACTCCGTTTACATCCTTGTATGTTGAGAATGCTTTTACTCTTACAAAGTATACCTTACCCTTCTTGAGCTTTTTGCTCTTAATTGTAATCTTTGTCTTCTTTACATTATTCTTCTTTACTAATATCTTGCTCTTCTTGAACTTCTTATTTGAAGATACCTGTACTACGTATCCCTTTGCTCCGCTTACCTTGTTCCACGTTACAGTTATCTTCTTCTTTGCCTTTGCCTTTACCTTGAGCTTTGATATTTTAGCTTGTTTTACCTTGTTAGCCTTAGCTTTATCCTTTGCCACAAGCTTTGGATCTCTTGTTGTTGGCGCTGTTGTTACTGTTGCTGTACCGCCATTGTTGTTGTTTATATTGCTGTCGTTACTATTGCTGGAATTCTGAGGCTGCTCTTGCTTCTTCAAACCTGCAACTGCGTCCTTGACTGCCTTTAATGCGTTGTCAATTTCGGTCTGTGTTGCTTTATCGTTTGAAAGTACTGCCTTTGCTGCTTCGATTGCCTTTGCTAATGCCTCAGCAGTCTCCTTTGTGTATCCGGTTGTGTCCATCTTCTCAGCTTCAGTAACTTCACTGCTGAGTTCCTTATTGTCTCCCGGTACTTCTACAAGTTTACTCATTGCATCAGTAACTGCCTTTGCAGCATTGTCAATATCTTCTTGAGTTGCAGTCTCACTTGCTAATACTTCCTTAGCTGCATTAACTGCTTCTGTCAATGCTGCTAATGTTTCTTCTGTGTATTTGCTTGTGTCAACCTTTTCTGCATCAGCTATTGCCTTCTCAAGTGCCGTCTTGTCGATCTCAACTGGAGGTGTCAGACTTTCTGTGATCTCGTTGATCGCATTTACTGCTGCCTCCATTGCGCTCGGAAGCGGGAATGCTTCGTCGCATACTGCCTGTGCAGAGTCAATTGCTGCCTGAAGTGCAGTTGCCTGCTCCTCTGTAAGAGCACTTTGATCTACTGCTTCTGCCTTCTCAATTGCTCCCTTCAGATCTGCCTTAGGATCATATCCGAGAATTGCTACAGTAGAACTTCCCTTAACAATCTCTGCCTTTACAACCTGGTATACATAGTCTGCACAGTTGTTCCACCAGCTCATGGTTCTTGCTGTGATCTTGTATTCTTGACCTGCTTCGATTGGCTTAGTAAGAGTTATTGTTACTACATGTCCCTTACAACCAGCATTATAACCTGAATTTCCTACTTGGTTCTTTTCTGTAACATTTTCACCAAAGGTTATTCTGAAGAAAATGTAGCAATATGGGTTGTAGTTCGTATCTGCTGCACAGTCAATTGTGAATTTGATAGATGTAGCTCCTGCCATTGATTCATCTGCTACACCCTCTGCAACAACTGTGTTATTCTCAGGTAATTCATCATCTTCTTCTGTCTGGTCATCATTAGCATAAATATATATATCTTCAAGATTAGGTGCGTTTGCTGGGTCGGTATATGCCGGTTTCAGACCGTTGATTGCTGACTCTACCTTAGGTATCTCAGCCTCAATCTCTGTGATAAGTGAATTGATTGTGAGCTTCTCTGCTGCTGTAACTGCATTTGTTAATGCAGTGTATGTAGCTGTTGTGTAGTCAGTTTCAATAAGTGCGTTTGCTTCTGCAATTCTATCCTGAAGCTTGTTGAACAAGTTCTCATCAGTTGCTTGTACTAAACCGTCAAGTGCTGTCTTTAATGATGCTGCAGCACTGTCAATAGTTCTCTGCTTAATATCCATATCAGAAAGCAGGTTCTCTGCTGCTGCCATTCTTGCCATTACAAGTGCATATGATGCTGTTGTATAGTTCTTTGAAATTACAGCCTTAGCTTCAGTTATAAGCGAATTAAGTTCGTCAAAGTCAGCTAATAATTCAACCTTCGCTGCTGTTTTAGCGTTCGTTTTCGCTAAATCATAAGTTTTCTGTGAATATGTGTATATATTTCCAACGAAATTATTGAATGAATTTGAGTTCATAGAGGTTAACGTACCCATAATGTATACGTTAAGATCAGGGTCTGTACATCCTGCAAAGCAATTGTTATTTATACTTGTTATACCTGCAGGAAGAACAATATCTCCTGTTAACTTTTCACAATTTTGGAACAGATAGTTAGCTGTACCCTTTAATGTTGGAGGCAGATCTACGTGTGTAAGTGCTTTACATCCTCTGAATGCACCGCTTGTATCACCTGTCAAATTCTTAGGGAGCTTAACAGATGTAAGTGATGTACAGCCGTCAAATGCATAGCCCATAGAAGTTACACCGCTTCCGACTACTACAGATTCCAAACCTGTGCAGTTCTGGAAAGCATAACCTATTGAGCCCTTCAAAGATTCAGGTAATGTGAAAGATGTAATAGCATTACAGCCTTTAAATGCATAGTTTCCTATGCTCTCTAATCCCTCTTCTAAGCTTGATATATTCAGCTTAGCACAACCGCTAAATGCATTGGCTCCTAAGCTCTTAATATATTGCTTATTAAGGGTACCGTGTTTATATGTAAATGTTTCAAGATTTGTACAACCTGAAAATGCCGAAGAACCGATTTCAGTTTGAGCACTGCTGCTTTGATATACGTTTATATCAACAGTTTTAAGAGTTGTTAATTTCGAAAATGCACTATCTTCGATTTTTGAAAGAGTGCCATATCTACTACCATTAAGAGTTTCCAGATGAGGAGTTATCTTGCTTGTACCGTATCCGGTAATAGCAAATGCGTTCTTACGGATTACTGATGTATAATCTTTCAGAGTATAAGATGTATCCTCTTTTGCAAGCGGATATAATACTAAGGTTGTATTACTACCGCTGCCTGAATATAAAACACCCTTATCTGATGAATAATAAGTAGATCCTTTGCTTCCTGTGCTTGCAGTATTAATTTCTGTTAATTTTGCACAATCCTGGAATACAGCGTCGCCGAATTTATCAAGATAATTAGGAATTGTTACTGATTCCAATTCAACGCATCCTTGGAATGCGTTATCTTCGATTGAAGTAACTGCACCGAATGTAACATTTTTCAATTTTGTACATCCGCTGAATGCGCTTCTTCCAATAGTACCGCTAGGAATTTTAATGGATTCAAGGCTAGTACAACTTCCAAATGCACCTCCGCTGATAGATTCCAAGCCTGCTGGCAATGAAACTAAGAAAAGATTTGAACATCCGCTGAATGCACTGTCGCCGATATTCTTAACCTTTGAAGGAACAGATACAGCCTGAAGACCTTTACAGTTTCCAAATGCATAAGTGTCAAGTGTTTCTACAGTATCAGCCCATGAAATACTGTTAAGAACTTCACATCCGTAAAATGCTGAACTTCCAATCCTTGTTATTCCTTCTTCTAATGTCAGGTCAGCAAGTTTTTTACAGTTATAGAATGCATAGTTTGGTACCTCGCCAAGGTGACCCGGAACAGTAAGTTTTGTAATACCCAAATTTGAAAAAGCATAGTTTCCGATAGTTTTTACTGTTTCCGGAATTGTAAGTGATGTAATACTTGAACAATTCTGGAAAGCATAACTTCCGATAGACTCAACTGATGCCGGAATGTTTATTGATGTTACTGATGAACAACCGGATAATGCGTAATCCGGAATGCTTGTCAAAGCACTTGAAAGCGTAATGGCAGTTGCTGATGAACAGTTAGAGAAAGCATACTTTCCTATTGTTGTTACTGTATCAGGCAATGTAATTCTTGTAGCTTTACAGTTCTGGAATGCGTAATCACCGATTGTTGTCAAATTACCGGCTAAAAATGTAAGCGATGTAGCGCCGCAGCCTGCATAAGCGTAATTTCCGATTGATGTTACTGCGGCAGGGATTGAAATAGTTTTAATTGCCGAGCAATTCTGGAATGCATAAGCACCGATTGATTTAACTGAGCTTGGCAATGAAATAGTTGCCAAAACTGAGCAAGCTTGAAATGCATAATCAGGAATAGCTTCCAGTTTACTTGGTGCTTCAAATGTAACAGTTGCGAGCTTTGAACAAGACTGGAAAGCGTTTGCTCCAATTGTTGTTACATTTGCAGGGATTTCGAATGATTCAAGTTTATTACAGCTTTGGAAAGCCTTTTCGCCGATTTCCGTTAAAGTTTTCGGCAATGTAATTTTTGTAAATCCTGCATTATTACAGTTATAGAATGCCTGACTTCCGATAGATGTCAAAGCAGAACCCTCAGCGAATTCAACGCTTGTAAGAGCTGAACAGCCTGAGAATGCCTGAGCGCCGATTGTCTTAACTGTAGCCGGTATGCTGATTGTAGCCAACTTTGTACAAGACATAAATGTCTTATCATTAACGGCTTCAATTTTGCTCGGAAGTGTAAATCCTGTCAACTTATTACATCCTTGGAAAGCTCCTGCTCCGATAGATGTTACAGTATCAGGAAGTTCGATTGAAGTAAGGGCATTATTATTGTTGTTATAGAAACAACTTTCACCGATACTTGTCAATTGGCTTTCGGGTTCGAATGTAATAGAAGTTGTAGCAGTACCGCCATAGAAAGCGCTGTTACCGATTGTTTTTACAGTTGCCGGAATAACAAAAGTTTTTACCCTATTGTTATAGAACGCCGAATTACCGATAGATTCGAGTTTACTTGGCAAAGTAATTGTCAGCGAAGTATTGTTACATCCGTAAAAAGCGCTGTCGCCAATAGAAGTAACTGACTCAGGTATACTTACTGACTTCATAGCGGTAATACCATTAAAAGCGTTAGAGCCTATATGAGTAATACCGTCTTCGATAGTAACCGTATTGATGTTACCTTTCGAACTGCTCCAAACAGAGCCTGTTGCGTTTTCATAGTCAGACATAATACCTGGGCTGTCTTCAGTGCTCTTGTAAATACGAAGAGTTTTGGCAGTGGTGTCAAGTTCGAACCTAACGCCATTACCGGCACGTCCGGTTGTAACCGCAGCGGACGCTGTGATTGTCATTGCGCCGCACAATGCAGAAACAAGCATTGCAGCAGAAGCTAACAACGACAAAATTCTTTTGAATCTCATTTTTCAATTCCTCTTTTCTTCAAAAATATTCCTTAAATATAGTTTTAATAAGCAAATTGCTTATGATGTTTTACCGCTTGTGGGCAGTAAACAATGACCCTCCTTCTTTGTTCAAATTTGAAATTCCGAAAATTCACACTTACGGGGATGTGGGATGAAGTGTAAACTTTAACAGATTTCATGAAACGAAAACACCATACAGTGCTTAACATACCACAATTATATCACCGTAAAACAACTTTGTCAACACTATAAAATACAATTTTTCAACAAATTTTTTTAAGAAAAAAGCATAAAAACGCCGAAAAAGCTATATTTAAGGGCAATTTTATACCAAATTGAGTCTACAAATCGCCATTAACCATAACAAATTCATTATTTATACATATAATTTAGTTAAATTAGAGCAAATTCAAGAAATAATTCTTACTATTTGCACAAAAAAATTATTTTTCAATAGAAAACAGACCTTTAAAAAATAAAAGTTTAGAAATTGTTTACATTGTGTACAAATTTGTCCTACAATTTTTCACATAAATCCCAACCTACGGGATTCCGCACAAAACATAAAAGCTGCACCTCAAGGAATTGAAGCACAGCCATCATTAACTATTTACTATTCTTAACATATTTCTCATACGCTTTACGGAGTTCTTTAGAAGTTTCCTCAGGGCAGGTAGGGTTACAATGCGCCCAGACGCCTGTTTCAGAAGAGGCATTAAACTTAATTTTATCAGCCGATCTCATAGGCGGAAAGAACTCGATATGGAAATGAAAATCCTTTGAAAAGTCTCCGCTGTTGACGGGAGCGTTATGCATACACATCATATAGGGGAATTTAAAATCAAATAGGCTGTCGAGCATACCGACAGTTTGCTTTATGGTCTGACCGAGAACATACTTTTCATCTTTATTGAAATCGGTAATATACTGTTTATGATCATTTGAGAAGATATAGACGCCGTACGGATACTCAGTAAAGAAGGGCAGAAACACAGTGAAGTATTTATTTTTAAAAATAATTCTTCTGCCGTCTGCTATTTCGTGCTCGAGCATATCGCAGTAAATACATTTATCTTTTTCCGCAATATGTTCTTTAGCAGATTCAATTTCAAGCTGTATTTTCTTAGGAACGAAGGGGTATCCATACATTTGACCGTGAGGGTGTGGCATAGTAACTCCCACAGCCTCTCCCCTATTCTCGAATATAAACACATACTTAATTTTCTCATCACTAGCCATTGCAGAAAATCTTTCGCACCAAAGATCAACTAACTTAGCGATATGGTCATCTGAAAGCTCGGGCAAAGTTGCGGTATGGCTTGGCGAATAAAGAATGACCTCACATTTTCCATAATTTTTATCGACCTTAAAAAAGTCATTTGCAACATCATCCGGCTCAGGCGGGTTTTGAGAAAGCGCAGGAAAATCATTATCATATTTCAGCACTTCATAATCGGGAACATTCCCGAACGACGGACAAAAAGGACAATAGTCCTTGGGCATTTGCGGTCTTGCCTGTCTGTTTGAAGCTATCATAACCCAATCCTTAGTAAACGGATGCCATCTAAGCTCTGCCATATTAATCACCTTGCCTTTGGAATACAAAGGCTTCCTTTCCTACACACTATACTTCTTGCAGTAAATTTCATATAATTGCCGCAGCAGTTAAATAATGAACATAGTATAACATATTTCTAATTAATTTGCAACCACACAGCTTTTCAATAACTTAATTCAATAAAAAAGCGAATAACAAATCATCTTTAAAAATATGTATTAATTACTTATCTTATCAATTACTATTGACAAAAGCGGTACCATCACAGCACATACTGTTGAAATAAACAGCATTTTAAGATCAAGAGGAACGGTAGAAAAAATTACAGACATAGCAGGCATATATATAACGATAATCAGCACAATTAACGAAGTAACAACGGAAAAAATCAAAAAGAGGTTATTAAGAGGTTTTATTCTCAAAAGACTTTTATCCTCACTTTTACATTCAAAAACGTGTACAAGTTGACTTAATACAAGCGTAAACAAAGCGCAGGTTCTTGCCACGGGCTCTCCCTCTCCGAGTGCAAGAGCCATAACGAAACTCGCTAGAGTGCAAAGACCTATAAATATACCTCTAAAAATGATTTTTGACAGCAGTCCGCCTGAAAAGAAGTTATCATCAGGCTTCCTCGGGGGCTTATGCAGAACGTCATCATCTACCGGCTCAAGACCAAGTGCCACAGCCGGAAGCCCATCGGTAACGAGATTTACAAGAAGTATCTGTGCCGGCAAAAGCACAATAGGCAATCCCATTAAAATTCCTATAAACATAACGCACACTTCGCCTATATTGCACGACAAAAGGTATCTGACGAACTTTCTGATATTCTGAAATATACCCCGTCCGTTTTTTACTGCCATAACGATAGTCTTGAAATTATCGTCCAGAAGAGTAATATCGCTTACGCTCTTTGTAACGTCTGTTCCGCTTCCCATTGCTATTCCCACAGAAGCCTCTTTGATTGCCGGAGCGTCGTTTACTCCGTCGCCTGTCATTGCAACAATTTCGCCGTTTCCCTTTAACAACCTTACTATTCTCAGCTTGTGTGCGGGGCTTACTCTCGACAGTACCCTCACCTTTTTAAGCGCCAAGCTAAGCTCCTGATCGTCCATCTCATCTATTTCACTTCCATTTAAAGCCTCGTCCTCGCCTTTTATTATTCCCGCTCTCTTAGCAATTTCACAGGCGGTCAGCTTATGATCGCCGGTAAGCATAATTACCTTGATTTTTGCCCGCTTACAAAGTGCGATAGAGCGCTTTATTTCAGGTCTCAATGGATCAAGAAGCCCCATAATGCCGAGAAAAATACGTTTTTCCCCTACAATTTCAGAAAAAGCAATAACTCTCAGACCCTTTTTTGACATTTCATCTCGCTTTTGCTCTATTGCCTTGACCTCAGTAATTCCAAGCTGTTTAAGCTCTCTATCCTGAAAATAATATTCGCAGTTATCAATAATAACATCCAAAGCACCCTTTGTATACTCAATTTCAAGACCCGATTTATCCTCTACTCTTACGGTCATCTTGCGCTTTTCGCTTTCAAACGGATCTTCAAAAACCCTTACAAATCTTTCGCTCTCCGAAGTTATATTCGCCGCCATACCTGCTATTTTCATTGCTGCCTCTAACGGGTCTCCTGACGTTTCATACGTTTTCAGAATATTTCTCCGGTTCCTTGAATTATTACCTATAAGCTGTTCTTTAATTGATACTTTTGAATTATTACACGCAACTCCGCATCTTAACATTTCATAAAGCGACGGCAAAGCAACAGGTTCTGCTTTAATATCCTCCCCCTTTAAATAGAATGCTCCGCTGCCGTTTGA
Organism: uncultured Clostridia bacterium; assembly: GCA_947627045.1. Classification (GTDB taxonomy): domain Bacteria; phylum Bacillota; class Clostridia; order Oscillospirales; family Ruminococcaceae; genus UMGS1601. The sequence goes on from CANQUM010000011.1 coordinate 56,895, forward strand.
ATCTCTTAGTTCAAAATCGTTTTCAACAGTAGAAAGCTCTGATACCTTCATTTTATTCTCGGTTAAAGTACCTGTCTTATCTGTGCAGATAACCGTTGCCGAGCCTAAAGTTTCAACCGAGTGAAGTCTTCTGACCAGTGCATTTTTCTTTAACATTCTCGAAACAGCAAGCGCAAGCGCAATAGTAACAGCAGCAGGAAGCCCCTCCGGAATTGCCGCAATAGCTATTGTAATTCCGGTCATAAGCATGGTAAAAACATTCTCGCCGCGAATTATTCCGGCAGTTGTAACTATAACGCAAACCGCCATACAAATTACCGCAAGCACTTTAGACAACGATTTCAGCTTAGCCTGCAGGGGTGTTTCGCCCGACTCTATTGAATGAAGCATACTTCCGACCTTACCCATCTGGGTATCCTTGCCTGTGCTTGTAGCTTCGGCAACAGCATTGCCTCTGGTAACTACTCCTCCCATATACAGCATATACGGCAAATTCAATTCTGCAAAGAAATTTTCATTTTCTCTTGCTCTTTTTGAAACAGCTTTTGATTCACCCGTTAAAACAGATTCATCACAGCTTAAATAGTTCTGCTCTTTTATATACGCATCACATGGAATCCTGTCGCCTGTTTCCACCTCAAAAACGTCTCCGATAACTATATCTTCAGACGGTATTTTTATAAGCCTTCCGTCACGGTATACCTTAGCGGTCGGTGCTGCGAGTTTTTCTAATGACATAAGCGTTCGCTCTGTTCTGAATTCCTGAATAAATCCGATTATTGAATTAAGTGCAACTATAATTAAAATTGTAAATGCGTCATATATTTCTCCTACCAATACAGATACAACTGTCGCACATAAAAGTATTATCACAAGAATATCTCTGAACTGATTTCCGAATATCTTTAAAACATTCGGCTTTTTCGGTTTTTCAAGCTGATTTTTGCCATATAGCTTTTGTCTTCTTTTAGCCTCGTCATTACTCAGCCCTATCATATTTTCTTTTCTTTCAATTTTGTTTTGCTCAAGTATATCAAGCATTTTAACCTCCATCCTGCGTGATAAAATCACACAAAGCCGTAAAAATATATCCTTAAATTGTGTATGTTTTATACTTATTCGGCTTGTACTTCAGTTATGCTTGAAATTTATTTTTACTTAATATGTCATTTTAACTGATAAACAATAAACTTCTTTCTGTTTACAAAAAATATTGATTTGTATTTTGATTAGTAGTATAATATAAATTGTATATTGCATTTAAAACGGCTGTATAATTTTTTGATCTAATACGGTCTTATGATATATTCAGATTAAACAAAAAGGAGAAATGCTCAAAATGAGCATATTAATTTTATGCGCTTTAATACTTACGGAATAACCGATACGGGTAAATACAGAAAAAAGAATGAAGACGCAATAATGGTCGGTGAAAAGATCTGCACAGACGGAGTATTAGAAACCGAGATCGCTCCCCCGTTTTTTGCTGCTGTCTGCGACGGTGTAGGCGGAGAAAAATCAGGAGAGATAGCGGCGTCTCTGACTCTTGAAAAACTGCTTATGACTACATATTCAAAAGTTACCGAGCTTAAAACACGGGTTTTCGGTATACACGATGAGCTTATTGAATACGGCAGAGAGCATCCCGAATCATTTAATATGCAGACTACCCTCTGCCTTGTTGCGCTCGACGCCGACAATAACATCTCCTGCATAAACGTCGGCGACAGCAGAGCATACTTGTTAAAGTCGGGCAAGCTCAAACAAATATCAACCGATCAGTCTCTTAGACAGTTTTTAAATGAAACAGGAAGAAGCAAAATTTTTGAAAGAGAAAAAGATAAAATAAAACATATCATTATATCGTCCTTGGGAAATGCAAAGCAATTTCCTATGGTAGATCTGACAAATATTTCAGACAAACTTGAACGAGGCGATTCTTTGATGATATGTTCAGACGGTGTTTACGACAAATTATCTGATAATTATATCAAAGAAGTTCTCTGTTCTTCAAAAGCCATAAGCGAAAAGGCAGAAAGTCTTGTTGATAAAGCTATAGAAAATAAAAGCCGAGATAATCTTTCGGTTATACTTATCGAGGTTAAGGATTAGCGTTTTAATACTTTTTACATACTTACAGGTCTTTTCTCAAAAAGCCCGGTTATTTTCACAAAGTATTAATAATAAATTATATTAATGAGTAAAATAAATTTGAATCGGAGATTAAAATGTTTGACAGTAAAGAAATTTCGGAATTTTGCAAAAATTATGAGATATGTGATGCACACGCACATATTTTCCCTGAAAAAATATCTGTAAAGGCGGTTTCATCAATAGGAAACTTTTACAGCATTCCTATGACCTGCAAAAACGGTATATCAGACGAGCTTATTGAATACGGAAGCAAAATAGGCGTTACGCACTATCTTGTTTGCTCGACGGCTACCGTTCCGCATCAGGTTGAAAGCATAAACACCTTTATTATGAACGAGTGCAAACTTCATCCCGAATTTGTCGGTTTCGGAACACTTCACCCCGATTATGAAAATATAGATGAAGAAGTCGATAGAATAATAAGTTCTGGCTTGAGAGGCATAAAGATACACCCGGATTTTCAGGAATTTTATATAGACGATGATAAGGCTGAAAAAATATACAGTGCAATTGAAGGAAAGCTCCCTATCCTTATTCATATGGGAGACCCAAGATATGATTATTCACGTCCGAAAAGACTTGAAAGCGTAATGAAAACATTTCCAAAGCTAGATGTGTTTGCCGCTCATTTGGGCGGTTACGAGCGGTGGGACGAGGCTGTAACCTGTCTTTTCGGTAAAAACATACATTTTGATTCAAGCTCCTCATTGGAATTTCTATCAGTTGATTATGCAAGAGAAATAATAAGAGGCTTCGGTGCTGACAAAATATTCTTCGGAACTGATTTCCCTATGTGGGACCACTACAGTGAAATTCAACGGTTTATGAGACTTGGTTTAAGCGATGATGAGAACAAAAAAATTCTGAGTGATAATTTTAAAAAGTATTTTAATTTATAATGCTTATTGATCAGCATATATAAAAAACAAAGGAGAAGATCGTTAAAATATGAATTTAGTACTTTGGAGTTTATGCTATATCGTACTTGCTGTATTGGTAGTGATCCTTTCGGTAAAGCTTGCCGACTATGTGGATCTAATAGACAAAAAAACAAATATATCGGGTGCATTTATAGGCGGAGTTGTTCTCGCCGCTGTTACGTCGCTGCCTGAGCTTTTTACCTCTTTTTCAGCAGTCGTTATTGTTAAAAACCCAAGTCTTGTAATAGGAAATATTTTAGGCAGCAACCTTTTTAATATGACTATATTCGGCATTGTAATGTTAATATGGGCTAAAAAGTTTTCCAAAGCAGCGGTAGGAAAAAGTCATTTTAAAATAACAATGTTTACTCTTTTTCTGTTTGCTTTGATGTTCTTAGCTGTTATACTGGGCATCGACTACAGTGTATTCAGCATAAGCATTTATTCTTTGATTATAATTATTACTTATATTTTTTCCATTAGATTTATGGCAAATGACAAAAGTGATAACGATGAGCAAACAAACAATCCTCTTACTATTAAGCAAATCGCCGTCAGATTTGTAATACTGGCTGTCGTTCTGGTATGTGTTTCAGTATCTATAACCTATGTTACCGACATTCTAGCAAAAGGATTTAACCTAGGTGCAACAATTGCAGGTGCATTGTTTCTTGGTATCGCAACAAGTCTTCCTGAGCTTACTTCTACCTTTGCACTGGCTAAAAAGTCTAACTTTAATGCAGCAACAGGTAATATTCTCGGAAGCGGAGTGTTCAACTTTGCAATACTTGCAGTATCTGATATTCTTTACAGAGGCGGCTCGGTGTTTTATACAAAAGGTTCAGGCTCGCTTGTCATATTCGGATTTATTGCAACAATTATCACAGGACTTTGCCTGTTTCTTAAAAACAAAAAGACAGATAAAAATTCAAATTTCAGTTTGTTCTACAGAATAATGGGATTAATGATTATACTTTGCTATGCTTTGTTTATAGTATTATCTTAGCGGGAGGAAGTTAATTTGGCTGAAAAGATTTATGACAACCGTGAGCTTTCATGGCTTAAATTCAACCAGCGGGTTTTAGATGAATCAAACGACAATTCTGTACCGCTGTTGGAAAGACTGTTTTTTTCATCAATATATTCTAGCAATCTAGACGAATTTTTTATGGTCAGGGTAGGCTCGCTTCACGACCAGATGCTTATTGACGATGATGACCTCGACGGAAAAACCAAAATGAAGCCGTCAGAACAGCTTAATGCGATTTTCAAAAGAGTTGCCCAGTTAAACGTAAAGCACGACGAGTATTTTGAAAGACTGTCGGACGAGCTTAAAGAAAACGGAATAAAGCATATAAATATAAAGGAACTGTCAAAAGAGGATAAGAATTTTGTAAACAGTTTTTTCAAATACGAAGTAAGTCCGTTTTTATCTCCCCAGATAGTCAATAAAAGACATCCTTTCCCATTTATGAACGGCAAAGATGTATATGCAGTTGCACGTCTTTCGTCAAAGTCTAATATTTTGTTGGGAATTGTAAATACCTCCGGAGTATTTTCAAGGGTTCTATTCCTGCCGGGCAAAAAGAAAATAAGATATATTCTAGTTGAAGATATAATCCTTCACAACCTAAACAAAATCTTTTCAAATTATAAAATAGAAGAAAAAAGCCTTATTCGTGTTACAAGAAACACAGATATTGACGTTAAAGAAGCTCTTTTTGACCAGGAGATGGATTTCAGGGGCGCTATGTCTGAGCTTATTAAAAAAAGAAAACGGCTTTGCGCTGTCAGAATACAGCTTTCCAAAGAGCTTTCCGCTTCAACGATAGCCGAACTGTCATCTCGTCTTGATATACCAAAAAAGCAATTCTTTGTAGAAAAAACACCGCTTGATATGTCTTATATATTCACAGTAAGAAACAAAGCAAAAGACCAATCAGATTTGTTTTTTAACGAACAGATTCCGCAAAAGTCGCCTATGGTTGACGAATCAAGCCCTATGATTGCTCAAATTGATAAAAAAGATATTTTTTTATCCTATCCATATGAAAGCATTAAGCCTTTTATCAGGCTTTTACAGGAAGCGGCACATGATAAGAATGTTGTATCAATAAAAATCACATTATACCGTGTTGCTAAGGCAAGCAAAATCGTTGAAGCTCTGATAGACGCCGCTGAAAGCGGAAAAGACGTTATGGTATTAGTCGAGCTTCGAGCAAGATTTGACGAGGAAAACAATATAGACTGGTCAAAACGTCTTGAGAAAGCAGGAGTTAAGGTAATATACGGCCCTGAAGATTTAAAGGTACACTCAAAGCTTCTGCTTATCACTAGAAAATTCGGAAACAAAGCAAAATACACCGTTCAGGTGGGAACGGGAAACTACAACGAAAAAACAGCAGAGCTTTATGCAGACGTTTGCCTTATGACTTCTCATCAAGGAATAGCTGAAGACGCCGTAAATGTTTTTAATGCGCTTGCAACAGACAATCTTGTTGAAAAGACAAATCATCTTCTTGTAGCTCCAAAGGCGCTTCGTCCCCAGCTAATTGATATGATGGATGAGGAGATACAAAAAGCCAAAAGCGGAAATCAGGCATACATAGGCATAAAGGCAAACTCACTGACGGATAAAGTTCTGATTAAAAAGCTTATTGAATGTTCAAAAGCCGGAGTTGAAATTGAGCTTGTTATCAGGGGTATATGCTGTCTGATTCCGGGAATTGAGGGAGAAACAGAAAATATAAAAGTAGTATCCATAGTTGGCAGATACTTAGAGCATGCAAGGTTCTATATTTTCGGAAAAAATAATGAACAAAAGATTTATATTTCCTCTGCTGACTTTATGACAAGAAACACTATAAGACGTGTTGAGGTAGCCGTTCCGATATACGACAATGAAATAAAAGAAAAAGTTTTCAGATATTTTAAAACGCAAGTCAACGACAATGTCAAGGGCAGGGTCTTGCAGTCAAACGGCACTTACAAAAAGCAAAAACAGGACGATTTTGACACTATTGACGCTCAGCAGATATTCTTTGACGAGGCATATAAAAACGCACCAACGACAGAGACTGAACCATCTTATGAAAAAAATAAATCATCTATATTTAAACGTATTTTGTCGCTCTTTAGAAAGAAATAAAAATACTCCTTTGGATTTTAATATCCAAGGGAGTTTTTTAATTAAGCTGCTTCAGCTTCTAAAATTCTATTTTCAATATCCTTTCTGAATATCAGCTTAAACAGAATTCTGACAAGCGGCTGAATGAAAAACACTTGTGTAAATAACGCAAACGGGAAATTAAAGCACATTAATTTCAACCAATTTGCAAAAAGCGTGAAAATATTAAATCCACCGTAGTATGGATAATAAAGAAGTGCAGCAATAAAGCTCATTGAAGGACACATAATAACAACAGTAGCACAGATAACAGCAGTTTCAAAATGCATAGGGTTTGATTTCTGAGGATCTAAAACCCTGCAAGCTAATTTGAACGAACAGGGACTTCCTATAAATATTTCCAGTGAGTAAGCTAAAATAAACTCTGTTATAACCACTGCCCATATCGGAAGATATGTGCCGAGCATATAAACTCCTCCCTGATGATAGATAGCAGAAATAACGCTGTTTGTTCCGTTTACTGTCATAAGAGTGTTTCCGTTTACCACATACAGACTGAAGAACACATAAGCATGAACCGTTATCAGCACTGTCAGAAAAGCGAAAACCATTCTCTGAAATTGATTTCTTGGCATAAATAATCTCCTTTTCTTTTTAGCACACAAAAAGACACACGAATACTTAAATATGCAAATCACAGAAGGCCCGTTCCGTAATCAGATTTACATACTATAAAGTATTACATGTGTCGTTGCGAACTGTATTTATTTATTGCAGATGCCTTGTGCATCGCTTAAAAATTATATCAAATTCTATGGTATTTGTCAATATCTAAGAATTTAATTTCTTGCAACAATCCAAAATTATTCCTTATCCTTCATACACAAAACCATAACAGCCTTTTGAGCGTGAAGTCTGTTTTCTGCCTCTTCAAATATCTCATCAGCGTGAGCCTCAAATACCTTTTCGGTTATTTCCTCTTCCCTGTGTGCAGGCAGACAATGCTGAACCATAGCGTCAGGCTTAGCCTGAGCCATTATCTCGTCATTGATCTGATAACCCTCAAATGCAATCTTTCTCTTTTCGGTCTCTGCTTCTTCACCCATTGATGTCCAGACGTCGGTAAACAGAACATCACAGTCTTTTGCTGCCTCAATAGGCTTGTCGGTCATAAAGAACTTATCACCATACTCTTTTGCAAAATCCAAAACCTGCTTGTCAGGCTGATAGTCGGCAGGGCAAGCGATAGACACTCTCATTCCGACCTTTAAACAGCCGACAATAAGTGAGTTAGCCATATTGTTTCCATCGCCGATATAACCCATCTTCAGTCCATCAAGACGTCCCTTGAACTCTCTTATAGTCATAAGGTCTGCAAGAACCTGACACGGGTGGCAGAAATCAGTAAGCCCGTTTATTACAGGAATTGAACCGAACCTCGCTAGATCCTCGACCTCTTTTTGCTCGAATGTTCTAATCATAATTCCGTCAATATAGCGAGACAGTACCCTTGCAGTATCCTGAACAGGCTCTCCCCTGCCTATCTGCAAATCGTTTGACGACAGAAACAGCGGATTTCCGCCTAACTGATACATTCCCGTTTCAAATGAAACCCGTGTTCTAGTCGAGGCTTTTTGAAAAATCATACCCAAAGTCTTGCCCTTGAGCAAATGATGCTCTATGCCGTTTTTGTTTTCATACTTCAACTGGTCAGCAAGATTTAAGATTTCAATAATCTCCTCTTTAGATAAATCAAGCATTTTAAGTAAGTGTTTCATATAGTTTTTCCTCTCTATTCATCTAGTATATTTTTAAGGATACTCAGTCCCTTATCGATTTCATCTTTTGTAATATTAAGCGGAGGCAAAAGCCGCAGCTTTTCCTTTGCTGTTAAAACAAGCAGTCCGTTATCAAGGCATTCCTTGCAGACATCGGCCGCAGTTTTTGTCTTTAGTCTTATACCAAGCATAAGACCTAATCCGTCTACTCCGTCAACTTCATTTATTTTACAAAGCTCAGTTTTAATGTACTCGCCCTTTTGTGCGACTTCATCTAAAAAGCCTTCGGAAAGTACCCTATTTAATACAACATTTCCTCCTGCACAGCTTATCGGATTTCCTCCGAATGTCGAGCCGTGCATACCCTTTGAAAGAACATCGCAGCAATTCTCATTAGCCATACAAACGCCTATCGGAACTCCGCCTGCCAAGCCTTTGGCAAGAGTTACAATGTCGGGCTTAATTCCATAATGCTCACACGCCAAGAACTTTCCGGTTCTTCCAACACCGGTTTGAACCTCATCGCATATTGTGAGAATATCTCTCTTTTCACACTCGTCAGCGATTGCCTTTACAAAATCCTTATCAAGCGGAATAACTCCGCCCTCGCCCTGAACGCACTCAAACATAACAGCACACACTGTATCCTTATTGTCATCTAATGTTTTTACAAGTGCGTCAATATCATTTGCAGGAGTGTTTATAAACCCCTCAACAAACGGAAAAAAATAATTGTGAAAGCTATCCTGACCTGTTGCGGAAAGGGTACAAAGCGTTCTTCCGTGAAAGCTGTTTAAAAGGGTAATTATATTGTGCCTGCCCTTGCCGTATTTATCAAAGCTATATTTTCTCGCCAGCTTTATTGCACACTCGTTTGCTTCAGCACCCGAATTGCCGAAAAATATCTTTGAATACCCCGTTGATTCGGTAAGCGTCTGTGCAAAATCTGCCGAAACCTTTGTGTAATAGTAATTCGACGTATGCTGAATTGAATGTGCCTGCTTTGAAATAGCCTCAGCCCACTCGTTATCGCAAAAGCCCAGACTGTTTGTTCCTATTCCCGAGCCGAAATCAATGTATTTTTTACCGTTCTCATCAACAGCCAAACGCTCTTTTCCTCTGTCAAGAACAACATCAAAGCGTCCGTATGTAGGCATAATATGCTCGTTGAATTTTTCTATAGTTGACATTTCCTGCTCCTTTATAACCTGATAATTTATTAAATAAACTGCGTTCCTACGCCCTCGCTTGAAAGTAATTCTATCAAAATCGAGTGCGGTACTCTGCCGTCTATTATTGAAGTCTTTTTAACTCCGCGCCTTACCGCCTCTACACAGCAGTCTATTTTAGGAATCATACCTCCGCTGATTATTCCCTTTTTCTTTAAGTAAGCCACCTCGGAGACATTCACCTGCTTGATAAGCGTACTCTCATCATTCTTGTCCTCCAAAAGACCTGCTATATCCGTCATAAGGATAAGATTTTCTGCCCTCAGACAGCTTGCTATCCTAGCGGCAGCCGTATCGGCGTTTATGTTATATGCATCTCCCTGTTCGCTTGTTGCGACAGTAGATATTACAGGTACAAAACCGCTGTTTAATGCGTCTATAATAGGACGTGTAGAAACCCTTTTTATCTCGCCGACATAGCCTAAATCGCTCTCTCCATCAAGCTTTTCGGCAACTATCATTTCACCGTCAATTCCGCAAAGACCAAGAGCTTTTCCGCCGTGCGTCTGAATGTTCTGAACAAGCTGTTTGTTTACCTTTCCTGCCAGAACCATCTGAACAACTTCCATTGTATCAGCGTCGGTATAGCGAAGTCCGTTTACAAACTTAGATTCAATACCCACTCTATCTAGCATTGTATTTATCTCAGGTCCTCCGCCGTGAACAAGAACTACCTTTATTCCCACTGCCCCGAGCAGAACAATATCGCTCATTACCGCCTCTTTAAGTGCCTCGTTGGTCATTGCGTTTCCGCCGTATTTAACAACAACGATTTTGTCATTGTACTTCTGCAAATAAGGGAGCGCATCCATAAGCACCTTTGTGCGAGTGTAATTTGAAATCTGTTCCATTGTTTAATTCTCCTCTCTAAAATATCTACACCTATGACCTGTAATCTCCGTTTATTTTAACATAATCGTATGTGAGATCACAGCCCCATGCGGTGGCTTTGCCCTCTCCGTTACCGATATTTATATCTATGATTATTTCATCTTCAAGCAGAATTTCCTTTGCCTTTTCTTCCGAAAATACGATCCCTGCTCCGTTTTCGCAAACGTGAATTTTACCCTTTGAGCTTCCAAGCGTTACCGACACATTATTTATATCAAA
>CANQUM010000012.1 GCA_947627045.1 uncultured Clostridia bacterium
CACAGTAGTTAAGCTCATCTACGCCAATGATACTTGGCTGGCGACGGCCCGGAAAAATAGGTAGTTGCCGACACTTAACAAACAGAAAGAGAAAAGTCGATACTTTTCTCTTGTACTGTTTGTTAAAATTAAATAATATTCCTCAATAGCTCAGTCGGTATGGAGCGAAAAGAAACGCAAACGTTTCTTCGGCTGTTAATCACGATGTTGCTTATGTGAGGAATACATTAAAAATTAAATATTCCTCAATAGCTCAGTCGGTAGAGCGCGTGACTGTTAATCACGATGTCGCTGGTTCAAGTCCAGCTTGGGGAGCCACCGGCGAGCCGCCGGAGCCTGTTCGCGTTTCACATTTTGTGGAATGTGAATTTGTATCTCGCGTTAGTATTTATATTTTTGATAAGTATTTACAACAGGCAAACTATTTGTCTTGCTTGTTCTGTATATATTGGTAGCCGATGTTTTGTAGTAAAATGATTGATTCTTGACAGTTGTTATATGATATGTTATCTTAATAAGTGTAAAAAGGGTTATTTAACTCTTTCAAGAGATATATGTGAAAAGTATGAAAAAGGGTGATATTTGTGAAGGTTAAGAGGTTAGTTGTGTTCTTATTGACAGCTTGTATTATGTTTGGTTCTTCATCATTACAGGGAATAACAACTGTCATTGGTATGGCTGATGATGGTGTTATGCGTGACAATATGACTGCACAAGATTACGCTGACGATATGGGTCTTGGAATCAATCTGGGTAATACAATGGAATCCTATAATGCAGGCAATTGTACGAGTTTATCATACCAATGGCCTCCTGTAATAGGCAGTAATACGCCCAGAGATTATGAAACTACTTGGGGTGCTGTAGTAACTACACAGGAGATTATTAACGGAATGAAAAATGCAGGGTTTAATACTATAAGAATACCTGTATTTTGGGGCAATATGATGGCAAATGATGGCACATATACGATTTCAGACGCATACATTAAGCGTGTTAAGGAAATTGTAGATTATTGCCGTAATGCAGGAGTTTACGCAGTTATCAATATTCATCACTTTGATGAGTTTATAATCAGACGTAACTCGAAAGAAAAATCAGCAGAAATATTTAAAAGGATATGGACTCAAATTGCTAATTATTTTAAGGAATATTCAGATTACCTAATGTTTGAGGGATTTAATGAATATCTTGGAGGAGGTCAGATAGACGAAAACGATATAATTAACGATTTGCCTGAAAGTGAAGGATTTGATTGGACTAATAAAATGAATCAGGCATTTGTTGATGCTGTAAGAGCTACCGGCGGTAATAATGAAAATAGAATGCTTATTGTTTCCGGCTATTTTACTAATGTAGAAAAAACCACTAATTCAGAATTTAAGATGCCTGTTGATACGGCAAAAGACAGAATGATGGTATCAGTACATTATGTTGACGGAAACGCATATTGGTCTCAGCAAATCGGAAGTAAATTTTGGAGGTTATTTAGTATAAACCAATTAAATCTTTTGAAAAAATCTTTCACGGAAAAGGGTATACCTGTATTTATAGGTGAGACAACTTCTATATATGATAATGATCGTTTTTCTGAAAATGCTGAAGTAAAATCAACAAGCGAAGCTTTGGATTATCTTATGAGACTTATTAAGAGTTATGGATTTATTCCTGTTCTGTGGGATGTAAATGACAATTTTTATTCAAGAACACAATTTAAAATAAAAACAGAAACAGATGCCAATGTTATAGAAAATCTAGCTAAAGAAATTAAAGACGGAACTTTTGTTCCAATTGATACAAGTTACTATGCGCCAATGTCGAAAGAAGATGCGCTTGGGTTGATTAAATCAGGCGGTACTTCTCTTAATTTGGCTAACGGGACAGCTGACGCTTCAATGGAAGGGGCAGCAAAGATAAGGTATATATTTGATTGTGCTGCAGATGTTTCATTTAACCCATGGGCTGGTATTAATTTGTCAGCAAATATTGCTGGCAAAGAATCAAAAAAGACTGTAATGGGTGAAAATGACATTACCGGCGAAACTGCAATAGAAGTAATTTTAGACCTTTATGATCAGATTAAGAATGGTGACAGCTATAGTGTTTCTGCTTCAACATATTCATGGGAAGAAGCCAAAGATTATGTATATTTGATTAGGTGTGTTGAATTTCTTGATGCAAACGGAAATGTACTCAAGACTATTGGAGAAAAAAGTGCACCTTCAGAACCGCCTTTAGAAGATAAGACAGACCAATCGGACAATACAGGCAACACAAATAATTCAGAAGATGATAATAAATCGGATCCGCCTAAAACAACTGAACCAACAACGGCCAAGACACCTGTAAACAGCAATAAAAAAATAAATAAGCCTGCAAATAAAGTGCCAAGTGCAACTAAAGTAACCGCTCAAAAACCAGCCAAAGTAAAATCAGTTAAACTTACTGCAAAGAAAAAGAAGCTAAATGTTTCTTGGAAAAAGGTAAGCGGAGCAACAGGCTATGAGGTAATGTATGCAACAAACAATAAGTTCACAAAGAACAAAAAGACAGTTAAAGTCAAGAAAAACAAAGTAACAATAAAAAGACTTAAATCAAAGAAGAAATACTTTGTAAAAGTAAGGGCATATAAGAAAGAAAAAGGCAGTACAAAATATGGAAAATGGAGTAAAGCCGTTAAGAAAAAAGTTAAATGATAACAAAAGCGTTCGGAAAATTCCGAACGCTTTTACTGTATATGACTATTTAGTAAATTTGGCTTTTTTACAGTTCAATAATAACCTTTCCGCCGAAGTTTGGAGTAATTTCTATTGATTTATCTGTGCCTGCAACAGTAATTGTAAATGAAGAATCAGTATCGGTGTATTCACACTCAATTTTATTTCCGTTTCTCTTAGCTGTCAACTCAAATACCTTGTTTGCTTCCTTATCATAAACAGGGCAAACAGCGGATCTGCCGTCATCTAAGTTGTAAATTGTAAAGTTTGTACCGTTTACATAATCATATTCAAAATCACGTACAAAATTACCGAATGCAATAATAGAATTAGGTTTAGCTAGTGCAGGTATCTCAAAGTAATTACATTTATGTCTGTACCACTTACCGCCATCAAGGGTTTTTCCTGTGATTATATCTGTCCATTTTCCCTCTGGAACATAGTATTCAGCTATACCCTCGTCATTAAGTATAGGAGCAACTAAAATGTTGTCGCCGAACATATACTGCCTGTCAAGAGTAAGGCAAGTTGGGTCATCTGCGTAATCGATAACCATAGCTCTCATCATAGGAACTCCGACATTGTGAGTTTTAATAGCCTGTGCAAAGATATAAGGCATCAGTTTGCCCTTTAGTTCAGTAAAGAATTTAAGAACATCACATGATTCCTCGTCGAACAGCCAAGGCACTCTATAGCTTTGATTTCCATGAAGCCTAGAGTGAGTAGAGAATAATCCGAATGCAGCCCATCTCTTGTAAATGTCAGGAGTAGCTGTAGCCTCAAATCCTGACATATCGTGGCTGAAGAAACCAAATCCCGAAAGTGAAAGTGAGAGTCCGCCTCTGATTGTCTCAGCCATAGAAGAATACTCAGCAGAGCAGTCGCCACCCCAGTGAACAGGGAATTGCTGTCCTCCGGCTGTAGCAGAACGTGCAAACAAACAAGCCTTATTTTCACCATAATAATCTTTAAGCACGTTGAACACAGTCTTATTGTAAAGATGAGTGTAGAAGTTGTGCATTTTTATAGGGTCAGAACCGTCATAATAAACAATATCTTTTGTAGGTATTCTTTCACCGAAGTCGGTTTTAAAGCAGTCAACACCCATATCGCAGAGAGCTTTCAGCTTTGAAGCATACCACTTGCAGGCTGCCGGATTTGTGAAGTCGACAAGCGCCATACCCGGCTGCCATTCATCAGCCTGGAAAATATCGCCGTTTTTCTTTTTCACAAAGTAACCGTTTTCCATACCCTCGTCAAACAGCTTAGAACGCTGTGCAATATACGGATTTATCCAAACGCAGGTATGAAGGCCTTTTTCCTTGTGAAGACGTTCAAGCATAGCAGGCGGGTCAGGGAACTGAGACTTATCCCATTCAAAGTTACACCATTCAAATTCCTTCATCCAAAAGCAGTCAAAGTGGAACACCTGAAGCGGTATATTTCTTTCTGCCATACCGTCTATGAAAGAAGTTATTGTCTCTTCGTCGTAGGTTGTTGTGAAAGAAGTCGTAAGCCACAGACCGAATGTATATGCAGGCGGAAGTGCAGGCTTTCCTGTAAGATTCGTATAACCTTCCAAAACATCTGTAAGATTTTCTCCGCCGAAAATAAAGTATTCAAGCTCTTCGCCCGGAACGGTAAATGAAACCTTTGAAACTGTATCAGATGCAACTTCGTATGAAACCTTATCAGAACTGTTTACGAACACACCGTAGTTTCTCGAAGAAGTATAGAAAGGAATACTCTTATAGCTTTGATCTGAACAGGTTCCGCCGTCGGCGTTCCAAATCTCAACATTCTGACCGTTTTTGGTAAAAGTAGTGAACTTCTCACCAAAACCGTAAATATATTCGCCGACTGAAAGCTGCAGCTGTTCACGCAGATATGTCGTGTGAGAATCCTGAGGGTAGCTCCAGAAAGTGTCGTCCTCCTGTTTAGCAAGCCTTGCATTAGCTTTGAACTGACTTTCCTTAACTAATGTGGTGGCTCTCCAAGCACCTCCTGTCAAAAGCTTGTCGCCGTAGTAGTACTGAACACTCCAGTTATCTTTGCTGATAACAACCTTAGTCTTTCCTGTAACAAGTTCAACGCTGTTCTCATTTTCGTTGATTACAGGCTTGTAGCCGTAATCCTCTTTTAACTCAAAATGCGGTCCGCGGTCAACAGTGCCCTTGTAGTGCGTGATGTGTACTTTGATGCAGTTCTCCATAGTTGAAGAATATGTAATTTCAAGGTTTGGACCGCCAAGTGTCATAGCTCTGTTGTAGATTTTTGAAGGCGTTGCTACAACCTTGATGGCATTATCAGTTGTTTCGATAACATAAGCCTCGTTGACATAATTGACTTCGTATCCACGTTCTGTGAGCCAAAATCCATCTGAAAATTTCATAATTTTTCCTCCTTTAATATTTTATAAAGAAAATACTAAAACAATCGTGCTGTATTTTCTGAGTATCTTTTCAATGACAAAAATGTCATTGATTACATTGTAGCACAATTTTATAATAAATAATAGTCTATTTTTAACTTGTTTTTGTCAATTATTATCCAAAACCAAGAGATGAAATTTTTAATGTTTAAACAATACAGGCGTAACCGGTAGGCATAATGTTGCTTAAATTTCACTATTGTGTTATAATGAACATCAAGAAAATTTATCCTTGCAGGGGGATCTCAAATAATGAACATTGATAAAATATTAGCGGAAATGTCTTTAGAGGAAAAAGCGTCATTGTGTTCCGGAGAGGGGTTCTGGCACACAAAATCGGTTGAGAGATTGGATATACAAAAGATAATGATGTCTGACGGGCCTCACGGACTAAGGAAGGTAAATGAGGAAAGAGACTGCGTTACTGATGAAAGCATAGAGGCTGTTTGTTTTCCCACTGCGTCGGCGCTTGCGTGTTCGTTTGACAGGGATTTAATAGAAAAGCTGGGCAAGGCTCTAGGTGATGAGTGTCAGGCTGAAGGAGTAGCAGTGATATTGGGTCCCGGTGCAAATATAAAGCGTTCACCGCTGTGCGGCAGAAACTTTGAGTATTTTTCAGAGGATCCGTATCTTTCAACAGAGATGGCTTCGGCGTACATTAAGGGAGTGCAGTCAAGGGGTGTTGGAACTTCGCTCAAGCATTTTGCACTCAATAATCAAGAGTACAGAGGAATGAGTGTTTCTGCTGAGGTTGATGAAAGAACTTTGCGTGAGATTTATCTTGCGTCTTTTGAAGGAGCAGTTAAGAATGCAAAGCCGTGGACAGTTATGTGTTCATATAACAGGGTAAACGGTGTACATTCGTCTGAAAATCCAAAGCTCCTTTCAAATATATTACGTGATGAGTGGGAATATAAAGGTCTTGTAGTTAGCGACTGGGGAGCAGTAGATAACCGTGTAAACGGAATAAAGGCAGGTCTTGATTTAGAGATGCCTTCGTCGCTGGGCAAAAACGATAAATTTATTGTTGAGGCTGTAAGGCTTGGAAAGCTGGATATAAAAGACGTTGACAAGTGTGTAAGACGAATTTTGGAGCTTATTGATAAATATGAAGACGGCAAAAAATCTAATATTATTTGGGATAAGGAAAAGCATAACAAGCTGGCGGCAGAAATCGAAAGCGAATGTATGGTATTGCTGAAAAACGAGGGTAATATTCTTCCGCTTGACAGAAGCAAGAAAATTGCATTTATAGGCAGGTTTGCCGAATCTCCGCGCTATCAGGGTGGAGGAAGTTCACATATTAATTCTTATAAGGTAACCTCTGCTCTTGAAGCAGTAAAAGATATATGCAAAGTAACTTATGCAGAGGGTTACAATACTGTTGAAGATGAAACAGATGATAAACTTTTAAGTGAAGCAGTTCAGGCGGCAAAGGAGTGCGAAATTGCTGTGCTGTTTGTCGGTCTGCCTGATTTATTTGAATCTGAGGGATATGACAGAAGTCATTTAAGACTTCCCGAATGTCAGATTGAGCTTATTGAAAGGGTCAGTGAAGTAAATGAAAATACTGTAGTTGTACTTCATAACGGTTCTGCAGTTGAGATGCCGTTTGCTGATAATGTAAAGGGTATTCTTGAGGCATATTTGGGAGGACAGGCAGTCGGTCAGGCAGAGGTTAATATACTCTTTGGAAAGAAAAACCCAAGCGGTAAGCTGGCAGAAACATTTCCGAGGAAATTAAGCGATAATCCGTCTTATCTGAATTTTCCAGGCGAGGGAGATAGGGTACGCTATCAAGAGGGTATATTTGTCGGCTACAGATATTATGATAAAAAGGAAATTGAACCGCTTTATCCGTTCGGGTACGGTCTTAGCTATACAACTTTTGAATATAAGGATATTGATATTTCTAAGAGTGAGATGAACGACGATGAAGAGGTTACAGTTACTGTTACTGTAAAGAATACCGGAAAGATCAAAGGAAAAGAGATCGTTCAGCTATATGTAAATGACGAGCAGTCGAGCGTTATAAGACCTATTAAGGAGCTTAAGGGATTTGAGAAAGTAATGCTCAATCCGGGAGAAGAAAAGAAAGTTGCATTTGTTCTTGACAAACGTTCATTTGCATATTATAACACTGATATTTCCGATTGGTATACCGAATACGGAAAGTATAATATATTTGTCGGTTCAAGCTCAAGGGATATAAGACTGAAAACCTGTGTATATGTTGCTCCTACAAATAAGATAAGAGTAGAGTATACGCTCAACAGTACCGGCGGCGATGTTATGTCAACCGAGATGGGAAAAGAGTTATTTAAAGAGTTTTTAAAAGAAGTCAATGCAGGAATAAACAGCGGCTCGGATAAAAGTGAAGGGGAACTGTCTATGTATAACGAGCTTCCGCTTAGGGCTATGGTCAGCTTTTCTGACAATGCAAATATAACAAGAGAAAAACTGAGTCAGTTTGTGAAAAGGCTTAACATTATGATTAACAGCGATTTGTATTAATTGTAGGATTGAGGTGATTTGATTGAGAATTGGTTACGGTTATGATGTTCATAGACTTACAGAGAATAGAAAGCTGATTTTAGGCGGAGTTGAAATTCCGTTTGAAAAAGGCTTGCTCGGACACAGCGACGCAGATGTTTTAACTCACGCTGTTATGGATTCACTGCTTGGTGCCTGTGCTTTTGGGGATATAGGAAAGCTTTTTCCCGATACTGATGAAAATTACAAGGGTGCAGATAGCATTATGCTTTTAAAAGAGGTTTATGGAATAATAAAAAACAGTGGATATGCTGTTGTGAATATTGACTCAACTATTTGCTGCCAATCACCTAAGCTAGAGCCTTATATAAATAAGATGAGAGCAAATATTGCTAAGGTATTATGTTGTGATATTGATTGTATTTCCGTAAAGGCAACTACTGAGGAGGGTCTGGGGTTTACCGGAGCAGGTGAGGGAATCTCTGCAACAGCGGTCTGCCTTATAGATTAAAATATGAAAATTTTAAGGCGGCAAGAAATTCTTACCGCCTAAAATATAAATATTATGAAACTACTTAACAGGCAAGAATATTCTTGCCTGTTTGTTTAATTTTTTAAGTAATTGATATATTGGCAACTAATACAGTTATATTGGATACCAGCGTGTTAAAACACTAAAAATAATTATCTGTTAGAGATCATCTTATTCATATCATAAAGACCGGCAGACTTATCGCTGATAAATAAAGCCGCATTTACAGCTCCGACTGCGAAAACCTCTTTAGAATGAGCCTCATGTTTAAGAGTTATGACCTCGTCACGCCCTGCAAAGATAATTTCATGTTCGCCGACTATTGTTCCGCCTCTGATTGCGTGCATACCGATTTCGGTTTTTGAACGCTTTTTTCTAACCGAATGACGGTCGTAAGTCAAAGAATAGTTATTGCCAAGCTCCTCGTTAATTGCTTCAGAAAGCATAATTGCTGTTCCGGACGGAGCGTCGATTTTCTGATTATGGTGCTTTTCTACTATTTCAATATCAAATTGACCGCCCAGTATTTGAGTTGCTTTTTTAGCAAGCTGTGCCAATAGATTTATACCCAGCGACATATTAAATGTGAAAAACACAGGTATTTGTGATGACGCCTTTTTTATTTTTGCTATTTGATCTTCTGTATAGCCTGTTGTTGCAATTACTATAGGAGTTCCATTAGTTTGACAATAATCCAAAAGCTCATCTAAAACGCTCGGGTGGGAAAAATCAATAATCACATCAGGCTTTACTTTCATATCAATGACTTTTGATACTATAGAAAAATCAGAATATGTATCTGTTATCTTATCTATACCTGCAATAATTGTACAATCATCTCTTGAAGACACAACATCATAAATCACTTTTCCCATTTTACCGTTAGCACCGCATACAGCTATATTTGTCATAAATACTAGTCCTTTCAAGAAAAGGCAGATACTTTCTGCCCTCTTTAATTTTCAAATCAGTTATTTTACAAGTCCGATCTTTTGCATCTGTGCTTTCAGCTTATCAATTTTACTCTGAGGCATTTTGCAAAGAGGCAGCCTACATTCACCAACTTCAAATCCCATAATGTTAAGAGCTTCCTTAACAGGAATTGGATTTACGTCCATAAATAAGCCGTTTGTAAATTCCAATAATTTAAGTGCAAGCTGAGACGCTTCCTCGTATTTATTCTCAAAGCAAAGCTCGCAAATTTCGTGAGTTTCC
Source organism: uncultured Clostridia bacterium (assembly GCA_947627045.1). GTDB lineage: Bacteria > Bacillota > Clostridia > Oscillospirales > Ruminococcaceae > UMGS1601. The sequence goes on from CANQUM010000012.1 coordinate 9,389, forward strand.
TTTGGCATACAGTTCGATAAAACTGATATTACTCCTTTTCCTCCGAGTGAAATAATAGGAATAATCTGATCGTCGTTACCGCTGTAAACGTCTAAATCATCACCGCAGGCAGCACGAATTTGAGCAACTCTTGAAATGTCTCCGCTTGCTTCTTTAATAGCGGCTATGTTTTTGTGCTTTGAAAGCTCAACACAGGTTGAAACAGCTATGTTTGTTCCTGTTCTTGAAGGAACATTATATGCAATAATAGGAATATTAACAGCGTCTGCTATAGCGTAGTAATGCTTGATCAAACCTTCCTGCGAGCATTTATTGTAATAAGGAGTAACCACAAGCAAAGCGTCAGCACCTTGTTCCTCTGCGTGTTTTGAAAGGGCAACTGCATATTTTGTGTCATTAGAGCCTGTTCCTGCAATTACAGGAATTCTTCCGTCTGCCTTCTTAATTGCATAAGTGATACAATCCTGATGCTCTTTGTCGGTCATAGTAGCACTCTCACCTGTAGTTCCGCAGATGATAATAGCGTCGGTGTGATTTTCAATATTAAATTCAATAAGCTCACCCAGTTTGTCGAAATTAATAGAACCGTCCTCATTCATAGGTGTTATAATGGCAACTCCTGCGCCTTTGAAAATTGTCTTTTTCATAGCTGATTACTCCTTTCATGAGTAAAATATTAAATAAAATTAATCAAAATAACCCTTTGCAGCCAACAGTTCTGCTAAAAGAACTCCGCCTCCTGCGGCGCCTCTTAACGTGTTGTGCGACAGACATACGAACTTATAGTCAAATAGCTTATCCTCTCTTAGTCTTCCAAGAGTAACTGCCATTCCGCCCTCTAAATCTCTGTCAAGCTTTGGCTGAGGTCTGTTATCCTCTTCAAAATAGTTTAAAAACTGCTTAGGTGCTGAAGGCAGGTCAAGCTCCTGCGGAACACCGCTGAACTCCTTCCAGTCTTTCAAAATTTCTTCCTTAGAAGGCTTTTTATCAAATGATACGAACACTGCCGCAGTATGACCGTCTTGAACAGGCACTCTCAAGCATTGTGTAGTGATGCAAGGAGTTTTAGCGTCAACAATTTTATCGCCGTCGATTTTTCCCCATACCTTTAATGGCTCAATTTCAGACTTTTCCTCCTCGCCGCCGATATAGGGTATTACATTATCCACAATATCAGGAAAAGTCTCAAAGGTTTTTCCTGCACCGCTTATAGCCTGATATGTGCAGGCAAGAACATTTTTAACACCGTATTTCATAAGCGGATGCAGAGCAGGTACATAGCTTTGAATAGAACAGTTAGATTTAACTGCAATAAATCCACGCTTTGTACCGAGTCTTTTTCTCTGAGCGTTTATTATCTCAATGTGTTCAGGATTTATTTCAGGAACGACCATTGGAACGTCAGGGGTATGTCTGTTTGCCGAGTTGTTTGAAACTACCGGACATTCAGCCTTTGCATAGGCTTCTTCTAATGCTCTTATTTCGTCCTTTTTCATATCTACGGCACAGAACACAAAGTCGACCATACCTGCGATTTTTTCAATGTCTTTGGCTGCGTCGAGAATGATCATGCTTTGCATTTTCTCAGGCATTGGAGTAGGCATTGCCCACCTTTTACCTACAGCGTCTTTATAGCTTTTTCCCGCTGAGCGAGGCGAAGCGGCAAGACATTCAACCTCAAACCAGGGATGATTTTCAAGTAAAGTTGCAAATCTTTGCCCCACCATACCTGTTGCACCGATTATTCCCACTTTGAATTTTCTCATAAAAACCTCCGTAAAGTACTTCTAAAAAATAAATTTATGAAAGCATAAATGCTTACTTTTAAAAATCATATCACATATTTGAATAAGTAATTGTAAATTTTCAAACAACTTCATACAAATATTAAAAAAACTGGTTGAAAACCAGCTCATCATACAATATAATAGAAATGTTGACATATATAATGACAAATATATGCCGATAGCACTCCATCATACTTTATGATGACAATTACAAGCCTTTTAAGCGTGCAATCAGAAATAAGCTTTCCCAACACTTAATTCTTCGGCAGCATCACCTTTCACACTTTCGGCTCGGGAAGCCTTTAAATTATGAAAATGCTAATAATTTCAGCCGCACCTCTATCGTTTCTACAATTATAATACCAAAAATAAGTCTGTGTGTCAACACCGCAGAAGAAAAATGCAGAAAAATTTTATTCGGATTTACGTTTATTTGAACAAATGAAAGGAATATGTAACATATATGATAGATATAAATGATATGAAAAAGTCTGATTTTTATTATGAGCTTCCAAGCGAACTTATTGCCCAAACGCCTCTTGAGCCGAGAAACTCCTCACGGCTTTTAAAAATGGACAGAGTTACAGGGAAATGTGAGCATAGTCATTTCTATAATCTATGCGATTATCTAAAAAAAGGTGATTTGCTTGTTCTTAATGATTCAAGGGTTCTTCCTGCCAGAATATATGGAGTGAAAGCAGACAACAATACGCCTATTGAATTTTTGCTTTTAGAGCAAAAAGAGAATATGGTATGGGAGATTTTATGCAGACCGGGTAAAAAGGCAAAGGTCGGTACTAAGTTTCATTTTGAGCACGGCGGTTCAAGTCTTGACGCTGAGATAATTGATGTTCTTGACGACGGAAACAGAATAGCAAGATTTACTTGCAATAAAAACTTTTTTGAGACGTTAGATGAAATCGGACAGATGCCGCTTCCTCCATATATAACTAAAAAGCTAAAGGATAAAGAGCGTTACCAGACGGTGTATTCAAACGAGCTTGGCTCTGCCGCCGCCCCCACAGCAGGACTTCACTTTACAAAGGAACAGCTTAGCGAGCTTGAAAGTAAGGGTATAAAGCTTGCGTATGTAACTTTGCACGTCGGTTTGGGTACATTCCGTCCTGTTAAGGAGGACAAGGTTTTAGACCATAAAATGCACAGCGAGTATTATGAAGTTCCCGATGAGACTGCAAAGCTGATTAGTGAAACAAGAAAATCAGGCGGTCGAATTATAGCAGTGGGTACGACCTCATGCAGAACGCTTGAGAGCGTTGCGTCTGAAAACAACGGAGAGATTGTCCCTTGCAGCGGAAAGACAGATATTTTTATCTATCCGGGATACAAGTTCAAGGTGCTTGACGGACTTATAACAAACTTTCATCTGCCCGAGAGCACGCTTATTATGCTGGTATCAGCTTTTGCAGGATATGAAAACACAATGAATGCCTATAAGATAGCTGTTGAGGAAAAATACAGATTTTTTAGCTTTGGGGATAGCATGGTGATATTGTAATGAAAAATTTTATGGAAAAAGGCACTGCGTTCAGAGACATTAAATGGATTTTCTTCGATATTGGTTCAACGCTTATTGATGAAAGTGAATGCTATAAACTAAGATACCGTGAAGCTGTTGCGGGTACAACAATCAGTGTCGATGATTTTGAAAAAAAGGTCATCGAATTTTCTAAGCAAAATTTGAAAGGCGACCATGAGGCTGTCAAGTATTATGGTATAGCATTGCCACCGTGGCATAAAGAGGCGGAAAAGCCATACGGTAACACGGAATCCGTCTTAAAGCAGTTGACCGTCAAAGGATACCGTCTTGGTGTTATCGCAAATCAAAGCCAGGGAACGAAAGATCGCCTTTCAAGCTGGGGGCTTTTAAAGTATTTTGACGTCGTTTTAGCCTCTGCGGAAGAAGGTATTTCAAAACCGGATAGTGAGATATTTCATCGTGCGCTAACTGCTGCAAAGTGTTTGCCTGTCAACTCCGTTATGATTGTAGACAGATTGGACAACGATATCGTACCTGCCAAAAAAGTTGGTATGAAAACGGTATGGATAAAACAAGGTCTTGGTGGATTGGCAAGTGTTATTCATAAAAATGAGCAGGCAGATTTCGGAATAGAGGATCTTTCGGAGCTATTGAATATATTTTAAAAAATGATGATGTTATTATGGAAAAATGGAAAGTGAATGAATTTAGAGGAGAATAACATGAATATTAGAAAAATGACAATTGATGACTACGATGAGATTTATAACTTATGGATGTCATGTGCAGGAATGGGCTTAAACAATTTTGATGACTCCAGAGATGGTATTGATAAATTCATAAATAGAAATCCTGATACCTGTTTTGTTGCATTAATTGAGAATAAAATTGTCGGAGTGATCTTGGCAGGTAATGACGGTAGGCGTGGGTTTATCTATCATACCGCAGTAAGTCCACGATTTAGAAAGCAAGGTATAGGGCGTAAATTAGTGGATACCGCAATTTTGGCATTAAAGCAATGCGATATCAATAAGGTCGCACTGGTCGTATTTGATAAAAATATAGATGGAAACGCATTTTGGGAAAGTCTCGGTTTTACAGTCAGGAACGACCTAACATATCGTAATAAGGTTCTTACCGAGATGATTAGGATTGATACATAAATTATCATTGATAAAAAAACTTTTATAAAAGGAGATAAAACCTATGGACATCAATATGTTTTTAAAAGGAATAGTTGACGGTGATGAAAAGCCGATAGTTGTATGTGATTTAACTCACACTATAATATATATGAATCCTGCCGCAGTTAAGAATTATGAAAATCGGGGTGGGGCAGAGCTTATCGGAAAATCAGTTCTTGACTGCCATAACAGTCACTCGCAGGAGATAATAAAAAATAATGTCAGCAGAATGCAGAAGGATAAGTCGGTAAACAAGATTTTCGAGTTTCATAAAACCCGTAACGGTGCTAATGATGATGTTTATTGCGTAGCAATAAGAGACGAAAGCGGTAATCTTATCGGATACTATGAAAAGTTTGAGGATAAGAATTTACACAATGCTTAAATTAAAACGGAGGAATACCCTATATGGGTAAAATATTTTATGTTTACATTACTTAAACAAGAGGGCAATGCAAGGCGGGGAGAGTTTAAAACTCCGCACGGTGTAATTCAAACGCCTGTTTTTATGAACGTAGGAACGCAGGGCTGTATAAAGGGTGGAGTGTCGTCTGTTGACTTGGAAAATCTCAAATGTCAGGTCGAGCTTTGCAATACCTATCATCTTCATGTCAGACCGGGCGAGGATATTGTCTATGAAATGGGCGGTCTTCACAAATTTATGAACTGGAAAAGACCTATTTTAACCGACAGCGGCGGATTTCAGGTATTTTCTCTTGCCGAGCTTCGTAAGATTAAAGAAGAGGGAGTATATTTCCACTCTCACGTTGACGGCAGAAAAATTTTTATGGGACCTGAGGAGAGTATGCGTATCCAGTCGAAGTTGGCGTCTACTATCGCAATGGCGTTTGACGAATGTGTTGAAAACCCTGCCGAGCACAGCTATTCAAAGCAAAGCTGCGAGAGAACTACTAGATGGCTCAAGCGTTGCATTGCTGAGTTGAAAAGGCTTAATTCGCTTGACGAAACTATAAATAAAGAGCAGATGCTTTTTGGTATAAATCAGGGGTGCACATTTGACGATTTGAGAGTCGAGCATATGAAAGAGATAAGCGAACTTGATTTAGACGGCTTGGCAATAGGTGGTCTTGCGGTTGGTGAGCCTACAGAGGTTATGTATCACATAATAGAAAAGGTCGAGCCTTATATGCCTGTAAATAAGCCACGCTATCTTATGGGTGTGGGTACGCCAGAAAATATTATTGAGGCGGTCGCTAGGGGAATCGACTTTTTTGACTGCGTTATGCCTTCAAGAAATGCAAGACACGCAACGATTTTCACCTGGAGCGGTTTAATGCACATCACAAACGAGAAGTACCAAACCGATGACAGACCGCTTGACGTTGAATGCGATTGCCCGACCTGCAAAAATCACAGCAGAGCGTATATACGTCATCTTTTCAAGGCTAATGAACAGCTTGCAGGACGTTTATGTGTTATGCACAATTTGTATTTTTACAACACGCTTGCCGAGAGAATAAGAGATTCTCTCGACAGAGGGGAATTTGAATCATTCAGAAAAAAATATTCTTCACTTCTTTCATCAAAACTGGAGGATTAATATGGGCTTGACAGAGCTATTATTAATAGCTGTAGGACTTTCCATGGACGCATTTGCAGTGTCAGTAACAAACGGGCTTTGCTATAAAAATGTAAAGTTCGGCTGGACGCTCGGAATGGGGCTTTGCTTCGGTCTGTTTCAGGGAGCAATGCCGACAATCGGCTATTTTCTGGGAAGCACTTTTGCTGATTATATATCAGCGTTTGACCATTTTATTGCCTTGATACTTCTTTGTTTTATCGGAGGTAAAATGCTTATTGACGGAGTTAAAAGCAAAGATGAGGATATTAAAGCAACAGGGGCGTCGATAGGCTTGGGTATTCTCTTAGTTCAGGGAGTCGCAACAAGTATTGACGCACTTGCTGTTGGAGTTTCGTTTGCTGTGCTTCCCGACGTAAATATAGTTATGGCAGCAGGTTTTATAGCGTTTGTTACCTTTGTACTTTCGGTCATTGCAGTGTTGGTAGGTAAAAAATTCGGTAGTCTTCTTAATAATAAAGCTCAGATTATCGGCGGGCTTATTCTTATTGCAATAGGAATTAAAATATTTATTGAGCACACTTTTTTTGGCGGTTAAGTTAAAAGTTAGTAAATAACACAGTGAGTTAATATTTTTTTAACATATTACCGCTATAATTGTTTTATTATGATTAAGTATATAATTTTTGATTTGGACGGAACTCTGGTAAATTCAATATATGACCTTGCAGATTCAGTCAATTATGTGTTAAGACAAAACGGATATGCTGAACATCCGATTGACAGCTATTATTATTTTGTAGGTAATGGAACATTAAAACTTATTGAGAGAGCATTGCCGGAGAATAAGCGAACGGCGAATGAAATCGAGCGAGTACACTCACAGTTTGCAGAGCGTTACTCTCAAAATTATCTAAACAAAACCGTACCTTATAACGGTATAAAAGAGTTGCTTGCCGAGTTGGATAGAAGAAAAATAAAATATGCAGTTGCTTCAAATAAAACCGATGTGTTTACACAAGAGATAATTAATGATTTGTTTAAAAACTATCAATTCGATGTAATTATGGGTAAAAGGGAAGAAAATCCGACAAAGCCTGACCCTAAGATAATATATGATATATTGGAAGGTAAGAATTTAACTATAAATGAAATTTTAGTTGTAGGGGATTCAAGCGTTGATATTGAAACCGGACATAATGCTAAACTCAGAGCAGTTGGCTGTTTGTGGGGCTTCAGAGATAAAAAGGAACTTATAGAATCAGGTGCTGATTTTATAATTTCGCACCCAATTGAACTTATAGAAATAATAGATAATATTAAATAAAATGGAAAGGGCGAGAATTTATGACTTATAACATTAAGGAAGTTGCCGAAAGACTAAAAGGACTTCGTGAGTCCTGTGAATTGTCTATGCAGTCTTTTTGCGATAAGACAGGTATATCTGTTGAAGATTATAAGAAGATCGAGTCGGGCGAAAAAGATTTTTCAGTTACTTTTTTATACAAATGTTCTGAATTATTTGACGTTGATTTAGTAGAACTGCTGACTGGTGCGGCTCCTCGTTTGAGTAATTATTCAATAGTACGCAAGGGAGAGGGACTTCCTATTGAGAGAAGAGAGCGTTTTGCGTATCAGCATTTGGCGTACAGGTTCAAAGATAAAAAGATTGAGCCGCTTATGGTTTTGGCTCCATATGACGAAAACGAACAGGACAAGCCGATAAAGTTATCTGTTCACGAGGGTCAGGAATGGGATTTCATAATCAAAGGCAGTTTGAAGTTTGTTATCGGTAACCATACCGAGATATTAAATGAAGGCGATTCGCTTTATTATAATTCAAATCAGCCTCATGGAATGATAGCAGCAGGCGGTGAAGACTGCGAATTCTTAGCCGTACTGATTAAAGAGTAATAAATATATTAAAAGAAGAGATTTAACTGAAAGGAAACAGAAATATGAGTGTTAATTTGAATGATTTTTACAAACGATTCGTAATAGAAGAATTTGATGAAAAGACGGGAGTAGTTTCAAAGTTTGAGGCAAATCCTGAGCCTAATTACAACTTTGCATATGATGTTATTGATGAAATTGCAAGGCTCGACCCTGAGCGTATATGTCTTTATTGGGTACACGAAGAGGGTGAAGAGAGAAAGTTTACTTATAAAGACGTTTCAGAGTTGAGTAATCAGTTTGCAAATATGTTTATAGATCACGGCATAAAAAAAGGCGACAAGGTTATGCTTGTTCTTAAAAGGCATTATGAGTTCTGGCTTGCGGCATATGCACTTATGAAAATAGGGGCTATTTTTATCCCTGCAACCTGCCAGCTCAAGGAAAAGGATTATGTTTATCGTTTTGAAGCAGCAAGTGTTGAATACATATGTGCTACAATTGACGATAATGTTCCTGAAATTGTTGAGAATTCTATAAAGAAGTATAATGGCATTAAAGAGAAGTTTATTGCAAGAGGCAACAGAGAAGGCTGGACCAACCTTATGGAAGAGTCGGCTAAATATCCAAAAACTCTTGATAGAATTGAAAACAATGTTGAGGACGCAATGCTGTTATATTTCTCATCGGGAACAACAGGATACCCGAAGATGGTTTTGCATAATCACTATTATACAATTGGGCACATAATAACTGCTAAGCACTGGCATAATATTTCTGACGGCACTCTGCATCTTACAATATCAGAGAGCGGCTGGGGAAAATGTGCATGGGGAAAGATGTTTGGTCAGCTTACCTGTGGTGCAACTGAATTTATCTACGACTTTGACAGATTCCACCCTGATCAAATGCTGAAGGTTATTCAGGACTATAAAATAACTTCTTTCTGCGCACCTCCTACTATGTATCGTTTCTTCATAAAAGAGGGTATTGAAAACTATGACCTTTCAAATCTTAAATATGCTGCTACTGCCGGAGAGGCTTTAAATGCCGAAGTTTTCAACAAGTTCTATGAGTATACGGGTCTTAAAATAATGGAAGGCTTCGGTCAGACGGAAACTGTTGTTTGTGCTGCAACAATGGTAGGAATGGAGCCAAAACCGGGTTCAATGGGCAAGCCTACGCCTATTTACAATATGGACATTGTAGACGAGAACGGAAACTCATGTCCTGTAGGTGAGACGGGCGAAATGGTAATCAGAACAAACGGCAGAAAGCAGAAGTGCCTGTTCGTTGAATATTACAGAAACGAAGAGGCTACAAAAGAAGCTTGGCACGACAATATCTATCACACTGGCGATACCGCTTGGAAGGACGAGGACGGATACTATTGGTATGTTGGAAGAACCGACGATGTTATCAAAGCATCGGGTTACAGAATAGGACCGTTCGAGATTGAGTCTGTACTTATGGAGCATCCGAGTGTTTTAGAGTGTGCTGTAACTGCTGCTAAAGACCCGATAAGAGGTAATGTAGTAAAGGCAACTATCGTGCTTGCAAAGGGATACACCGGCAGTGATGAGCTTGCAAAGGAGCTGCAGACATATGTTAAGAATGCAACTGCTCCGTACAAATATCCTAGAATAGTTGAGTTTGTTGACGAGCTTCCTAAAACTATAAGCGGAAAAATCAGAAGAGTGCAGATTCGTGAGGAGGACGCTCAGAAGAATAAATTATAAAAGTGAACAGAATATATAAAAAGGCTTAGCGTTGATTCAAAAGTTTTCGCTCAAGCCTTTTTCAAAAGGCTTGAGGGTCAAGGGCAGAGACCTGTCGCTGACGAGCCGTCAGCGAAATCTCTTACGGAGTGCTTCCAAAAAAGGTGAATTTTAAAATAGTTAGGTGGACTATTTTAAAAGAGGGAAAGCCCTGCAAGAGAGGGCTTTTCCTAAAAATTAATTAACTTTGATATTAAATGTAAAAGAACATTTGCTCTATTTACTAGGTGATAAAATGCTGTTATACAAATTTCCGAAAAAGCTGTCTGCCTCTGAACAGATTGAACAGGCAGGCGAGCGAATAAAGGTAAATAAAAAGATAAGAAGGTTAAGAATTCAGAATATTATTATTCTTGCAGTAATTTGTGTTTTACTCTGGCGAGTTCCATTGGTATGGCTGAAATTGTTGACTGCTTTTATATTTTTACTGTGCATTGTGTTTAACTGTCTGATTTTAATGGTTGTTAAGCGTCAGGAAGACAGCGGTGCTTATACTAAAATTTACGACGACCATATTGAACATAAGCAGGCAAGTCTTTTTAATTTAAAGAAGACAAACTACAAAGAAGTTACAGTTTTTTATAGTGATATTCTATCTTCATCACAGGACGCTTTTGGTAATTTACAGCTTAAGCTGAAAAACGGTGAAATCATTTCTCTTTATTTCTGTGATACAGACGCTAAACTTTATCTAATAAACAATTTGCATAAAGAAATTAAATATCCAAAGAAGGAATACAAAGATTTAAGCGCTGATGAGATTTTTGACAAAGATGATCCTGATTATAAGTGGAATAATTGGAAAGACTTTTAACGTTATATTGACTAATAGAGTTTAATTAATTCTTGGAAACGCTATTGTCGGAAATAAGTTTTCCGTCAAAATCCCATGCTTTGATAGTGCCATCTTCGTATATAAATGAAATTTTATTTTTGTCATATGACATCTCAGTAACTTCTCCATGAGGATTATCTATAAATTCCTTTACATATTCAGGAACTTCATCATCGCAGTTTTCCTTCTCAGTCCATATTTTCTTGCCGTTTAAAGTAAGTTTGTCGACATTTTCATAGCAGTTATCAGTTATCCAATCCATTTCATATATTTTGCTTTTTTCTTCCTTAGATTTGAAAAAGGATTTAAAGTCAACAACAGGAGTTTTAATACTTATATCAAGTTCTTTTCCGTTTTCGTTCAAAACTTCTTTTGCCGCCGAATAAGAAACAAGCTTTTGATTATAGAACACAAAAAACACACCGTCGCATTTATAAACTCTGGTAGCGTACACCTTATTTTCCGATAACTTTTTTAAAGGAACCTGTGTAAGCATATAAAAAGAACTTATCAGTACCGCAACGCATAAAACAGTAATAATTATGCCTTTAAAAAGTTCTTTATGTTTGATTTTCTTTAAAAGCGCCTTAACTCCTTTTTTCTCGTTGCTGAGCGTTGCTGTAAGCTCTGTACAGAGGTTGTCATATTCCTTTGAACATTCCTCGCAGTTATTTAGATGCTCCTCAACTGCAATTGCAGTAGTATCGCTTACTACATTGTCATGATATAACGGAAGCAAATCTTTTACTATTTCGCAATCAATATTATTTTCACTCATATTAATCTATCCTTTCTTAGTTTTTCTGTAATATTTTTTTTAGCACGGTGATATGTAACTCGTGCCCAGCTTTCGGTTTTTTGAAAAATCTCTGCAATGCTTTTAAATGATAGCTGACCAAAAACTCTCAGCGAGAAAACCTCCTTGTAAGGCTCACTCAGTGTGTGCAGTACTATATGTATACGCATTGCGGTATCGGTATCTGCAATGCTTTCCTCAATTGAAAAGGAGTTTTCTTTGAGTTGGCTTTCATCTAATTCGCATAGCCTGCCTTGCTTTTTTAAATAATCAAGCCATATATTTTTGGCGATTGCACAAAGCCAGGTGCTTTCTTTAGAATTACCGGAAAACTTCTCTTTTGATTTTAAAGCCTTAAAAAAGGTTTCCTGAGTAATATCCTGTGCCATATTTTCGTCCTTGCAAAGAGAAAGCGTATATCTGTATACAAGTGTGTAATCTGCCTCAAGAATACCTCTTTCAAGAGATTCATCATTTCCTTTAATTCTTATTGAAACCACCTCCTTGACTTTGCAGAGTTCAAAAGATCTTTTGATGTCTATTAGACGTTTAGAAATGAAAAACGTTACAAAATAATTTATAAATTTATTTTATCACACAAATATCGGGAGTTAAAGCCTTTTGCCAAATGCAAAAATTGAAAATTTTTTTGCTTATTGCTTGACAAAGGAAATATATTGTGATATATTAACTTTAAACATTATGACTGAGAGAGTAGGTTTGTGTACAGCTTTCAGAGAGGGAATGTCTGCTGAAAAATTCCTAAGCGAGATCAGACTGAAGTTCACTCACGAGTGGTTCTGCCGAAGTTTTTATTGTAAGCAGAAACGGATTTTGAAACCGTTAAAATTCAAAGGAGTGTTGGCTCTTTTTAACCTTTAGGTGGTATAGCAAGATACAGTCTTGTCCTGATAGGGATAAGGCTTTTTTATTTAATTAAGGGGGATTTCAATGAAAGACGCACTTTTAAAAATCAAATCACTTGCAAAGGATGAGCTTTCAAAGGTAAATGATACTAAGGCTCTTGAAGAATTAAGAGTAAAGTTCTTAGGAAAAAAAGGCGAGCTCACATCAATTTTAAAGCAAATGGGTAAGCTGTCGGCTGAGGAGAGACCTGTTATCGGGCAGCTTGCAAACCAAGTCAGAGCTGAAATTGAAGAGTCTATAACAAACCGTGTTAAAGAAATAAAGGCTTTGATGCTTGAGAAAAAACTAAAAGAGGAGGAACTTGACGTAACCTTGCCGGGTAATAAGTCGACTATCGGAAAGCTGCACCCTCTGAATATCGTACTTAATGAGATTGAAGAAATCTTTATGGGTATGGGCTTTGACGTTGTAGACGGTCCGGAAGTCGAGTATGATTACTACAACTTTGAGGCTCTTAATCTTCCGCCTGACCACCCTGCAAGAGATACACAAGATACTTTTTACATTACCGACAATATATTGCTTAGAACTCAGACATCATCTGTTCAGGTACACGTAATGGAGGAGAAAAAGCCTCCGCTCAGAATAATCTCACCGGGCAGAGTTTATCGCTCTGATGCAGTTGACGCTACCCATTCACCGCTGTTTCATCAGATTGAGGGGCTTGTAGTGGATAAGGGCATTACTATGTCTGACCTTGTAGGAACTCTGGAACTGCTTATGAAGCGGTTGTACGGTGATGACTGTAAGATAAGACTTCGTCCGCACCATTTTCCGTTTACAGAGCCCAGTGCCGAAGTTGACGTAATGTGTTTTAACTGCGGAGGAAAGGGTTGTTCTATGTGCAAGGACGAAGGTTATATTGAGCTTTTGGGAGCAGGTATGGTTCACCCGAAGGTTCTTGCAAACTGCGGAATTGACCCTGAAATTTACTCAGGCTTTGCGTTCGGGCTTGGTCTTGAGAGAATAGTTATGAGAAGATACGGTATAAACGATATGAGACTGCTGTTTGAAAACGATTTGCGTTTCTTGAATCAGTTTTAATGAATGAGGGGAGGAATACTGTAAATGGATTTATCAATGAAATGGCTGAGCGACTTTGTAGATGTCAGCGATAAGAGTATAAAGGATTTTTGCTATGATATGACAATGTCAGGCTCAAAGGTTGAAGGATATACTCCTGAGGGCAAGGACATTACAAACGTAGTTGTGGGAAAGATTTTATCGGTTGTTCCTCACGAGAACTCTGATCATCTTGTAGTATGTCAGGTTGACGTGGGAGCAGAACAGCTTCAGATAGTTACAGGAGCTCAAAATGTAAATGCAGGCGACTATGTTCCTGTTGCTTTGAATAATTCAACGGTTTTGCATGATGGTAAGCCTGTAAAGATCAAAAACGGAAAGCTAAGAGGCGTTGAGAGCAACGGTATGTTATGCTCTCTTGACGAATTAGGTTTGACCACTCATGATTTCCCATATGCAATTGAAGACGGTATTTTTATTTTGGGTGATGACTGCGATAAAACTCTGGGGAAAGATCTAAAAGAAGCAATTGGCTTTAACGACACAACGGTTGAGTTTGAAATAACTTCAAACAGACCTGATTGCCTATCTGTACTCGGTCTTGCAAGAGAAGCCGCTGCAACCTATGGAATAAAAAGAACGCTCAAAGAACCCTCCTACAAAGGCATAGACGGCAATATAGATGACGAGCTTTCAGTTGAGATAAAAAATCCTAAGCTGTGCTCAAGATATATTGCAGGTATTGTAAAGAATGTTAAAATTGAGCCATCTCCGAGATGGATGAGAGAAAGACTTCGTGCAAGCGGAGTGCGTCCAATAAACAATTTTGTCGATATTACAAACTATGTAATGCTTGAATACGGTCAGCCCATGCACGCATTTGATTTAAGGTATGTAAGCGGAAGCAGTATAATAGTCCGCAATGCAAAGCAAGGAGAGAAGATAGTAACTCTCGACGGTGAAGAGCGAACATTAAGTGAAGAAATGCTTGTTATCGCCGATAAGGATAAGCCTGTTGCAGTTGCTGGAGTTATGGGAGGAGAATACAGCGGTATCATGGATGATACTACTACCGTTGTTTTTGAGTCTGCCTGCTTTGACGGTGCAAGCGTTAGAAAGACAGCCAAGAAGCTGGGTATGAGAAGCGATGCGTCGTCAAGATTTGAAAAGGGGCTTAGTCCTAAAAATTGCTATCCTGCTATTATGAGAGCCTTTGAATTGGTTGAGGAGCTTGGAGCAGGTGAGGTTTATAACACAATTATCGACAGAGACTGCTCTGATATTAGCGAAAATCCTGTTGACTTTGATCCTGAATGGATAAACAATTTTTTGGGTACAGATATTCCTGAAAGCGATATGATCGAATATTTACAAAGGCTTGACTTTGAGATCCGTGACGGAAAATGCTATGCCCCATTTGTGAGAATTGATATTGAATGTAAGGCAGACATTGCAGAAGAGGTTGCAAGAATTTACGGATATAATAATATACCGTCTACAATTTTAAGAGGTGTTGCCGAAGCAAGGAAAACGCCAGAGCAGAGATTTATTAAAAATGTTCAGTCGTCAATGGTATCTTTGGGTCTTAATGAGATTGAGACATATTCGTTTATCTCGCCTAAGTACTTTGATAAAATCTCTTTGGATAAAAACAGTGGTCTGCGTGACGCAGTTACTATAACAAATCCTCTCGGTGAAGATACATCTGTTATGAGAACGACAATTATACCTTCAATGTGCGAAACTTTGGCAAGAAACTATAATTACAGAAATATGAAGGCAATGCTGTTTGAGTTGGGTAACGAGTATATAAAAACCGAGAACGGAAAGCTGCCGAACGAGCCTGTACGTCTTTGCATTGGTGGGTATGATTCAAACGGAGGAATGGATTTTTATTCATTAAAGGGAATAGTTGAAGAGCTTTTAAATAATTTGTCTATAAGTGATTATGAAGTTGAGTCTGCTGATTCAAAATGCAATTTTGACGAATATACAGCATTCCATCCGGGAAGAGCAGCGGTTTTAAAAAAGAACGATGTTCAGTTTGGAATTTTCGGTGAGCTTCACCCTGAAGTGCAGGAAAACTACGATATTGGAACAAGAACATACATTGCAAAATTAAACATTCCTGAAATGATGGCTTTGGCTGATTATGATAAGACGTATAAGCCTCTGCCTAAGTACCCTGCAACAACAAGAGATTTATCACTTGTATGTGATGATAAAACGCCTGTAGCATCATTGGAGAAGGTTATTAAGTCAGCAGTTGGCAAGACGCTTGAAAAGGTTACTTTATTTGACGTATATAAAGGCGAGCAGATTGAAAAAGGTAAGAAATCGGTTTCTTATACAATATCAATGCGTTCTCATGACGGAACCCTTACAGATGAACAGGCTGATGCGGCAATAAAGAGAGTTTTAAAGGCTCTTAAAGAGATCGGTGCAGAGCTTAGAGCATAGCGATTTAACTTTTTACAACAATTTATACTAAATTTTCATATTTTAGTATAAATTTTGACCGTTCTTTATAAATAAAAATGCTAACAAATTATTAATTTTGCTATTTTTTTCAAAAGCACTTGTTATTTTGAATTTTTTAGGTTATAATAATATTAGCAGAGATTTTCAAAAATGTTAAAGACTCGTTTTAGTGTGGTGGTTTGCATAAAGAGTTTTTGACTTTCCGTGTATTGATAAAGGAGGATAAAGCTTATGTACGATCAGACAATGACCTTTTCCGTTAAAGAAGATAAGGAAGTGGAGATGAAAAAGAATCTGACAATTATTTATCAGGCGCTTAAGGAAAAGGGATACAATCCAATCAATCAAATAGTAGGTTATATTCTTTCTGAGGATCCGACCTACATAACGACTTATAACAATGCAAGAAGCTTAATCCGTCATATTGATAGAGATGAATTACTTCAGGCATTAGTTAAGTCTTATTTGGGTGATTAGTGATAAAATAATTTCAGAGACAGCTTTTGCTGTCTCTTTTTAATTAGTTTGGTATTATATTTGAATAAATTAACAGCATTGTATTTTTTATTTTTGGTTATCCTAACTTTAGAAAGGATGATCAATAATGAAATATATTATAAGTCTTGTTTTGTCGTTAGGATTCATTCTAACGGGCTGTTCAAATGATATAGAGCCGAATACCAAGGATTTTGATGAAAGTATGATGAATTCTTCAGTTACAAATGAAAGCCGGACGGAAAATAGTACTCAAACTAATATTACAACGGAACCTTCAACATCAGGCTCGGCAAAATCAAGTTCAGCCAGTGCAGAGCCTTTGGCAGCCAATACTACTGTAGATTTATCAACACTTGACAACACACTTATTGGATACGGTCAGGGAGTTATTGTTGACAGTGAAAACAGACCACAGGGAGCAGTTGACTTTAATGAAAGATATTCAAAGTTTAATGCCGTTGCAATGGCAAAAACTGAAAAAGTCAAAAATAATAAAAAGACAATATATCTGACCTTTGATCAGGGATATGAAAACGGTTACACTTCAAAAATTCTTGATATACTAAAGAAAAAGAACGTAAAGGCAACCTTCTTCATACTTCAGGATTATGCCGAGAGAAATCCAGAACTTGTAAAGAGAATGATCAAAGAGGGTCATACTGTAGGAAATCATTCAGTTTCTCATCCGTCAATGCCAAAGATTTCAATTGAAGAAGCTAAGCAGGAGATCATGGGGCTTCATAACTATGTTAAGGAGAAATTCGGCTATGAGATGAATGAGTTCAGACCGCCCAGAGGAGAATTTTCTGAAAGGATTCTGCAGCTTGTAAATGATTGCGGATATAAAACTGTTATGTGGAGTTTTGCATATGAAGACTGGGATATTGACAATCAACCTGATGAAACTAAGGCACTTGAAAAGGTTACTAATGCAAAACATAACGGCGCAATTTATCTGCTCCACTCAGTTTCTAAGACTAACACAAAAATTTTGGGTAGAGTTATAGATAATTTAAAGAAGGACGGATATTCTTTTAAAGCATAGATATAAAGCTATTTAATCACGCTCTGCACTGCAGGACGTGATTTTTATATATTTAAACATAATAATAATTATCATAATCGTCCGATTTTTTAATATACTTTAATTAAGTATAAAAAGGAGGACAAACATTGACTATTAAAAGAAAAATCAAAATTATGCCGCTTGTTATTATTCTGACCTTGCTTTTGTGTTCATGCCAAAAAAATATACATACTGAGTTGTTTGAAGTCAGAAACGAGGGAATTGCTTTAAACGGCGATATTAAAGAACAAATAAGCGGAGTAAAAGAAAAACCTAAAGCTTCTTCAAAAACTGAAAAAAAGGAGTATGAGCCTTTGAATTATGATGAGCAAAAGGCGATCTGGTTTTCCTATATTGATTTAGCGGAGTTCATATCTGGAAAATCTAAGTCTGAATTCAAAGAGTCGATAGGCACTGCGCTTGAAAATGTTAGCAATGCAGGCTTTAATACGGTGTATGTTCACGTCAGAGCTTTTGAAGACGCTTATTATAATTCAAAATTATTTCCAAAAACAGCGTATTTGGGAGAGAAAACATACGACCCGTTAAAGATAATTATATCAAAGGCACACAAGCTTAATTTATCAGTACACGCATGGATCAACCCTTTCAGATGCGGAACAACAGAAACAATAGAATCCTTATCTGACGGATATATAATTAAAAAATGGTATGATGACGCAGAAAAAAACGGAACATATGTAGTAAGCGTAAAAGACGACGAGCATATGTGGTTAAATCCTGCTTATGACGAAGTAAGAAAGCTGGTTGCAGACGGTGTGAAAGAAATAATTGAAAACTACAAAGTCGACGGAATTCACTTTGACGATTATTTCTATCCCACAACTGATAAGAGCTTTGATAAATCGGCTTTTGAGCAATCGGGTAAAAATAATTTATCTGACTGGCGTATTGATAATATAAATAAAATGGTAAAACTGGTTTATAATTCAATAAAAGAGTTAAATAAAAAAGTTATGTTTGGTATCTCACCGCAGGGGAATATTGAAAATGATTATGAGCTTCAGTTTGCCGATATTAAGACATGGTGCAGCAAGGACGGGTATGTAGATTATATAACTCCGCAGGTATATTACGGATATTCCAGCACAAGTCCATATCTTAAAACAATAAAAAGATGGGATTCATTAAAAACGAATAAAAAAGTAAAATTAGTTATAGGCTTGGCAGAATATAAAATAATATCAGAGGATGAATATATTCATAATAAGGGTATAATCGCCGAGCAGATAAAAGATGCAAAGAAGCTTTCAAACTATGAGGGAATAGCTATATACAATTATAAAAATCTTTTTTCTGCAGAGAATGAATATTCCGATAGGGTTGAATCTGAGTATGCTTATATAACTGAGGAATTGTCTTAATAATCAGAACAAACTTGAAATTAGGTAACAAAATTTAAGAAAAGTACTTGTCTTTATTAGAAAATACTGATATAATAAATAGGAAATTTTTTTAGGAGGATAAAAAATGAATGTATTAATTTTAGCGAATAATAATGCAAATTCAGCAATGTCGCTGGTAAGTCTTGTTCCCTTGATTCTGATTATTGTTGTATTTTATTTCTTGCTTATCAGACCTCAGAGAAAAAAAGATAAGCAGGATGCAATAATGAGAAAAAACCTTCAGGTCGGAGATGAGGTCGTAACAGCCGGCGGAGTTGTCGGTATTGTATTTTCTATTAAGGATGATACAGTTGTTGTAGAAACAGGCGGAGACAGAAGTAAAATCCGTGTCAAGAAATGGGCAATTGCTCAGAATCTAACTGTTCACGATGATCAATCAAAATAAGTAATAATTATTAAAAATCCTGAATAAAGTTTAGTATAAAGCTGTTTTATCGCTTTTTCTCATAGACTTTAGGAGGGATTTTTTTGCTGACTAATTCCAGAAGGCGCTCCTCTTCGACTGTAAAAAAGGATATATTTTTTGTTTTTGTCGCAATACTTGCCGGATTTTTAATAACAATGCTGGTTCTATTGTTTTTCTCGTTTATACTTACAAAAATCGATGCACCTGATAAAATTGTTAAGCTGCTCTCAACTGTTGCATTGGGTGTTGGAACCTACTTCGGAGGGTATATTTGTTCAAGACGAAAGCATAACAGAGGAATATACAGAGGTGCATTGTGCGGTTTTATAATGTTCTGTGCAATAGTAGTTGCAGGCGCAATATTTGCAAACACTGTATTGTCATTTAGCGTAACTTCAAAGTTTATTCTTACACTTGTATGCGGCGCAATTGGAGGGATTGTCGGCGCTAATTCAAATTCAAGATTCAAGAGATATTGACATATTTTTTTTAGTGTGTTATACTTAGAAAAACTAAATTTGGAGGAAATAAAATGAAACATATCAAGACTATCAATAAAACAAATTTAAAGAAAACTGCGTCAAAAGGCGGATGCGGTAACTGTCAGGCTTCATGCCAGTCAGCATGCAAGACTTCATGCACCGTTGCAAATCAAAAATGTGAAAAGGACGCATAGTTTTTTATAAAATTATGATTAGTTTGAGGGACATAGCCTGTCCCTTTAATTTTTGTATGCTGAAATTTCAAAAGGAGGTATGCTCTTCAAGGGGCATAAATTATGATTCACTGTTTTAAACTAAAGGGTTTTAATATTGTTTTGGACGTTCATACGGGCGGAGTGCATATAGTTGATGATATTACATATGAAATACTTGAAAATATATCGTTGCCGCTTGATGAAAATTGCAAAAATGAAGTTACAAAAAAGTTGTCAGGGAAATACTCATTTAAAGACATCGAAGAATGTTTTGATGAAATCCTTGAACTGTATAATGATGGTATTCTTTTCAGTAATGACGATTATGAGCAGTTTGCAGATTATGCGGTTGCGTCGCCTATAAAGGCGATGTGTCTGCATATTGCTCATGACTGCAATTTAAGATGTAAATATTGCTTTGCGTCAACTGGTGATTTCGGTGTGGGAAGAAAGCTGATGGATCTTGATACAGGCAAGGCTGCAATTGACTTTTTGCTAGAAAAATCGGGAAACAGGAAGAATCTTGAACTTGATTTTTTCGGTGGCGAGCCGCTTATGAATTTTGATGTTGTAAAAGAAATTGTTAAGTATGCAAGAGGGAAGGAAAAGCAATACGGAAAGACGTTTCGATTCACTATCACTACTAACGGATTACTGCTTACCGATGATAAGATTGATTTTATCAACAAGGAAATGTCAAATGTAGTTTTGTCAATAGACGGTCGAAAAGAAGTCAATGACAGGATGAGAGTTCGTGTTGACGGCAGTGGAAGCTATGATACAATTATTGACAAGTATAAAACACTTGTTTCAAAGCGGGATAAGAATAAGGATTATTACGTAAGAGGGACATACACAAAATACAATCTTGACTTTTCAAATGACGTTATGCACCTTTATGAGTGCGGATTTGATCAGGTATCAGTTGAGCCGGTTATGGGCAGTGAAACAGAGCCGTATGCCATTACTGAAGATGATCTTGAAAAGATAAGCGAGGAATATGATATTCTAGTTGACAAGCTTTCAGAGATAAAAGAAAAAGGCGGGTTTTGCAACTTCTTTCATTTTATGCTTGATTTAAACCAGGGACCTTGTGCTATAAAACGACTGAGAGGCTGCGGAAGCGGCAACGAATATGTAGCGGTAACTCCTGACGGTGATATTTATCCCTGCCATCAGTTTGTAGGCATTGAGAGTTTTAAAATGGGTAATCTTCATGATAAAACTTTTAATATGGATATAAAAAATATGTTCGCAAAGACTCATATTTACGCAAAGGACGATTGTAGGAACTGCTGGGCGAAGTTTTATTGCAGCGGCGGCTGTAATGCAAACAACTATCTTTATGAAGGAAATATACTAAAGGCACACAAATTGTCCTGCAAAATTCAAAGGAAAAGACTTGAATGCGCTATCTTGATGAGTATTAAAAAAGAGATGGAAAAGCAAATTTAGTTTAATTATTTTCATATATAAGCATATATAAGACAGATATTGAGAAATCTTTATCTGTCTTTTTTTTGTAATAAAATTATAGCTTGTTTCATAGGATTAAATAAAAGCACTTTTGAAGATAGAGGAAGGTTTTAAATGTCAGAACAAAAAAGCAAATTGGACAAGGCTATGAAACTTTTGACACCTAAACTTGCACAGCCATTTTATAATATGTCTAACAAAAAACGATTTAGTATTAATGAGATACGTCTCAGAAATAAAAGGTATTTGACAATTGTTATCGGCGAAGATGAATTTTATATCTTATCTGACGGAAGTATATCAAGGGATTGTAAGAATGTCTTGAAAATAACAGAAGAGGATATAGATTACACATACAAAACAGCACTTAGGAATACAATATACAGCTTTAAGCGTGAGATTTCTTTAGGTTACATAATTACTGAGGGCGGAAACAGAGTAGGATTTTGCGGAACAGCTGTTTTAGATGATAGAGGCAAAAATGATACGCTTAAAAATATTTCGGGAATAAGCATAAGAATAGCCAGAGAGGTTTTTGGAGCGGCAGATGACTTGATTAATAAGCTGGGTCTTTTGGAAGACGGCATAAAAAATGTTTTGATTCTTGGTTCTCCGTCAAGCGGTAAGACGACTTTGCTGAGAGATCTTTGCAGACAGCTTGGAATGAGAAAGAGAATTTCTCTTATAGATGAAAAAAATGAAATATCGGCGACTTTTAAATCTGCCGCACAGAATGATATAGGAAATTTCACTGATGTGTTTGATTCATATACAAAATACTATGGCATTTTGTCAGCTGTTAAAATAATGTCGCCTCAGCTGATTATTTGCGATGAAATAGGTACAAAAGACGATTTAGAGGCACTTGATTATGCAGTCAATTCAGGTGTAAAAATTATAGCTACTATGCACTCAAGCAGTATTGACGATGCCTTCAAAAAGCCGTATATGAAAGAATTATTTTCAAGAAAAGCTTTTGATTATATTGTTTTGCTTGGAACAGGGACGGATCTAGGAAAGATATTCAGTATAAGAAAAATCTAGGAGGAAACGCTCAACTTGAGCCAAATTACAGCAATGAAAATAATAGGAATAATGCTTGTTTTCTTGTCATCAGCGTTTTTGGGGTTTAATATGTCTAAAAGATATAAAAGGCGTATTCAGATATTAGAAGAGATAAATGAACTTATTATCAGCATAAAAATTATTATTGAGGCAGAGAGCCCGACAGTTGACGAGCTTTTTTATTCACTTGCCGGTCAAAAAAAGCTGGATAACTTTTTTATATCAAAAACCGCCTTTTTATCTCCAGACTATAAAAGAAATATTACTTCAGAATGTAAAGGCTGCAGCTTTCTTAAAGAAGATGACAAGCGGTTGTTTATAGGATTCATAAATGAACTCGGCACTGCTAATCTGGAGGGACAGATTTCAATTATAAACGGTTACATAAAACAGTTAGAAAATAAAATTGCAAAACTCTTAAGTGAGCAAAACTCAAAATGCAGAATGTATAACTCATTTGGCGTTTTAACAGGTGCATTTATTTCGATAATTCTGTCATAGTTACAGACATTAAACAGGAGAAGTTATGGAAATTGATTTAGTTTTTAAAATAGCAGCAGTAGGCATTATAGTTGCGGTATTAAATCAGCTTTTAAAACGAGCAGAGAGAGACGAACAGGCAATGATGGTAACGCTTGCTGGACTTATTATTGTTCTTGTTATTATAGTAAACCAAATTGCTTCATTATTTGATACAATAAAAGACGTCTTTGACTTATAGATAAAGCTAAGACACAGACGGAGAAAACAGATGAATGTTATTTCAGTAGTCGCACTTTGCATAATGGCAACGGTCATTTGCAAGGTGCTTGAAAGGGAAAATAAAGAGATATCAATACTTATCGGTATATTTGTTGCAGGATATATTTTACTAATGAGTGTAATAAATTTTTCAGATATATCAGACACCATTGATACCTTGTTTTCAAAAGCCAGTATAAGCAACGAATATATAGAAATACTTTTTAAAGCTGTCGGGATAAGTTATATTACACAGCTTGGATGCGATTGCTGCAGGGATTCGGGCGAAAATGCGATGTGTACCGGAGTTGAGTTATTTGGTAAGATAACAATTCTCTTGATTTCACTTCCAATATATTCGTCTGTTATTTCGTTGATTGAAGAATTGTTAAATTGAGGATTTATGAAAAAAATAATAATTTTTGTTATTACAATATTAGTTTTTTTGTTTATTAATAGTATTTTCGCATATGCAGAAAATGAAGCGGCCGATGCAGAACAGGTACAAAAGGAAATAACTCAGGAAATTGAACAGGGTATAACTTCTGAAACCCCCAATGAAGCTGAGGATTTTTTAGACAATAATGATATATCACTTGATGAACCTGAGTCTGTGTCAAGGGTTGGGGTAGGCGACTGGCTTGATTATCTTATTGAACTTGTAAAGGATTTTTTATCAAGTCCGCTTAAACTTCTTGGAGCTTTACTGCTGGTTATTGTTTTTACATCTGTTGCAGTAGGGATCATAAGCGAGAATTCAAGTCTGCTTAATATAATCAGTATAATAAGCGTACTATCCTGTACGGCGATTCTTTTTGAAACAATTAACGACTGTGTTGATTCAGTGAGCAATACGATTTCGAACCTGTCATTGTTTATAATGTCGTATGTTCCTATATTCTCAAGCGTAGCTGCTGCATGCGGCAATGTATCTAGCGGTGCGTCATACTACATTGTGATTCTGTTTTTGTGTGAAATAATAACTTTTTTGATCGACTACATATTAGTTCCTTTTGTCAGCTTCAGTCTTGCGTCTTCCATTGTAGAATCAATAAACCCAAATCTCTCAGTAAACGGCTTTTCAAGAGGTCTGTTAAGTGCTGCTCGATGGATATTAGGTCTTGCTGTAACGATTTTTATAGGTGTAATGACAATTCAGGGCATTATTGGAACTTCTGTTGATACTATTGGTGTAAAGGCAGCAAAGTATGCGGCTTCAAGTATGATACCGGTTGTAGGCGGTGCAATGTCAGAAGCGTATTCAACAATTATGGGGAGCCTGTCGCTGATAAAAAACAGCGTAGGTGTAATTGGCATTGTAATTATACTTGTTACTGCATTAAAGCCGGTAGTTATGGTTTTGTGCCTTAAATTTTCGGTATGGCTCTCATCGGTTATAGCGGCTTTTTTTGAGCAAAACAGAATTTGTTCGCTGCTTCGGGGAATTAACAATGTTTTATCAATTCTGCTTGGAGTGGTAGCCTGTTTTACTCTGATATTTATTATATCAACAGCAGTGGTAATGCTGCTTAGCTTTAATATGGTGTAACTTTTTTAAAGAAATGAATTGTATAAAATCTGTGCAAGGAAGATAAAAATGGAACTTATAAAAAGTGTAACAGGTGCATTTTGTTTTGTCGGATTGGCGGCGACTATATTTGATTACATTTCGCCTAGCGAGGGCTTTAGGCTTAACATCAAGCAAATTTTATCGCTTATACTTATTATTGGTATGCTTACTCCGTTTCTAGGGTCTGATCTTGAACTGAGAATACCTGAATTAAATGAGATAACAGACTTAAAAGAATATAATGAGCTTAACGAAAGCGTGAGCAAGTCTTATGAGAATATCTTAAAAAAAAGCCTTGAAAAAAAGGTTCTCATAAGACTACAATCAGTAGATGAAAATGTAAAAAAAGTTGTCATACAAGCTGATGTACATGAATATAATTCATTAGAAGTTAAAAAGACAGAGGTTTATATAAAAACAAAAGAAATTTCAAAGGAGAAAAAAGAAAAAATTGAAGAAGAACTGAAAAATAATATTGGAGAATCAAAAGTTGAATTCTATGAATATCAAGAATAAATTATCTTTAAAAAATATTACAGACAGGTTTGCAAAGAAAACCGGGCTTTCAGGTAAAGCATTAATTATAGTTGTTATCGGAATATTAGGACTTTTAATGATAGTTTTATCTGAATTTTTTTCAAGCGGTGAAACTGAAAATGCAAATGATGTTTCAAATTCAATTGATAACACTTCATATTCAGAGAGCTTTAAACAGCGAACAGAAAAGGAGCTAAGGGGTATAATCAGTAAAATAGACGGTGTAGGAGAGGTATCTTTAATGATCACCTTAGACGGAACAACCGAATATGTATATGCTGAGGATGTTGATACCGAAACTGATGAAGATAGTGAAAGTAAAAGCAATAAGTATAAAAATGAAGTTATCATTGTAGATTCAGACGGTGAAAAAAAGGCACTGGTTAAAAAGATAGTAGAACCAAAAATAAACGGAGTAGTTATAGTCTGCTCGGGAGGAGGGAAAACAGAAATAAAAGAACGTGTTACTAAAGCTGTTTCATCAGCTTTAAATATATCAACAAACAATATTTGTGTTGAAAAAGGTTAAATGTGGAGGAGATACTATGAAAATTCCAAATTTTATTGTGGGAAAGAAACAAATTATACTTGCCAGCCTGACACTGTTTCTTGGACTGGCTATCTATGTCAATTACGCTATGAATACTAATGAAAATGGGATAAAAACCACAAAGGTCGTCAATACAAAATCATCGAATTACGGTGTAGCGGATTTTGTCAATGAAACAAATGATGAAGATGATTACTTTGCACAGGCAAGGTTAGACAGAATGACCTCACGAGATGAAGCGGCTCAGACGTTGGAAACGATTATGAGCGGCGGTGATTCTACCGATGAGGAAAAAGAGGTCGCTTCTGAGAAAGCTGTGTCTTTATCTCAGCTTATAGAATCGGAAAGTAAGGTTGAAAATCTTATAAAAGCGGCAGGATATGAGGATTGTGTAGTATATCTTGACGGAACAAGCGCTAATATTGTTGTAAAGTCTGATGGTCTTAAAACTGCTCAGGCAGCACAGATAAAGGATATTTTGCTTGGCGAAGTGGATGTGTTAAATGAAAATATAAAAATTTTTGATGTAAAATAGTTGTGTTAAATCCTTTTTAATGGTATAATATTCTTAGCTATATGTTTACCGTAAAAAGGAGGCATAATTTATGATGTTCAAAAATGATAAGATTGAGGGTCAGCTTAAAGTAAGCAAGGATGTTATTTTTACCATAACGAAAAATGCTGTTTTAGATATTGACGGTGTTTGTTCAATAGCTAATGCTAAGAAAAAGATGTTAAAGGGTCTGTTTGTATCTAATACAGATTTTGATTCTATAAATATAGATTTTGTGAACGATACAGCTGTAATTTCAGTTTTCCTTTATGTAAATCCCGGCGCAAGAGTAAAATCAGTTGCCGAACAGGTACAGAACAGGGTTAAAAATGAAGTTCAGTCTATGACCGGTATAACTGTTTCAAAAGTCAATGTAACTATCGCAGATATAGAATACAATTAGTTCATTATGCCTCATTATCTATAAGATATTGGGGCTTATGCTGTTTAATAAGGGAAGTGTTTAAGTGAAGCTGTCGAGAAGAAATATAAGAGAGTCGGCGTTTTTGATTATTTATGAAAGATCTTTCGGTAATTATGAGCTGGACGAGCTATTTGAATTAGCAAGGGAATCTGAAAATATACGGATAAATGATGACGTTATAAAAACGGTAAAAGGTGTTTTTGAACATATAGATGAGCTTGATAGTATAATTTCGCAGTTTAGTCAAAAGAGAAGCCTAGAGCGTATTCCAAAGGTAAATTTGTCAATACTCAGGCTTGCAATTTATGAAGCTAAATATTCAGAAAATGTACCTGTTAATGTGGCTATTTCTGAGGCTGTTGCAATTGCAGAAAAGTATGCCTTTGAAACTGATGCAAAATTCATAAACGGCGCTTTGGGAGCTTATTCAAGAAGTGAAGGAATTACCACAGATGTATAGTGTATTAGGTATTGATACAAGCAACTACACTACCTCTGTATCTTTGATTGACGCTGAAAATATGGAAATATGTCAATCGAAGATAATGCTTCCCGTAAAAAGCGGTGAGGTTGGTATAAGACAATCTGACGCTGTGTTTCATCATACTAAACAGCTACCTATTGCTATATCCGAATTATTAAAAAAAGTAAACGATAATTGTTATGATATAAAGGCAGTCGGCGTATCAAAAAGCCCCAGACTTGTAAAGGGCTCTTATATGCCTTGCTTTTTGGTCGGAGAGGGCTTTGCAGAAAGCTATAGTAAACTTTGCGGCATTGATTTATATAAAACATCTCATCAGACAGGGCATATTCTCGCCGCTTTGTTTTCGGCTGACAGATTGGATTTGATCAGAAATAAGAAGAGCTTTATAGCTTTTCATATAAGCGGAGGTACAACCGACTGTCTGCTTTGTAAGCCTTCTGAGAAAGACGTTTTAAGCATAACTCAGATTGGAACATCACTCGATTTAAAGGCAGGGCAGGCGATTGACAGAATTGGTGTTAAGCTGGGTCTTGATTTCCCTTGCGGCGCTGAACTTGAAAAAGAAGCGTTGTTGAGTGAAAAAACTTATAGTACAAATCCTTCGCTTAAAGGCAATGATTGCTGTCTGTCTGGTTTGCAGAATATATGTGAGAAAATGCTTGAAGACGGCGAAAAGTCCTGCGATATAGCAAATTTTTGTCTTACATACATAGGCGATACGATTATTTCTATGTCAAAAAGGGCAAGAGAAACTTATAAAGATACTCCTATAGCATTTGCAGGCGGAGTTATGTCCGATAAAATTATTAAGGATAAAATATTGTCTGAAATAGGAAATGTATATTTTTCAGAGCCTGAATTTTCTTGTGATAATGCTGTGGGAACCGCATTATATGCGGCTATAAAGAAGGAATTGATTTAATGAGTGCCATTTTGACTGTTTCACAAATTAACAGATACTTAGCAAGCAAGATACGAGGCGATATTAAGCTGAAGGGTATTGCGATAAAGGGAGAAATCTCAAATCTCAATACAAGTTATTCGTCGGGGCATTTTTACTTTACCTTAAAAGACGAAAACAGTGCTCTTAAAGCAATTATGTTTTCAAGTGCAACAAAGAATCTTAAAATTGAGCTTAAAAACGGGATTAATGTTATGGCGCTTGGAAATATAGATTGCTATGAACGAGACGGAATATACCAGATAATCGTTACGGATATACAGCCAATCGGCGTCGGAGCCGTTAAGGAATCACTCGACAAGCTGAAAATGAGACTTAAAGATAAAGGTTACTTTAACACCGAAATAAAAAAAGAAATTCCTTATGCGCCTAGGACGATCGGCGTTGTAACTTCAATAACTGGTGCGGCGCTGCAGGATATACTTAATATTCTGAAAAGACGTTACCCTATATGCAGAGTTATGGTTTTTCCGACGCTGGTTCAGGGAACTGACGCTAAGGACAATATTGCAAACGCTCTTATGCAGGCTGATTCTATGAATGTCGATACTATAATTCTTGCGCGGGGCGGAGGCTCTGCGGAGGATTTATCGGTATTCAATGAAGAAAAGGTAGCAGATGCGATTTTCAGTGTT
This sequence comes from uncultured Clostridia bacterium, assembly GCA_947627045.1. Classification (GTDB taxonomy): domain Bacteria; phylum Bacillota; class Clostridia; order Oscillospirales; family Ruminococcaceae; genus UMGS1601. The sequence goes on from CANQUM010000012.1 coordinate 38,224, forward strand.
AAAACGCCCGTTATCTCTGCTGTAGGGCATGAAACGGATATAACTATTGCTGATTTGGTTGCCGATCTGCGTGCGCCTACACCGTCTGCCGCAGCAGAACTGGCATCGCCTGATATATCGGTTTTTTACTCGCTTGTTGACAGTTTAAAAGTGAAAATGAAAGAGACGGTTGTAAATAGAATTTCCAACTTTACAGTTAAGTTGAAATCTGTTTCTGAAAGACTTCATTCTTCCTCACCTGAGAACAAATTGGAAATAAGCGAAGTTAAGTTTAAAAATGCTGAACAGCGTTTGAAAACTTCAATCAATAATACAATAAACAATTATGCTGTCGATCTTAGCAATCTAGCATCATTACTAGATTCTTACAGTCCGCTGAAGGTATTGAGCAGAGGTTATTCTCTTACGCTCAAGGGGAAAAGAGTAATTTCAAAAGCTGATGATGTATCAATAGGTGATATGGTTGAGATCAATTTCTCGGATTCTTCAATCAGCGCTGAAGTTAAGACTATTAATCATTGAGGAGATGTTATAAATGACATTTGAAGAGTCATTGGATAAACTGAACACAATTGTTTCAGAGCTTGAATCGGGCAATTTATCTTTAGAGGAGTCTCTTGACAAGTTTAAAGAAGGCATTGTGCTTTCTGGAGAATGCAAAAAAAAGCTTGATGAAGCAAAGCTTGTGGTTGAGACTGTTGATAAAAATATTACTGATTAGGAGGATTGCTCTCAACAGAGCAAGGTAATAATAATGCAGGAGATTTATGCTACACAAATTCAGAAATATCAGGAAAAGATAAAAGATACACTTCATAGCTTTACAAAACAAAAAGAGTTCTATAAAAAAGAAGTTATGCAGGCTATGGAGTATTCTATTTTGAGTCCCGGAAAGAGAATAAGACCTATCTTAGCAATTGAATTTTGCAAGATGTGCGGAGGGAATTATGAGAACTTTTATGAAATCGTCTGTTGTATAGAACTTATACACTGTTTTTCGCTTATCCACGATGATCTGCCATGTATGGATAATGATGATTTTCGGCGTGGAATGCCGTCGTGCCATAAAAAATTCGGCGAAGCTGAAGCCCTTCTGGCAGGCGACGCTTTAAATACACTTCCATTGGAGATAATCGCAAATGAATATAATATTGGGAAAATATCTGCGGAAACTGCAATTAAGTTAGTTGGCGAAATTTCAAATGCTGCAGGAATAAATGGAATGATAGGCGGACAGGCATTCGATATGTATTCACTTAAGATGAAGCATTTTGATGTTCAAAATCTAAATCTTTTGCATGAGTTAAAAACGTGCAGACTTTTAGAAGCTGCATGCGCAATGGGGTGTATTTTGGCGAATGCTGATGATAAGAAAATAGAAGAAGCAAAGTCATTCGGCAAAAGACTTGGATATGCTTTTCAGATCGTTGATGATATTCTTGACGTAGAGGGCAGCTTTGATGACTTAGGCAAGCCAATAGGAAGCGATAAAGAAAACGGAAAGATAACTTACGTTTCAATGGTAGGTCTTGATAAATCAAAAGATGCGGCACGCCATCAGACTTTAGAGGCACTAAAAATTCTTGAAGGATTTGAAAATAACGAACTTATGGTCGATTTGACTATGGATCTATTAAACAGAAAAAAATAGATTTTAGTTCATAATTAAGACTGTATGTTTTTGGGCAAATTTAGAAGTATGAGAATGGAGATAAAATGACAAAGTACTATGAGGAAAAATTTAATAAGTTAAAACTTCCGGATGATCTTAAAAAGCTGAGTTATGAGCAGTGCAGAGTTTTGTGCAAAGAAATTCGTGATACTTTGATCAAAACAGTTTCTAAAAACGGAGGACACCTGTCGTCTAACTTAGGAACGGTTGAGTTATCATTGGCGCTGCACAGGGTTTTTTCATCGCCAAAAGACAAGCTGGTTTGGGATGTAGGTCATCAGTCATATGCGCATAAAATTTTAACAGGACGGCTCAAAGAGTTTTCTACATTAAGGCAGGAAAACGGCTTGTCCGGCTTTTGTAAGCCTAGCGAGTCGGAACATGACGCATTTGTTAGCGGACACAGCTCAAATTCAGTTTCTGCCGCATTAGGCATTGCGACTGCAATGAAGCTGAACGGCGATGAACATTATGCAGTTGCTGTTATCGGCGACGGTGCGGCAACCGGTGGTCTTTCATTTGAAGGACTTAACAATGCAGGTAAAAGCAATACTAATTTGATTGTTGTTTTAAATTATAATGAAATGTCAATTTCTAAAAATGTAGGTGCAATAGCAAAATATCTGTCGAATTTCAGGACAAAGGAATCATATAAAAAGACCAAAACTATCGTTGAGCGTGCGCTTGACAGAATTCCTATTATAGGTCAGCCTGTAAAGAACACTCTTAAGTTTTCAAAAGATACCATTAAAAATTCAATTTTCAGAACAACTCTATTTGAGGATTTGGGATTTGAATTTGTCGGGCCTGTTGACGGACATAATCTTGCGGAGCTTGAGGAAGCACTAAAAAAAGCTAAAGCAATGAAAAAGCCTGTTGTAGTTCAGGTGAATACTATAAAAGGCAAAGGATATGCACCTGCTGAAAAAAATCCCGGTGAATATCATGGTGTAAGTTCGTTTGAGCTTAAAACTGGCAATCCTGATGTAAGCAAATGCGACAGCTATTCATCGGTATTCGGAAGTGAGCTGTCTCGGTTGGCTGATGAAGACAAACGAATATGTGCAATAACAGCGGCTATGAAATATGGAACAGGACTTGATAAGTTTGCAAAATCACACTATGACAGGTTCTTTGATGTTGGTATAGCAGAGGAGCACGCTCTTACATTTGCAGGCGGTCTGGCTTCAATGGGAAAGCTGCCTGTATTTGCAGTTTATTCTTCGTTTCTGCAAAGGGGATACGATCAGCTTATACATGATCTTTCAATATCCAATCTTCACGCTTTGATTGCCATTGACAGAGCCGGGATTGTCGGCGAGGACGGTGTAACACATCAGGGTATATTTGACGTCTCATTTTTATCAACTATACCTAATGTTACAATATATTCGCCGAGCAATTATGATGAACTCAGATATTGCATAACAAAAGGTCTTTATGATGATTCGGGAATCGTAGCTGTGCGTTATCCAAGAGGCTCTGAAAAAGAATGTTCATTAAAAAAAGAATACATATCAACTGATTATGAGCTTTATGAAAACAAATCTGATGTTCTTGTTATAACCTACGGCAGACTTTTCAGAGAAGTTTCAATAGCATTTGATATGCTGAAAAATGATAATAAAACTATCGATATTTTGAAATTGATTAATCTTAACTGTATTGATAAAAATATGATAAAAAAAATCAACACATATAATAAGGTTTACTTCTTTGAAGAATGTTATTATAACGGTTCAGTTTCTCAGAGACTTAAAAATGAGATACATAATTTAATTGCAGCGGCAATTTATGATTTTGTACCGCAGGCGTCAGTTGAATCATCTCTTGAGCATCTGGGCTTGTCAGGAAATGAAATTTACAATAAGCTGAGTTCGGAGATATAAACAATGAATCAAAGACTTGATGTAGAATTAGTCAGCAGGGGACTTGCTGATTCACGTTCTAAGGCGCAGGATATGATAAGGAATACTGCCGTTAGTGTAAACGGGAATATTGTGTCGAAGCCTGCTTATTTGGTCGATAAGGCTGATGAAATACATATTGTCGGCGAAACGCTTAAATATGTAGGCAAGGGCGGTATAAAGCTTCAAAAGGCAATTTTAGATTTTAACATAGATTTAAAGAATAAGATCTGCGTAGATTTTGGTGCGTCAACAGGCGGTTTTACCGATTGTATGCTTAAAAACGGCGCCGAATTTGTCTATGCTGTAGATGTTGGAAGTGATCAGCTTGATTGCAGTTTAATTGGTGATCCGAGAGTTGAGAATATAGAAAATACAAATATTAAATATGTTTCAAAACAAATGTTTGAAAAAGATATTGATTTCTGCACAGTTGATCTTTCATTCATATCACTGTCTTTTGCTGTTCCTGTGGTTTATAATGTGCTTTCAGATGATGGAGAAGCTGTTATGCTTATAAAGCCTCAGTTTGAAGCAGGCAGGAATAGTTTAACAAAAAGGGGAATAGTAAAAGACAGGAAGGTGCATATAAGAGTTCTTGAAAATGTACTAAATATTATTAAAAGTACAGGTTTCAGCATATTGGATCTCACTTTTTCACCTATAAAAGGCGGTAATGGCAATATTGAATATCTTGTTTATATTAAAAAAAGTGAAATTCAAAGTGCATTTAATTCAGATATTAAAGCTATAGTTGACAGGGGATTTGAATGTCTTAAGTAGATAAGGAGGGAAATCTGTTGAATATTTATATATTGCCTAATCTAAAAAAAGATAAAAGTGAACTATATGTAAGAGAAGCTGCAAAAATACTAGAACAAAACGGAGCAGAGTTATCAATGTCTGAAAAATATAAGACAGATTTTTCTGATATTACTTTTATTGAGTTTTCAGACGAAGATAGACTTGTATCAAAATGCGATATTATTTTAGCTGTCGGAGGCGACGGAACTATTCTCAAAGCGTCATTATCAGCTTCAAAGTATGACAAGCCTATACTCGGTCTTAACTGCGGACGGCTTGGATTTATGTGTACCCTCGAGCATAATGAGATTGATTTGCTCAATAATCTTTGCAATGGTGATTTTGCAGTACAAAAGAGAATAATGCTCGACGGTGAAATTAATAGGCAAGATGGAAGAAAAAAAGTTTTCACAGCGCTTAACGATATTGTAGTTTCTAAGCCACCCCACAGCAAAATATCTGATTTTGAAGTGTCAAAGTCAGGGAAAATTGTTTCATCTATAAGGGCTGACGGCTTAATATTTTCGACGCCTACAGGCGCAACTGCATATTCTCTTTCAGCCGGAGGACCCATTATTGAACCTGATATGGAGTGTATTGAATTTACTCCCATCTGTCCCCATTCACTGCTTTCAAGAACGATGATATTTTCTAAAACTTCAAAGCTGACGGTTAAGTTTTTTACAAATTCTAATGAATTTTTCGGCTTATCGGTGGACGGAGTTACAGAGGACGATATATCACAAAAAGATATTTTAACTGTGTCTATGTCAGATAAATATATCAAGCTGATAGATATTAAGGGAGGCAGCTTTTTCGATTCAGTTAATTCAAAGCTGATGCGGCCTTTAAAGGTTGTTATGGAGGATAGTGAAAATGTCTAAGGAAAAGCGGCAAAAGGAAATTTTAAATATAATAACAAGCAGCAGTATATCAACACAGCAGGAGCTTCAGGAGAGACTCAGGGAAAAGGGTTTTGAAACAACTCAGGCAACGATTTCACGGGATATAAAGGAGCTTTCTCTTATTAAAACAGTATCAGACAATGGTGTTTACAAGTACGATATACCTAGCAGTATCAAAGACAGGGGAAAAAGTCCTGAGGAAATTCTGAAAAATATTTTTCAGGAAGCTGTTGTATCGGTAAATTTTGCAATGAATATAGTTGTAATAAAATGTAATACAGGGATGGCTCAAGCAGTTTGTGCAAAACTGGACAACGCCTATTTTGATTCAATTATCGGTACAATTGCGGGTGATGATACTGTGTTTGCAGTTTTGAAAAACGAGACATTTGCAATTGAATTTGCTGGTAAATTGAACAGCTTGCTATTATAAATTGAAGTGTCAAATTTTTTCTATCAATGAAAGGAAGAATAACCTAAATGCTCACGGAATTATATATTGAAAATCTTGCCGTTATTGAAAAAGCTGTGATAGCATTCGGCGATAAACTGAATGTTTTCACCGGCGAAACAGGTGCAGGAAAGTCAATTTTAATAAACGGAATTAATGCAATACTAGGTCAGCGTGTTTCGAAAGACATTGTCAGGACGGGTGAAAAAAAAGCAGTCATTTATGCTGTATTTAACAATATATCTGATGAAGTATCAAAATTGCTCTCTGACAGCGGTATTGACAGTAATGGTGAGCTTATTATTTCCAGGGAAATTTCATCAGACGGCGGAAGTGTTGCCCGCATAAACTCACGTCCTGTTAATCTTTCTCTGCTTAGAGAAATTGGAGAGCTTTTGGTTAATATTCACGGCCAGCACGACAGTCAGATTCTTTTATCTCCTCACAGACATATAGATATACTTGATTCTTACGGAAATCTTGAAAGTGTTCTTGCGGATTATCAAACATCGTTCAGAAGCCTTCAGGCAGTTGCTAAGCAGATAAAACAGGCAACACTTAGTCAGCAAAATAAAATAGACAGAATTGAAAGCTTGAGAGAGATTGTTAGTGAGATTTCTTCACTTGATTTAAAGGAGAATGAGGATGAGGAAATTGAGTCAAAATTTGAGCTTTCAAACAGCGCCGTTGAAGTAAAATCAGCTGTAAATGAGGTTATAGACATTATTGAAAATGAAGAAGGAATAAGCAATAAACTTTTCAGTGCCGCTGACGCTTTAGAAAATTATTCTGATGTTTTTTCTGATTTAGAACCTTTGATTGAAAGAATAAAATCTGCTAAAATCGAAATAGACGATATATCAGGTGAACTTAATCATCTTACATCTTTGCTTGATGTTGACCCAGAACGATTTGCATTTATTTCTGCCAGAAACGATAGTATAATCAGAATTAAGAAAAAATACGGTCCAGAACTTTCCGATGTTATTAAGAGACTTGACGAATCGGTAAAAGAACTTGAAGTTTTAACAGGTGATGAAAACAATATTGAATCACTAAAAGCAAAAAGGGTAGAGCTTTTAGAGGAAACCTCTAAGAAAGCAATACTTCTGTCTAATAAGCGTGAGCAAGCTGGCAAAAGATTTGTAAAAGAAGTTACGGAACAGCTTGAATTTCTCAATATGCCTAATGTAAAGCTGGAGGTTTCCAATACTAAGGGCAAGCTCACTATTCACGGAATGGATAACATAGAGTTTCTGATTTCTGCAAATTTAGGTGAAGAAGCAAAGCCGATAGCAAAAATAGCTTCCGGCGGAGAGCTATCCCGCATAATGCTTGCTTTAAAAAGTGTAATTGCCGAAAAGGATAACACGCCTACTATGATTTTTGATGAAATAGACACAGGCGTCAGCGGTCGGGCAGCAATGAAAATCGGAATAAAATTACACGAAATCTCAAGGAACAGACAGGTCATTTGCGTAACTCATCTTGCACAGATAGCTGTTACGGGAGATACTCATATGCTTATTGAAAAGAAGGTCGAAAACGGAAAAACAAAGACCAAAGTTTGTGAATTGACGTCTCTTGATGAGAGAAAAAGTGAAATAGCAAGAATTATAAGTGGTGATAACACATCAGAAATTACTCTTGCAAGTGCTGAGGAAATGTTAAACAGTGTTGATCATACATAATTTTAATCGGTGAGCGGTCGCTTGCCGATTTTTTGCTGAATTTGACTTTTATCTATTAAAATGGTATAATTAATTAACTTTGTACAAGGACTGAGGTATTAATGAAAGTTACATTATTGACACACACTCCAGAGCCTGAAAAGATAATTGCAGCAGCTGCGAAATTGTGTTATGCGAGTTCAGATATAGACACGCTTCTTGATGGTCTGACCGAAGAAAAAACTGTTAATTTTTTAAATATGCTTTCCGGATTGGGTCATCTTAGTCCTATTGAGCATATTACATTCACATTTGGAATTGAAGGAGTATCCCGTGCGCTATTGGCACAGATAACCAGACATAGAATTGCCTCGTTCTCGGTTCAAAGCCAGAGATATGTAGAGGAAAAAAATTATGAATTTGTAACTCCGCCTGAAATTGCAGAGATCCCTGAGGCTTTAGAGGAGTTCAACAAGCAGATGGATTGCGCAATATCAAGCTATAATAAACTAGCTGATATACTCAAGGATAAGCATTACAAGACTTTCATAAGCGAGGGTTTGGGTGAAAAGGAAGCTGCTAAGAAGGCTCAGAAAAAGGCAATTGAGGACGCACGTTTTGTTCTACCTAATGCCTGTGATACTAAAATGATTATGACAATGAATGCAAGAAGTCTATTGAATTTCTTTAGTCTTAGGTGTTGTTCAAGAGCGCAATGGGAGATCAAGGCCCTTGCTGATGAAATGCTTAGACTTTGCTTTGAAGTTGCTCCTACTATCTTTAAGAATGCTGGTCCCGGATGTGTAAGAGGAAAATGTGCAGAGGGTAATATGACCTGCGGTAAAATGAAAGAGGTTCAAAACTTTTATAGGGAGCTTAAAAATGAAAAATAAGCTTGTTGTTATTGAGGGCTTAGACGGAAGCGGTAAATCTACTCAGTTTGAAATAATTGATAAGTTTTTTACACAAAATAATATTCCTCATAAGTCTATCAGCTTTCCTGACTATAATAATCAGTCCTCAGCCTTAGTTAAGATGTATCTCGGCGGTGAATTTTCAAAAAATGCTAATGATATAAACGCATATGCCGCTTCCAGCTTTTATGCTGTTGACAGATATGCCAGCTTTAAACTTTACTGGGAGAACGCCTATAAAAAGGGAGATTTGATTTTAGCCAGCCGATATGTTACATCTAATGCAATATATCAGATGGTTAAATGCGATAAGAGCGAGTGGGACGAATACCTAGCTTGGCTGTCTGATTACGAATATAGCAAATTGGGACTTCCTGTACCGGATTTAGTAATATTTCTTGATATGCCAATAGAGATTTCACAAAGGCTTTTGACTAAGAGATATTATGGAGACGAGAGTAAAAAGGATATTCACGAGGTTGATATTGAATTTTTAAAATCCTGCCGTAAGACGGCTCTTTACACGGCAAAAAAACAAAACTGGAAAATAATCAGTTGCAGCGAAGGAAACCTTCCGCTTCCTGTTGACGTTATAACAGAGAGAATTTTAAATGAGATAAATAAATTGAAATAACAGAAAAGAAGGATACAATGTTTGACTTTAGAGAGATTAAATTAAGCGACAAGCAATGGATCGACGAGCTTTTAGCTAAATCAGATTTTATGGGTTGTGAATATTCTTTTGCCAATAATGTTGCTTGGAGAAGACTCAGCGATTCAGTTATTTCAAGATATAAGGATTTTTATTTGATCTCAACTCAGGACGATGATAACATCTATCTTACCTATCCGGCAGGGGAGGGAGATATTCTTGAATTTCTCAATGTTTTTAATAAATACTGCAATAATCTAGGCAAAGGCTTTGTTTTGTCATCTGTAACATCTAAGAATTTGGAGTTTCTTAAAGAAAATTTTGGAGACAGAATTGCTGATATTAAGTCTAATCCAGATTACTATGATTATATTTACAATGCTGACGATTTGATAAATCTCAAAGGGAAAAAGTATCATTCTAAGAGAAATCATATAAGTAATTTTAAAAAACAGCAATGGGAATACAAAAATCTTACGTCAGACTTATTTGACGATTGCATAGAATTTATTACTGAGTCTTATAATAAGAAAATCGATAAGAATAATTTTTCTGCTGTTGTTGAGCAGTTTGCCGTGAACACTTTTTTTAACAACTTTGATTATATGGATCTCGTTGGCGGAGTGCTTTTTCAAAATGATAAACTTGTTGGTGTTACAATTGGAGAGAAGCTGAATTCCAATACATTAGTTGTTCATATAGAAAAGGCACTAAGTGATGTAAACGGCGCATATCCTACACTATGCAACGAATTTGTTAAGGTAAATGCGTCTGATCTGCAGTATATAAACAGGGAAGAGGATATGGGTCTTGAGGGCTTGAGAAAATCAAAACGCTCATACCATCCCTGCTTTCAATTAGAGAAACACTCGGTTGTATTTAAAAGAGATTAATATTATATTTTATTTCTGAAAGGACTGTAATATCTATGGTATATGTTTTTTTGGCTGACGGTTTTGAAGAAGTTGAAGCTCTTGCACCGGTCGATATTTTAAGACGTGCAGAAGTTGAAGTTAAAACAGTAGGAATAGGTTCAAATATAATCAGAGGTTCTCATGGTATACCTGTAATAACAGATTTAGATTCAAATAAAATAATACTTGATGATAAATTAGAAATGATAGTTCTCCCGGGCGGAATGCCAGGTACTGTCAATCTTGAAAAAAGTGAAAATGTAAGGCAAGCTATAGACTTTTGTTTAACTAATAATAAGTTTATTTCTGCAATATGTGCAGCACCTTCGATTCTAGGACACAAAGGTATTTTAGACGGCAAAAAAGCTACTTGTTTTCCGGGCTTTGAAAATGAATTAGGCAAGGCAGTTTATTGTAGCGAGTTAGTTATTAACGACGGCAAAATTACTACTGCAAAAGGCGCTGGAGCTGCGGTCAAATTCGGGCTGAAGCTTGTTGAGCTTTTGTTATCTAAGGAAAAGTCCGTAGCACTTGAGGCATCACTTCAATGCAAGTAGATATTCAGAATCAAAAAAATATTCTTAGGAAGGATATTTTAAAAAGACGCAGTCAATTAAGAGATAAAGAAAAGGAAGTAAAAAACCGAAAAATATTTGACATTCTTATAAATTTAATTCAAATCAAAAATGCAAGGAAAATTTGCATATATGTTTCTAAACCGGACGAGGCAGATACATTTTGTGCGATTGAACATCTCATAAGTATGGACAAGGCTGTGTATGTCCCTAAGAGCGATAAGAAAAATAATAAAATGTCGTTTTATAAAATAAATTCTCTAAAGGAACTCAAAATAGGAGCGTTTTCGGTTTTAGAACCAAGCGATAAAAATGAAAAATATATTTGCACTGGTAATGAAGACGTATGTATTGTTCCGGCACTATGCTTTGATAAGCAAGGTTACAGATTGGGATACGGAAAAGGTTATTACGACAGATTTTTAAATGATTTTAATGGTATAAAAATCGGAATTTGCTTTGATGAATTCATTAGAGAAGTTCTTCCGAGATTTAATACGGATATAGCTGTTGATATGATCATATCGGATATTAAAAAAATTTGCTGTAAAGGTGGAAAGTAAAATGGATGAAATTGAAAAGAAGCCTAATGACACCGTAAATAATGACGATTTAGATATTGATTCAAAGTTAAGTGATTTTTTAGATGAGAGCTTTAAGGCGTCAAAGGCTCTCGACTCCATAGTCGGAGATGATAAAAAAGAAAATGTAGTTGCTTCTGCTGATGTAACCTTGACCAATATTGAAACAAGAAAACCTTTGGAAAAACAAAACAATGTAAAAACTCAGAAAACAGATAATAAGATACATAACGAAAAAGATGAATCTTTAAGTAATGTATCTGTGAATATTTCTAAAGAGGATATTATAACTTCTGACGTTGAAGACTTATCACTTAATGCCGATGAAATAATAAATAATAAAAATGAATTAAATGATAAATCAAACAAACAAAATGTAATTAATAAAGAAGTACCGCCATCTGATTTTAATACCGTTAGTAATAATGATAATAAATATGATACCTTTGACATTAGTTCTCAGAAAGAAAAATTCAATTTGAATATTGATTACTCTAAGAGCAATATTGATGAGCAAAGAAATTTGAACAGAAAGTCTAAAGGGAGGAACAGTAAAAAGAAAAAGGTTGAAGTAAATTATTCAATTTTCACAGGACTTATTGTTACTGTTGTTGTTTTAGTTGTTTCTGTTTCTCTTGCTTTCTTTGGTATTTCACTTGGTCTTGAATATTTAGGTATGAATAAAAGTGATGAAGTAATTAAACTCAATATTAAAGAGGGTTCAAATACTGATGAAATCGCACAACAGCTTTATGATGAAAATATTATAGACAATATGTTTCTGTTTAAGGTAATTGTTAATTTGAAAAATGCAGGAGCTTTGATGAAACCCGGCGATATAGAGCTGAAACCAAATTCGTCATACGCTGATAAAATTGACGCCTTGATGGAACAAAGACAGTCATTTGAAAATGTTTCTATTGTATTTCCTGAAGGAATTAATCTTCTTGATGCAGCAAAGCTATTAGAAAATAAAGGCGTAATATCTGATTATAATGAGCTTATACGCACTTTCAACAGTGAAAAATTCGGATATGATTATGAAGGCATTATTGATAATAATGATAATAAATTTTATGATATGGAAGGATATTTCTATCCGGATACCTATAATTTTTATTTAGATGATTCTTCATACAACATAGTTAAAACTGTAAGAGAGCATTTCAATTCCAAGTTTACTGATAAAATGAAAGCTGATATGAGCAAAAATGGTATGAATATGAATGAAGTCATAACACTGGCATCAATTGTTCAGCTTGAGGCAGGCTCGGTCAAGGATATGCCTAAGGTAGCTTCAGTTTTCATAAACAGATTAAATGACCCTGCAAACTTTCCAAGACTTGAATCTGACGCAACAAAAAGCTACTATAAGGATGTTATAAAGGTAGAAGCAAAAAACTCAAAAGCATATGCAGATAGTGAGATTGCATCATTTAAGGATTCATATGATACTTATATTGCTAACGGACTTCCGGTGGGTCCTGTTTGCAATCCGGGACTTGAGGCAATAAATGCAGTAATATATCCTGAAAAAACCGATTATTTGTATTTCTGTTCAAATCTAAAAACGAAAAAGACTTATTTTGCAAAGACACTGTCAAAACATAAACAGAATCTTGCAAAGGCAGGCTTAAGCGATTAGGCAAAAAGTTATGGAGGCATGATGGATTTTAGTAATTTAGAGGTTTTATCTCCTGCCGGTGATATGGAAAGGCTTGAATCAGCTTTGGATTACGGCGCTGACGCCGTATATCTCGGCGGAAAATCTTTTGGTATGCGAGCAGGACCGTTAAACTTTGACAATTCAGAACTTAAGACTGCTGTTGATAAGTCGCATAAAAGAGGCGTACTTGTGTATCTTACCTGCAACACTTTGCCTCATAACGATGAAATCCCATATTTCAAGGCGTTTATAGATAATGCAGTTGACGCTAAAATCGACGCAGTGATAGTCAACGATATAGGACTTTTGTCCTTGGTGAAAAAATATGCTCCGAATATGGAAATTCACATTTCCACACAGGCAGGAATTGTGAACTATGTTACTGCAAATGAATTTTATAAGATGGGAGCAAAGCGAGTTGTTCTTGCAAGAGAGCTATCATTAGATGAAATAGCTGAAATAAGAGCAAAAACCCCGGAAGATTTAGACATAGAGTGCTTTGTACACGGAGCAATGTGCGTCAGCTTTTCGGGAAGATGTCTTTTGTCAAGCTATTTAGTAAATCGTGATGCAAACAGGGGAGAATGTGCACAGCCTTGCAGATGGGGTTATCATCTTATGGAGGAAAAACGTGACGGGCAGTATTTTCCTGTGTTTGAAGATGAAAAAGGAACATATATTCTTAATGCGAAAGATATGTGTTTGATAGAGCATTTAGACAAGCTTGCAAAGGCAGGAATTAAGAGCTTTAAAATTGAAGGCAGAGCCAAATCTGCTTATTATGTGTCAGTTATAACAAACGCTTACAGATTTGCAGTCGATTTTTTAAGGAACAATCCTGATGATTACGATAAATTGCCTTCGTGGATAAAAGAAGAAGTTTACAAAGTAAGCCACAGAGCCTACTGCACAGGCTTCTTTTTCGGTCATCCAAATGAGCAATTAGACACTCAATATTATGAAAACAGCGGATATATCAGAGAATATGATGTTGTTGCAATTGTAGATGAGTGCAGAGACGGAAGAATTTATGCAACACAGCGGAATAAATTCAATAGGGGAGACGAGCTTGAAATTTTAGCTCCCGGTAAAGAGCCTGTTAAAATTACCGCTGATAAGCTTTATAACGATAAGAATGAAGCGATAGAGACTGCAAACCACGCAATGATGAAGCTATCATTAGAATGTGATAAAGTTTTTGCAAAAAATTCAATCATCAGAATTAAAAAGTAGATTTTTGCCTCCTTTACCGATTTTGTTTGTGTAATAGGGGGCTAATTTTGTGAAAGGAGAAATTTCAG
>CANQUM010000013.1 GCA_947627045.1 uncultured Clostridia bacterium
TGCTTATTGCACATACACCGGCAGCACAAAGGTCAAGCAGTATAAGTACACAAGGGAATATGTATTGTTTTTTCATTATGCCATGCCTCCTAAAACAATCTTGTCTGAGCCATTACAGATTGAATACGCTCATTTGCAACATTGAACCATTTTTCGTCTCTCTCAAAGCCTATAAAATTCAATCCTACTTCATAAGCCGCTTCTAAAAATGTACCGCTGCCTACGAACATATCAAGTAATAAATCATCTTTTTTAGCACTTTGCGTAATCATATCAACTGCTATATCCAAACGTTTTTGAGTAGGGTGTTCTGTCCTTTCATTTCCTTGACAAATTGGCTTAATCCAGTAGCTGTGTTTTTGCCCTTTTTCAATGTTCCAATAATGTTTCGCACCGCTTGTTTTTGTAGCAAATATGCAAAACTCTGTACTTGACATATAGCCAACCTTGAACACTTGTGGACAAGGATTGGTTTTACACCATACAAGTGTGCTTCTTACGTGATACCCTATGTCTTTCAGTATGTATTCTATAAATGACACCTCGTTTTTTGGACACCACATATACATACTTCCGCTTTCCTTTAATTTGCTATATGCCAAAGTAAATACATGATTAATAAACTCAAAATAATCTTTATTATCAGCAAAGAAATCCCAGCCACCAAAATCAAAATTTAATTCTTTAGACCTTTTACCACGTTTCAATCTTCTATTATCAATTGACGAACGGTCTATTTTTTTGTTTTGACTGATATTATACGGAATATCTGTCATGATAATATCAACAGTATTATCACCTATATTTAAAATTCCTTCCATGCAATCCATATTGTAGAGTTTATTTAGTTCAAGCATTTCAATTCTCCTACTTTAACCTTTTGCTCGGTGCTAAGTCTGCAAGGCTCTTTTACATATTTGCAGTTTTCACAGTTGCCTAGCTTTCTGTTACGCTTTATTGATTTATCATTTTCAGAATTAAACTGACGTTTTGTTTTTCCGAATTTGCAGTTTACACAGTTTGTTTCTTTAAGAGTTGAGCATTTGCCGTTCGTCTTAAAAACGCATACCGTTTGCGTGTATTCTAATTCCAATACTCCTACACCTCCTCCAGCACGATCTCAACAAAATTCTCCTTGTCGCGTACAAAGCTGTCTCTAACATCAGTTATGTATTTCTGATTGTCATTTTTAATTATTCCGGCTTTTCTTAAAGCGTCTAATATGAACTTGTTAGCCGAGTATATGTTATCTATATCACGGCGTTTGTTTTTTTCGTGAAAGGTTATGTGTGCAATACACGGCTTATCCGTAGGCTTCATATGTGAATTTTTAATTGACCATAAAAGATCTCTCTCAACATCTCGCTTAAAGCTGTTAGCATAATTTCGGTCTATGTTTAAAGCTGATATGTATTCGTTTAAGCTAGGCAGCCTGCCTCTGAATATGCACTTGTTATTCATTGACCTTTGCCTCCGATCTTTGGAATATGATTCATAGTAAAGTTTTCAAACTCGTCTAAGTCGTAAGAGTGTTCAGACTTATCTTTGACCTTGCCTGATTTCATATCACGGTTATACCAGTTGCGAATAGTTGCATAGTGAGATTTATATTTCGCTCCTTTGCTCTCAATATATCCGCTTAGTCTTTCTATATATCCCTGATAATCGCTTATCTGGCTTTTGAGCTTTTCAACTTCTTCATCAGTTAGCAGAACATTGTTATATTCACCGTATTTATGCTTTACCGGTTTAGGCGAGCGTGCAGAGCCGAAAGGCTCTTTTACTCTCTCTACTCTACTTTCCTTTACTTTACTTTTCTCTACTTTACTTTGTTCAGAAATGTAAGCATTTTTTTGATTTATGTATACATTTTCGCTTAAAATGTCAACATTTTTGTAATTTGTGGCACACTTTATTAAGAGGTATGCTTTTTTGACTTCAACTTTTTTACGGCGGCTGACTGCCTCCAAGTACCTTTCCTGAATACCCTTTGATGTCAGGATCTTGTACTTTTCATAAAGTTTTCCGTCAAATATACCTCTTTTGATTGAAGCCTCCACTATTTCAGAAACGGCATTGCAACCCAAGCCTATCTTTTTGCTGAACAGCAATGCAACCTCATTTGTCCATTCACAGTAGTAACCTTGCCCTGCGTATATCTTCTGCAAGAGCTTAACGACTACCGCAAATCCTGTCAGTCCAAATTCTGCCTCAATCAATTCAAACTTATCATCAAGCTGACAATCAAGCGGAAAGTATTCTATTCCGCTTTTCACTTGCTCACTCCTTTGTAAAAAGATTTCACTATTACTTCCCATAAGGGATAAAGTTGCACGAAAGAGTGCAACACAACGGTGACAATTTACTGCCGGTTCGCCGATCTTGCCTCTTGTACTTATGTACTAATCCGCCGTTGCACATAGATATACATTTAATCAATTAATAATAGGCGGAAGAGCCACCGGCGGCTCGCCGGTCTTGTCTCTAAAACGGAACTTCTCCATCCGAAATTACAACCTCAAAATCATCTATGTCAATATCCTTATCTGATCCGATGTTTTGTGCTTGGGTAACTGTTTGCTGTGTTTCCTGCTGTTTAGGCTCGCCTGTAAATGATACGTTATCTACAATAACTTCAGTTACATAGTGCTTTACTCCGTTTTTGTCATCGTAATTTCTTGTCTGAATGTTTCCTTCAATTGCTATCATTCTGCCCTTTGCAAAATACTTGTGGATAAACTCGGCTGTTTTTGCCTTTTGTTCTTCTATAGCCTTGTGCCGGTCGGTTACTGCTGTAACAGCCTGCGAAACATTCATGCTCTTTTTATACTTGAAAAGCATTTCATCACTATATTCCTGAGTTTCTATCAGCTTTATGTCGTCTGATATTTTATCAATACTTTCCTTTACCTTATCCTTAAGGCTTTTCAGGCTTGCTGACAGTGTAACCTTTATGCCTAGTTTATCAAGGCTTACAAAGTCAACGCTCTTGCTTTGGGCATACTCATCAAAATACACCTTAACCTTTTCGGCTTTAACTGTCAGAAGTTCATTTTCTACAGCGCTTATTTTTTCTTTTAATTCAGCATCTGCATTTTTAAAAGGCTCTGAAATTGCTTCTTTATACGCATTTTCAAACTCATCATAAAGCTCAACACTGTTGCTGCTCTTTGTCTTTCATCGCTGTTTGCTGCATTCTCTAATGCTAGTCTGCGGATCGTTTTTGTTATTGCCTCTGCCTCATTTTCGGCACACCTTGAACAAATTACATTGTCATATATTGAATCGTTATGAATGTCCTCAAATATTTCTCCGCATTCTTCACATCGAGCAGCTTCTCCGCTTTCGATAAGCTCAGCTTCATACTCTCTTTGTTTTTCTGATACTAGGTAGTTCATTTCTTTTCATCCTCAAACAGTTTATTCGCCTTTTTTAATAGAGCGTGTGCTCCGCCCATTTTCCATAACTCCTGTTCTTTCTCAGGAAGATAACCAACGTAGCTTGTTAAAATCCTAGCAGCCACATTAATTACCTCTTGACATTCCTTTAATTTGGTGTTATCATTATCAATAGAGTTATTCTTTGATGAGTCCTTGTCGGCTTGTTCCGGTTGGGGCTCTTTTTCTTTTTCTAGGGCTAAGATTGCCATTAGGATAGCTTCTGTACTTGCCGGCACTCCCATCATACTTCGCTGTCGCCTCAACTCTTTAATTGCTTCTTCTACTGTCATTTACTCTTCCTCACTTTCTGATTCTGCTTTTAGCCAGTCTTTTAATGCGGCTATGCAATCAAAAGGCGCATATGTGCAATATCCGTTTTTATCAGAAAAAAGACACATTGTTTTGCAATCTACACCAGCTGTATTAAATAAAGTTCTTGCCATCTCGTCGAGTTCTAAAGACTTTAAATTTCTGTAGTTCGTTCTTACTTCGATACATTGCCTACATTGCTCTTCTAGCCAGTCTTTAATTTGACGAGGATTATCTTCAAAGCTATCTGCTAAGAACTCTGCCATCTTATCAAGACTCAAGGATTTTATTTTTTCGTAGTTTGTCATTTGACTTTTCCTCCATTTCCTTGCCTTGTACGGTCTCCGTGCAGGGCGGTTTTTCTTTTAAGCATTTCTGCATTGCTTCGTTTATCTCGTTTAAACTTCTCTGATACTGTTCTTGGTATGTCATTGAGTAGCCTCTCATTCGTCGTTAGCAGTTTCTCGGTCATATTCTTCTTTAGTAATCAACTTGACATCTTCAATATTGATTCCTAGTTTTTTTGCAACACGAGCCATTTGATTTTGTATATCGGATTTATCAAAAATCTTATCAAACAGTTCATCAGGAAGCCTTAAACCGCTATATACTGCACTCACATATCCGATTGAGCCTTCACCGCCGAACATCTCATTATCCTTAACTTCAAAATACAAAGTAGCGTCTAATTTTACTAACTGATTATTCATTTCTCTACCTCCATTCCTTTTACTTCTATGCTCTTTTGCTCTTTCGACTTAACCGTAATAACTTCGTATGGCTCTTGCAGTAATGCTCCTGTAAAGTATGATATTATTGCTATTACCATACACATCAAAAATGTGCTTCTTGTTATTCCTGCTACTATTAACAAAGCAAAAAAGCATATCACTCCTAATACCATCTTTGTTTTGTCAGTCATGGTGTTCCTCCTTATCTGCTTCTACAAACTTGTTGTTCTCTAACTTGCTTACTTTAGTTTTATAAGACGGTACAGTGAAAAGCGTTTTCTTTTGCATAATATTGAGTAGTTTCTGATTAGATAGTAATTCTTAAAAATATGAACGGTTTTGAAACCATAATTAATGAATCGTTCGAGATGTTTTTGATCAACGGTGAATATTCCGAACTTTCTTTGCTTTTTATTTGCGAAATAATCTGCCCAGCGTATTAATGTCTTTGGAAAGAATACTTTCAATGTCATTATTATGCTGTAGAAGATTAATACTACTAAACCTATCATCACTATTGCTGTCAGTGTTGGCATTTGGTGTTCCTCCTTAACTTATTTTTCTACGTGGTACACTGAAATACTTAATAACTGCACTTATCTCAGCCACTTTCTCTTTGCCAAAATCACAGCTAGGAAAGTCAGGTCTATTGTAAAGATTTTGAACAGTAGGTAAGCTCCAGCCTGTTAATTCTGCCATTTCACGAATACCGATAAACCTCAACAACTTAGTGTTCTCGGAAAGTTGCTTTTGCAAGGTCAATAGTTCTTTAAACTTTTCAAGTTCCTTGTCTAAATCGTAATCTGGCTCAATTCCTATTCTCATTTTTATCACCTCCTCGCTTATTTGTTTTCTTGCCTTTCCGTTCTGCGATACTGAAAAGGACAAAAAAGATAATAGTTGAAAGAATTGTGGTTATAATTTTTCACACCTCTTTTCTATTAATGTAAAAAAATATTGACAAAAGTTAGCATAATGTGATACATTGTATATGCCTTATGGCAATTTCTAAAAAAGGAGGTCTTTATATTGACCAAACTTTTGATTTTGCCTGTTCCTGAAATATAAACACATCTATATGGTGTGTTTATATTGTCAATGCATAAGGGCATTGTTAAGTGCTGAACTAAAACAGCCTAAGTGAGACGGCTTGTGATAGAAACAGCTAGAGTCATTGGCTGTGAGATTTTTATATTGATATCCAGAGGTGCTGACCTCGTAAAAAAAGCGTAATGATGTTGTATAAAAATCTCTGCAACAAGTTTCAGGTAAATAAATTTGGGGAAAGAACATTCAAAATGACTCTTTGGATGTTTTTTCTTGTTTTTAATGTAGACTTAAATGTCTACATAGTCGGCAAAAAAAATATTGTCTCTTTCTTCACTTGTAAGATGAAGAATATCAGCAAGCTTCTTAACTTCAGATGCTTTAAAGTCTTTTTTTCCAGACAACTTGTTATACAATCCTTGTCTTGTTAATCCAAGCAACTCGGCAATATCACTTTTAGATATGTTGCTAGAATTAATTTTATCTAATAACAATGTAGCATTCATTTTATCACCTCCTGTTGGTATATCCAAATTTATCTACCGTGTTTTTATTTTACAACTTGTAGGCAAATTTGTCAACATTATTTTACGAAAATATTGCACAAATTTTTGTAGTCTTTTTTGTCTACAATGACAAAAATATTTTACTTGCGTAAATTTTTGTTGACATTTATGACAACATGTTGTATAATTATGAAATGGAAGGTGTTAACAAATGACGGTTGGTGAAAGAATTAGAGAAGCAAGATTAAAAAAAGGATATTCACAATCTGAACTAGCAAAATTGTTAGGATATAAATCACGCTCATCAATTAATAAGATAGAAGTTGATGGTAGGGACATTCCAAGAAGTAGTATTGTTCAGTTTGCAAAAATTCTTGGAGTAACACCATCGTTTCTTATGGGCTGGGAAGATGATGATAAACAAGCTAATAAAGTTAATACTTTAGGTAAGTTAGAAATATCGCCTCACGAAATACAGCTTGTATTGTCCTACAGAAATAAACCTGAGTTACAGCAAGTGATTGATAAGTTGTTAGATATTGAAAATGACAAACAAAATTTAAAAAAAAATAAGTTAGTTACTGTATATAAAGCTGCTCGTAGTGAAAATAACAAAGAGCAAGATGGCTATATTCAAATTACACAGGAACAGATTGATAGTCTCATAAATGCGCCTGAAACTGACGACGATTTTTAAATATAATAAAATTCCCTGCCAGTACTGCAAATACTGGCAGGGATAAGGGAATAATGGAAAGCATAGAGTTTCCTCTATACTATATTTTGACAAAAATATTATATGACATTTTCAAAATAATGTCAACAGGAGGAAGTTCAATATGAAAAAAAGACTAATTAACATTATAATTTTACTCGTCATGATGCTTAGTTTTACTGCTAGTCCTTCGAGTGCACTGGAAACTGTACAAAACCTATACACTAAAAAAACATATATATCACTTGGGCAAACATGCAAGGGTACAATAGAGCCTAATGGAAATAATGAATATTATTATGTGTTTTCAATTCCAACCGCACAAAAAGTCAGAATCTATATCGGTAATTACAAAAAATTAAATGATAATTATAGCGGTTTCTATTTATTTGAATCGGACGATATAATAACACACTATAAGGATTATACTTATATATCTAAACATTCTTTAGAAACTTACAATATCTTATCTGAATTTAAAAATCCAAGTGCCTATTCATTTAACTTAAATCATCTTAAAATTAATACTACTACTGACGGTACAGGATATATTGATAAATTTTTGCCCATAGGAACATATTATTTGGGCATAGAATCTTTTTCAAATACGAACATAAGTTATTCCGTAAACGTTTCAGACATGCCTAAATCAGCTTTACAGATGTCTGCGAAAAAAGCTATGGAAAAAGCAAAAATCAAAAAGCTTAAAGTTAAAAGTAAAACCAATAATAAAATTACTGTAGCATGGAAGAGGATAAAAAAAGCTAATGGGTATCAGGTTCAGATTTCTAAAAATAAACGATTTAAAAATAAAGTATTGAAAAAAATTTCACCGCAAGGGTGGTTTTATATAAATAAAACAAAAAAATTAACAATTAAAAATCTAAAAAGCGGAACGAAATATTACATAAGAGTTAGAGCGTATGCAACATATAAAAATGTTTACGATAATAAGAAAAGGTTATATGGTCCGTGGAGTAAAGTTAAATCAGTAAAGACAAAGGCATTAGTAAAGACAAAGAAAACGACTAAAAAGGTAAGTCATACTACTTCAGCTATACCATATGGTTTCACTTATGTATTAAATTCGGATTCTATGAAAGTGCATATAAGTGGCTGCAGAACATTTAAGTACGAAAGTCAATATCCGACGACTGATGATTTAGATTGGGCTTTGCGTAATGGCTATTCCTTATGCGGAGTATGTTTTAGATAAATATAAAAAAATAATAAAACGCCCCTGCTGAGCTGGCACTCAACAGAGGCAGGAAGTGACTAATTAACCCCCCGTGAATATAAAGGGCTAATTATGCCCTTTTATTTTAGCATAACATTTTTTGTATGTCAAGATAGGAGAAAAAATAATGGGAAAGACGAAAAGCAGGGCTAACGGAGACGGCACTTTTTTCTATAATGAAACTAAAAAACTGTGGGTAGGACAGATAACTTTAGGCGTTCAGGATAACGGCAAGCCAAAAAGAGTAACTAAGTATGGAAAAACAAGAAAAGAAGTCAAAACCAAGATTGAGGAATACAAGTCAGAGCTTGGCGGTAGGGAAGTACCGAACAAGAATAGCATTACACTAGTTGAGCTAATGGAGCAACTTGCCCAACAGAGCTATGATTTAAACGAAATATCAGAGTCAACATATTACCGAAAAAAAGAGACAATTAAGATATATAAAAAGCATAATATTTCAAATATACCTATTCAAAGGCTTACTGAGCAAGACGTGCTAGAGTTTTATAAATCAATTACAAACTATTCAAATTCTGTAATAGGGAAGCTAAGCGGAATTTTAAAGTCCACACTGAAAGAAGCTATACGGTTGCGAATAATCAATGTGAATGTTGCAGAATATGCAAAGCTACCCAAATCTGATAAGCCGGATAAAAAGGTAGAAGCGTTTACAATAGACGAGCAGAAAGAGTTAATAAAGGTATTAAGTACAGAAAAGGTTTTATATAAAAATCAGTTGTTACTTAGTATGTATACAGGAATGAGAATGGGCGAGATAAACGCCTTAACTATTGATTGTATTGATTTAGATAATAATAGGTTAGAAATTAAGCGTACCATAGCACGAGGAGAAAAAGGACGTCCGATCTTAGGTAAGACGGCTAAGACCAAAGCCGGACAAAGAACAATAATGCTCAATGACATAGCCAAAAGGATTATTGAAGCTGCTCTAAAAGAAGCAAAGGAAAACGAAAACAACTTGATTTTTTTAGATAAACGTGGTAAACTAATATCAACAGTTCAAGTCAACAGTGAATTTAAAAGGTTTTGCCAAAAACATGACATCGGAAAAGGCTGGAACGTAAATCAACATATGTTAAGGCATACTTATGCAACTAGATGTATAGAAAGCGGAATGCCTGCAACAGTTCTACAAAAAATACTAGGACATACAGATATAAGTACTACATTAAACACTTATTGTGATGTTTTTGCAGAGTATGAAAGGCAGAATGTAGATCAAAGTTACGACTATTTTGTCAAGTCAGGGCTTGTATTGCAATAAGTACTGCAACTGTGATTTATTTTATGTGTTATACATTTATATGAAATAAAAAATTAATAAAAAGAGCAAGATTTATAGGCTTAAAACCAACAAATATAAATTCAAATTAATTGCAATTATGTTAGTTTCTTCTACCCCAGCCACCGGCAAGTTGCCGGAGCCTGTTCGCGTTTCACATTTTGTGGAACGTGAATTTTTTATATCTCGCGTTAGTATTTACATCTTATTTGCTAAGAATTTACAACATCGTAACATTGCATGTCTGCTCCACGTACTGATATAGTGCGTGGATTTTTTATACGATAATAAATTGACATTTAACTGTCATAGTAGTAAAATAATTATGGAAATAGAAGTAGACTTGAACTAATAAAAGGGAAAATCTTATGGAATTATATTTATATACTAATGATAAAGTCAAAAAAGAAAAAACAATATGATATAAGATAAAATAAGTTTAAAAATTTAGGGGGTATAATATGAACTACTGGACTAAAATAAGTGAAGAATTTGCTTCACAAAGAAATTATTTAGATGAATTATATAAAGTTTATCCTATTTCGCCAAATTTAAGGCGAGAAATATCTAAAGAAAAAGAAAAGAATATAAAACTTGCATATGATTCTAAGAATAACATTGAATTAATAAAGCAATTACTTTCATTAGAATTGTTCCCAATAAAAGATTCTTATGTCGCTTTTTTAAAAAGAGATTTATCTGCTATTAATAGGAATCCAGAAACTATTAATAGATTAGCTGGTAATCTTTATCAAATGGGTTTTGATGAAATTATAGAAAAATGTACACAACCTAAAGAAACTAATAGACAAATTGGTCCTATGTTTAAACAGTGGATAGATAAAGGAATGATTGGTGTAGAAGTTATAAAAAATCAGGAGGATTTTTTAAACTCTAATTCAAATTGCGTTTTTAATTCATCAGATATGGAAATGGAAAAATTTGCTCATACATATTTAGGATATAATAGAGAAAAAGGGATTGACTTTATTGCTAAATTTAATAATAAGTATATTTTTGCAGAAGCAAAATTTTTATCTGACTTTGGAGGACATCAAAATGCTCAATTTGATGATGCAGTTAGTACAATGAGTGCACCTATAGAAAATAAATTAGTAGAAAATGACGTAATACCAATTTCAATTTTAGATGGTGTACTTTATATAAAAGGAAACAATAAAATGTATAGATACTTAGAAGAACATCCAGATCAATTAATAATGTCTTCACTAGTGTTAAGGGAGTATCTATATTCAATTTAACATTTGGGAGAAAATATATGGAGTTAGTGTTTGAAGGTAAAAAAAATAGAAAAGATGTTATAAATGATGCTGAAAAAATGTGTTCACAATATTCATTAAATGTTGAAAATGACAAATCGATTTTATTTAAAGGGGATAATATAAAAGTCTTATCATTATTACAAAAGAAATATAAAGGGAAAATTGACTTAATATATATTGATCCACCTTTTAATACAAATCAAGATTTTATAATGGATACCGAAAGGGCTAACTCAATCAGTTATTCAAAAAGTGGTAAAATTGCATATTCTGATAAGATGACAATGGAACAATATTTGGAATTTATACGAGAAAGACTAATTTTGATGTACGAATTATTATCAGATAGAGGCTCAATATATTTTCATATTGATTATAAAATAGGTCATTATATAAAGATTATAATGGATGAAATTTTTGGAGAACAAAATTTTAAAAATGATATAGCCAGAATAAAATCAAATCCCAAAAATTTTTATAGAAAAGCGTATGGAAATGAAAAAGATTCAATATTATTTTATGCGAAACAATACGATAAAAACATTTGGAATGATATTAAAATTCCATTAGATAAAGAAGAAATAAATAAAAGGTTTAAGAAAACAGATGATAATGGTAGAAAATATACAACAATTCCTTTGCACGCACCGGGGGAAACTAAAGGAGTAACAGGACAGCCATGGAGAAATATGTCTGTTCCTAAAGGAAGACATTGGAGAAAAGATCCAAAAGAATTTGACAAATTGGATAACGAAGGTAGAATTGAATGGTCATCAAAAGGAAATCCTAGAATAATTAAATATGCAGATGAACATGAAGGAAAGAAAATACAAGACATATGGAAATTTAAAGATCCGCAAAAGCCAATCTATCCTACAGAAAAAAATGAGTTGCTTTTAGAACAGATCATTAAGCAATCATCCACTGAAGACAGTATTATTATGGATTGTTTTGCAGGAAGTGGTACAACATTAAATGCAGCATTCAATTTGAATAGAAAATGGATTGGAGTTGATGAATCTAATTTAGCAATAGATACTATAAAAAAGAAAAGGATAGGAGATTATTTATATATAGATATTGAAAAAACGACATTGAAAATATAGCATATAATAATCAATTAAATTTGTGGAATGGGTTAATTAAAACTTCTAATGTAGTAAATGAATTTTAAATAATAAATTGATAATATAACATTAGACACAAAAATTTAAGTTGAATATAATTTATATAAAAAATGTATTTATATACTATTGATAATTATTTTTAATAGTGCAGAAAGGTGATAATTATGAAGGCTTTATCAAAAATCATTTTAATTGTAGTATCAATTGTATGTATTTGCATTGGATTTAATAATTTGAGCCATACATATGAAATCGCAGAGCAGAAATATGATGAATATGTTTCTGATTTGCCTGCAAATGATGACAGCACAGTTGAAATATCAACATTTGCATAAAAATATTTTGTATCAACAAGTATCAAAGAGGTAATAGCAATAAATGTTTGTATTTTTGCATTCGGATTGATTTTGGTGTTAATTCTGATTATTGACTTTATCAAGTGGGTGAACACTTGGGAAAAAGATAAGGATAAGTAATTTATAAACCGATATATAGGAGGCATTTATGAAATATACAAACCCTGTTGTTAAGGGCTTCTATCCCGACCCTAGCGTTTGTTTTGCAAATGGTAAATTCTATATGGTGTGCAGTTCGTTTCAGTATTTTCCGGGAGTACCGCTGTTTGAAAGCGAAAATCTTGTGAACTGGACGCAGATAGGTCACGTTTTGACTCGTAAAAGTCAGGTGATGCTTGAGAAAATAAACAGCTCGGGAGGGGTTTTTGCTCCGACTATTAGATACAGCAACGGCAGATTTTATATGGTAACGACCAACGATACCACACATCAGAATTTTTATGTTTACACCGATGATATTTATGGTGAGTGGTCTGAACCTATTTATGTGGATCAGGGAGGTATTGACCCGTCTCTGTATTTTGAAAACGGTAAAGCGTATTTTATAAGCAACGGAACTGACGATTACGGCGTCGGAGGAGTTGTTCAGTGCGAAATAAATATTGAAACAGGAGAGAAGCTCACTCACAGTAAATCTATCTGGCAGGGCTCCGGCGGACGCTTTCTCGAAAGCCCTCATATGTATAAAATTAAAGGGAAATACTATCTTATGGCTGCCGAAGGCGGAACAGAGTACGGTCATATGATTACATACGCTAGAGCGGAAAGCATTTGGGGCGAATTTGAAAACTATCCGCATAATCCTGTTCTCACAAACCGCAATAAAGCACCTTTTATAATTCAGGGTATCGGGCACGGTGATTTGATAAAAGATAAGTTTGGCGGCTGGCACATTCTAAGTCTAGGATTTCGTCAGATGGATTTATGGCGGCCGTATCATCAACTTGGAAGAGAAGTTTTTTTAACACCTGTTAAATTTGATGAAAACGACTGGTTCACTGCCGGAAACGACGGCACAACCGACGAAAGTTATGAAATTCAAGGCGACTTTGTTCAGCAGGAAAAGAAACACTATACATTCGAAAATACTAAATGGAATATAGACTGGTGTTATCTCCGCCACCCTAATGAGGAAAATTATAAGTTATCGGATAGTAAATTGACCTTAAACGGCACAAGTATTACGCTTGATGAGGTAGATTCGCCGACATTTATTGGAATAAGACAAAAGGATTTTAATTTCACTCTTTCCTGCAATGTTAATGTTCAAAACGGCGAGGGCGGTATAACCTTATATATGACCGAGAATGAGCATTACGATATTGCAATTAGCAGGGCTGAAAACGGTTATGATGCTGTGCTGAAACTCAATATCGGTGGAATAAAGCATGTCCAAAACAGAGTTAGTCTTAAATGCGGCAGTGCAAAGCTGATTGTTCGTGCAAACAATTACTGCTATGACTTTATTGTTATTGACGAGGGTAAGGAAGTTAAGCTCGGCTGGGGTGATCCGAAATATCTTTCCAGCGAGGTAGCAGAGGGCTTTACAGGTGTAATTATGGCTCTTTATGCCATAAACGGCAAAGCTGAATTTGAAAACTTCGACTGCTTGTATGATTGATTTTTTGTAATTTTTTTATATATAATACGGATATAAATTTCACCTATTGGGCAAACTAATGCTGATAGGTGAATTTTTTATCTAAGATCAAGAGGGAGGTAAACCCTTTAATTGGGGTAGTTATATTATGGCAAAGAAAGGTATGAAGCGTCCTGACATAACGCACACACGTCCGCTTAATGAGCAGGCGGCAGTTCCTGAAATTCAGGGAAAGGCTAAAAGCGGTAAGGAAAAAGCTCGTCCGATTATACCGGGAACAAGTGCACCTGCACAAAAGGTGTATCATTCCACACCGCACAAGCACAGCGGAGATAAGCCGATTTCTAATGTTTATCCTGTGATAGATACTGATCTTGCAAGAGATAATCTTGAAAACGATATTCCTGATGCTGATTTGCAAGATCTATAGCAATTAGAAGCAGAGAGCAGGGCTAACCGCCGAGCCGGCGGTGGCTCTCTGCCTTTGATAAGTTTGTAAAATGTGTTTAAATTATAATCAATTAATAATTGATAATTTACAATGGATAATTGCAAAAGGCAAGAAAAAGCGTCCAAGTCATTTTATTGACCTGAACGCTTTTGTATTTTACGAATTTCAGCCCGCCGTTTTCTATGTTTTATTTGACGACCTTCCAAAGGCGGTATCGGATGCAACGTCACCGTTGCCTCGCCGTCTATTTAACTTTTTTTGAAACCTTCTTTGACCATTTTCCTGTGTAGGTTTTATTTCCTATCTTTTGATACGCTCTTACTTTGATATAATACTTCTTGCCTGATTTCAGCCTTTTAAGAGTTATCTTATTTTTCTTGATATTCTTTTTTACCTTTGCATTTTTCATGCCTTTCTTTAAAGAATATTTTACTTCATATTTTACTCCGTTTATTTTTTTCCAAGATACTTTTAGTTGTTTTTTCTTTACTGATTTAACCTTAACCTTTTCAACCTTATCAGGCTTCTGAATTAATTTTTCAGCATCAATATATACAAGTTGCTCTGTATTATATGTATCCGGAGACTGCGTATCCTCAGGTCTTGAAGTCATATGCACTGTTTGTGTAGTAACTAATTCTTTTGTCAGATCCACACCTTTAACATCGGATTTTTTTAATTCTATAATATCAGTAAAGATTTTAACATCATTTGTGGCTGGAAATTCTAAAGTACGATTATATGAAACATTTAGTATACCATCATTTATTGTAATACCTTTGTTTATGTAAGTTTTATATACGGATCCCCCACTCATAATCCTATTTATAATCAGCAGATTATCATCAAAAAAACTTTTACTTTTATCACTAAAACCAAGATATTTATATATGTCGTAATTGTCTAATACGAAATAAAAATTTTTAGAATCATATTTTTCATTTTGCTCAATAAAATTATTAACTAAATAAGAATATTTTGATGGCATAACACTATTTCTCGTGCTTTTATAACTGATAGCCTTTCCCTCTGCCGTTGAAACCATTGCCAGAGACATAATAAATATGACTAACATAACCAACAATAACATTATGTTCATAATCTTTTTCATATAAATTCCCCCTTAATTAATACCAAGCTATGCCAAATTCATAATCAGTATCAGGTGCACCATCATAGTAATTATGACAATTTACTTCAAGCGTATCATTTTCTGAATTAAAAACAACTGCTTCAGCTGAACTATTAGCAATATTGCTCTCTTTTAAAAGCGTACCTTTTGATGAATAAACACTTAAATCATAATTGTAACAACCACGTGAACTTGCTGAACCACTCAAATGTTCAAGATCAGTAGGTGATGAATGTATCTCCCAACACACTACTAATTTTGAAGGACTTCCTCTTTTTACATAATCAATATTTTCATCTAAAGTATAAGCATAAGGAAATTTAATTTGATATTCATATCTATTGGTACTTGCAATTATAACAGCCTTTTGTGCATTTACTACTCCTGAACCTTCCTTTGAAGTTAATCCGTTTGCATAGCTTTCTGTGCCTTTTCTATCACAAGAAGCCATAATTATAGCTTTTGTTATAAAATTACGAAATGATAAGCTAGGTTTTGTTTGAAGAACTTGAGCGCAAACACCTGTAACGGCGGGTGCTGCAAAACTAGTGCCATTCCAATCTTCTTTAAGAACATCATTAAATGCTGCTTCACAATCAGGCTTTGCACAGCCTAAAGTGTCTCCATTTGCATAACATGTATCGGTATGAAATACATCATCGGATGAAGTTTCAGGTTTCATTGTATTAATACCACCAACAGTAAGTGAATTGTATGACAATGCGCCTCCACCAACAATATTATTTCCAAGTGTACTTACATTACCAGCTGAAATAACTATTAGTACATCATGTTTATAACTAACATGATCTATCCATTTTTCAAATTGATTATAATAATCATTATTTCGTTCACCAAACGCTAAACTTATATTTATTAATGAAACTCCACTATTAATTAGCCTTTCAATTTCCGCCTCTGGTGTAGTTGGTGTAGAATTAGTAGAAGTCGTATAAATTTTAGCTTCAGGCACTACACCATTACTTCCGGCTAAAATTCTAGTTACTTTTGTACCGTGAGCAATAGCATAGTTTGGTTTATCAAGCACTGTAATATTCGTATCTACTAAATCCGAATGACTTGCATTAACCGTATACTTATCTAAAACACCAACGGTAACTCCATCACCTTTTATGCCAATAGTATTTGTTGTTATATCAGCACTTATTGCAGATTTCCACGCAGTGGTGTAAGAAGATGCAGATGTTGCTGTTGTTTCTGCTTCTGTTTCACTTATCTGGTTTTCTTCTGGAACAATTTGAACATCTTCGTGAATATCAATACTTTTTACTTTACTTTGTACAACAATATCATCAATTTCATTCTCTGTACATTCAGTAATTACCATAGGTGAATAACTGCTGACAAATTCAATATCAGTTTTATCTATACCTATTTGTTCAACATATTCTTCATTTTGTTTGTCATACAGCTTTTTTGCAATGCTACGTTCAGTCATTATTCGATTATTGACTAAACTTTGAATATACTCTCTCTTGCTCTCTGTTTCCTTAAAATACTTTGGCAATAGAGTATCTAATTCTTCGTTTGACGCATTTTTTAATTCTTCTGAATTAAGATATTTATCCTCTAATTGTTCAATTTGCGTCAAGGTCATACCCGTTTGTTCATCAACCTTTTGCTCGATAAAATCTTTGCCTATGTCCTCAAATTCAACATAAATCGGAACCGTTTCATTCCTTTTTAGGCCGTCCATTTCTTTAAGCAATACACTTGAAATCTTTTTTTGCTTTGTTAATTCAAGAGCTGTTACACTATTACCATATGTACCAACAGA
Source organism: uncultured Clostridia bacterium (assembly GCA_947627045.1). Classification (GTDB taxonomy): domain Bacteria; phylum Bacillota; class Clostridia; order Oscillospirales; family Ruminococcaceae; genus UMGS1601. The sequence continues at coordinate 17,039 of CANQUM010000013.1, forward strand.
AAGTGTTGTGAATAATGATAATGTTACAATTAGTGAAATAATTTTCTTATAAGTTTTCATAACTATCCTCCATTTATTTTTAATATTTCACAAATACTTTTGTGTAATTTCACTATAGCACAGAATGAAAAATTTGTCAAGAAAAATTTTCAAGTTTTCAATTAATTGGAGTATTATCAAAAAATCTCCTTTGGGAACTTTCCTAAAGGCGGAAATGCGTGCAGGGGTCACTTCTGCCGGCTATCCGGTCATGCATCTAGGTGTATTTATGTACATAATATTAAAATCTTCTGCATTATCGTTCTGCCCCTTGACAAAAACGGTCAAAAAATGTTATTCTGTCTATATGTTTTATTATGATAAAGTGATGAAATTATAATATTAAGAGGTGTATAAATGAAAAAACCGTTTGTTACTAAGGAGAAGATCGAGGAGATAGTTAAAACATACCCTACTCCTTTTCACATATATGACGAGAAAGGTATTCGTGAAAATGCAAGACGCTTGAACAAGGCGTTTTCGTGGAACAAGGGGTATAAGGAGTATTTTGCAGTAAAGGCAACCCCTACTCCGGGAATATTAAAGATACTAAAGGAGGAGGGCTGCGGAGTTGACTGCTCGTCGCTTACCGAGCTTATGATGAGCGAGGCTTGCGGCTTTATAGGCTCTGATATAATGTTCTCGTCGAACGTGACCCCTGATGAGGATTTTCTTTTGGCAAGAAAGCTGAATGCGAATATCAATCTTGACGATTTTACTCATATTGAGGTGCTTGACAAGCTCTGCGGAATACCTAAAACGATATGCTGCCGTTACAATCCGGGCGGAAAGTTTGCCATAGCAAATCAGATAATGGATAATCCGGGCGACGCTAAGTATGGAATGACAAAGGAGCAGATGATAGAGGCGTATAAAGTCCTTATGAAGAAGGGTGCGGAGGAGTTCGGAATACATTCTTTTTTGGCGTCTAATACAATATCTAATGAGTATTACCCTGAGCTTGCAAGAATATTGTTCGAGCTTGCTGTTGAGCTTCACGAAAAGACGGGAGCTAAGATCAAGTTTATAAATCTCTCAGGTGGAATAGGCGTTCCATACCGTCCCGACGAGCCTGAAAACGATATTGAGTTAATAGGCGAGGGCGTGAGAAAAGCTTATGAGGAGGTATTGGTCCCAGCCGGAATGGACGATGTTGCGATTTACACTGAGCTTGGCAGATTTATGCTGGCGCCTTACGGTCATCTAATAGCAAAGGCTGTTCGCGAAAAGAATATTTATAAAAACTATATTGGTCTTGACGCCTGTGCAGCAAACCTTATGCGTCCTGCGATATACGGGGCATATCATCATATCACGGTTTTGGGTAAAGAAAACAAGCCTTGCGATCATAAGTACGACATAACAGGCGGACTGTGCGAAAATAATGATAAGTTTGCGGTCGACAGAATGCTGCCTAAGATTGATATAGGAGATTATATTTGTATTCACGATACAGGAGCTCACGGCTTTTCTATGGGGTATAATTATAACGGAAAGCTGCGTTCGGCGGAGATACTTTTGAAAGAGGACGGAAGTACAGAGCTTTTGCGTAGAGCAGAAACGCCTGATGATTATTTTGCTACCTTTGATTTTACGCATATTTTTGATTAAAATAAGAATAGAGATATAAGGGTAACTATTAAAAAAGTTACCCTTTTAATTATAAGCTCTTGACCTTTTTAAAATATATGTGATAAAATTTATAAAGAGCAGTTAATGGGGATAAGGAGAAATGATATAGAAATGAAATTGGCTAAATACTTAAAGCCATATTGGCTGTTTACTCTGCTTACGCCTTTGTCTATGGTAGGCGAGGTGTTGGTCGACTTGTCGCAGCCGAGACTAATGGCGAAAATAGTTGACGAGGGCGTTGTAGGCGGAAATATGGAGCTTATTATTCATACCGGGATAATTATGATGCTGTTGATATGCTTCGGCGGAATGTGCGGAGTGGGTTCGGCAGCATTTTCCGGAATGGCTTCTCAGGGCTTTGCCAGGGATTTGAGAAACGATACTTTCAAAAAGGTTATGAGACTTTCCTTTGAGCAGACTGATAAGTTTACAACGGGTTCGCTGGTTACAAGACTTACAAATGATATAACTCAAGTTCAGCAGTTTGTAGATTTCGCTCTTAGAATGTTAGTTCGGGATAGTATTTTATTTGTCGGCGGAATTATAATGATGCTGTCTCTTGATATTAATTTCGGTTTGGTTTTGGTATGTGCGCTTCCTGTTGAAATGGTCTTGATTATGATACTAATTAAGAAAGCTACGCCGATATACAGCATTGTTCAGAAAAAGCTGGATAAAGTCAATTCGGTCGTGCAGGAGAATGTGGCAGGAGCGAGAGTTGTAAAGGCATTTGTCCGTGAAGAGCATGAAGCTGAGAGATTTGATAAGGCAAATGTAGACCTTATGCAGACCAATTTGAAGGTTCAGAAGATAATGTCTATTTTGAATCCTTTGCTGATGATAGTGATGAACCTTTCTGTTATTGCGATTATTCTTATTGGAGGCTTTCAAGTCGAGGCAGGCGAAATGAAAGTCGGTCAGATAATGGCGGCGCTTACATATATAAATCAGATACTGATGGGAATTATGATGATAAGTATGATGTTCCAGTCAATATCAAGAGCTCACGCATCGGGAAAAAGAATATGTGAGGTTCTTTATATTGAGCCTGTAATAAAATCGGGAAGCTATGTTTCTGATAACGATAAAGGCGGAGCAGTCAGCTTTAAAAATGTGAGCTTTAAGTATCCTGGCACTAACGGAGATCCTGTTATTAAAAATCTGTCTGTGGATATAAAAGCTGGAGAAAATTTTGCGGTTCTGGGAGCAACTGGCTCGGGCAAGTCTTCACTTATAAACCTGATACCCAGATTTTACGATGCAGACGAGGGAGAAGTTCTGGTCGACGGGGTAAATGTCAAGGAATATGATTTAGATTGTCTGAGGAAAAAGATTGGTATGGTGCTTCAGAAAAGCGAGCTGTTTTCAGGTACTGTGTATGATAATATTGCTTGGGGAGACAAATACGCTTCAAAAACTGACATAGAAAAAGCGGCAAAGATTGCACAGGCTGATGAGTTTGTTTCATTAATGCCTGCGGGGTATGACGGTTACATAGCAGAAAAGGGAGCGTCTCTTTCAGGTGGTCAGAAGCAGCGTCTGTCTATAGCAAGGTCTATTTTGAAAAAGCCTGAGATATTAATTTTTGATGACAGTACATCTGCTCTTGATTTGGGAACTGAATCAAGACTTCAAAGGGCTTTGGACGAAAACTTAAAGGACATTACTGTTATAAAAATTGCACAGAGAATAGCGTCAGTTATGAACTGCGACAGAATTGCGGTATTAGAGCATGGAAGTCTTTGTGCATTGGGAACACACGAGGAGCTTTTGAAAACAAGCGAGGTATACAGAGATATTTACAATTCTCAGATGAAAAACAGCGGGGAGGGTGATCTTTAATGGCAGAACAACAGAGAAAGCAGCCCACTCCTGCAGGCGGACCGCCGAGACCAATGGGCAAGGGTCCGAGAGGTCCTGTATTAGTTCATGAAAAGCCAAAGGATGTTTTAGGAACACTAAAGCGTATACTTTCTTATATGGGCAAAAACAAATATATTTTCTTTATACTTTTGGCAGTTATGCTTGCTATTACAATTTTGAATTTAATTGCCCCGTCGCTTCAGCAAAAGGCGATAGACACTATCGGTCTGACAAGCGGTGTTGATTATAAAAACTTAGTTAAATACCTGATTATTCTGGGCTTCGTTTATGTTTTGACATCGCTGATAAGTTATTTTCAGGGTTGGTTTTCAGCAAAACTGTCGCAAACTACCGTAAAAATTATGAGAACCGATCTGTTCAGAAAGATAGTAACTCTACCGATAAGATACATAGATACTCATAATCACGGCGATTTGATGAGCAGAATGACCAACGATGTCGAGAACATATCAAACTGCATTTCGCAGTCGATAGGCTCGCTGTTTTCGGGAGTGCTGACTATAATAGGCTCGCTTATAATAATGCTTTACTATTCGCCTGTGCTGACCTTAATAAGTATATCGACAATTATTCTGACCGTTTTATTTACGTCGATAATGACAAAATTTATGAGGAAGTATTTTACACGTCAGCAGATTTTGCTCGGCAAGCTGGACGGTCATATTGAAGAAATGGTCGTTGGATATAAAACGGTCGTATCGTATTCTAAAGAAAAGGACGCTATAGATGAATTTAATAAAATGAGCGACAGCCTGAGAAAGACTGGTGTTAAGGCACAGATTTGCGGAGGCTCAATGGGTCCTCTTATGAATATTGTTTCAAACATAGGATTTGTTCTTATAGCAGGCTTCGGGGGCTATTTTGCGTTAAAGGGCTTTATAACTATAGGAACTATTCAGGCGTTTATTCTCTACTCAAAGCAGTTTTCAAGACCAATTAATGAAATTGCGAACCAGTATGCACAGATACAAACAGCCGTTGCCGGAGGCGAAAGAATTTTTACCGTTATGGATGAAACTTCCGAAAAGGACGGTAAGCAAAACAATTGTGATTTTATTCCCGAAAAAGTTTCAGGGAATATCAGCTTTAAGAATATTAACTTCAGCTATGTACCTGATAAGCCTGTTTTAAAGAAATTTAGTCTTGAAATAAAGAGCGGACAGAAAATTGCAATTGTCGGGGCAACGGGCTCGGGCAAGACTACAGTTGTAAATCTTCTCACTAGGTTTTATGATATTGATTCTGGTGAGATAGAGATAGACGGCGTAAACATAAGAGATATTTCTAAGGATAAGCTCCGTGAGACTATAGGTATCGTTTTGCAGGACACTGTTTTATTCTCAGATACTATTCGCTCTAACATTGCTTATGCAAAGCCTCAGGCAGAACTATCTGAAATAGAAAACGCTGCAAAAACTGCAAATGCAGACAGATTTATAAACAGGCTTCCGGATGGATACGACACTGTATTATCTGAAAGCGGTTCAAATCTCTCTCAGGGTCAGAGACAGCTTATAGCTATTGCCCGTGCGGTTCTTGCCGACCCTAAAATTTTAATTCTCGATGAGGCGACCTCATCAGTTGATACTAGAACAGAAATGCACATACAATCGGCTATGGTTGCTTTGATGAAAAACCGAACAAGTCTTATAATTGCGCACAGGCTTTCTACCATAATAGACGCAGATAAAATAATAGTTATCGACGACGGAAGAGTTGTGGAGCAGGGAAATCACGAGGAGCTTCTTGAGAAAAAAGGCTGTTATTACAATTTATATCAAAATCAGTTTGCAGGTATTGCCACATAGAATTTGTTGAAAAATCTGTATATATAGTGTATAATGTTTAACGTGTTGATTAAAAAGTCGAATGATCTTATGTAATAACATTATAGTGTATATTGGAGGTTATTATGACCTTTATAAAGAAAATTTCAATTTATTTGTTTGCTTTTACAGGAATTGCTTTTTTTGTTTTTCTTTTATCAAGCGGAAATTCAGTATTTGCTGAAGAATCAACTACGGCGGTTACCGCTGAAACAGAACTGACAGATATAAGCGATGTTACTTTAACGAATGAAAATAACACGTCTGAAACTGATATTCCCGCAGCCGATGCGACCGAGAAGCCGACTGCTGCGTCTATTACCGTTTCAAAAGCAACAACTGCTCCGGCACCGACAACGGCAGCTTATAAACGGCAAAGCGTTAAGCTAAAGAGCGTTAAGATTAAAAAGCTGAACGCAATAATCAAGTGGCAAAAGATGAAAGATGCAAAAAAGTACGAGGTTTTTCTCTTTAAAAATAATAAGTGGAAAAAGATTAAAACAACCTTTTCCACAAAGTTCACAATAAAAAATCTTGAAAACTGCAATACATATTCAGTTCGTGTCAGAGCCATAGTCAAAACGCCTTACGGAACAGATTACAGCTATTTTTCTGAGATCAGGGATTTTGAGATAAACCAGACCAAGCTGTACAGTCTTAGTAATGCAAGCCTTTTTGACAGGAAAAAGAAAGTAAAGAGGCAGAGTGTTTCGGGGTATTATACAGGCTATGAAAGCGGAAAATATAAGGGTTACATAATAATAGATTATAACTACGGCACATATCTTGTGAAAAAATCAAAAGTTAAGACCGTCAAAAGTGCAAAGGTACTTTCGACGTCTGCTGTTTCGCAAATATACGGAAGTTACAGAGGGTGGTCGGCGTGCGGACCTGCTACTGTTACTATTCTGCTTAATTCTGAAAAGAAAGCCAATGTTCACAAAGACGAATTAGTTAGAACAGCAAAAAGAAAACATCTTGAAGATCAGGGCTCGGTTACTAAAAACGGCGGAGGAATGACATCTCCAAAACTGATTAAGCTTATAAATCATTTCGGCTATAATGCAAAGAATTTATATAAAAGCTCTGTAAGGCCGTCAAAGATAATTAAGAAACAGATTGATTTAGGAAAGAGATGCTTGATACTTGTAAAATACAGCGGAGGTATAATGCCTGACAGCGGAGCGGCACATTTTGTTGTGGTCTGCGGATATAAGAAAATCGGCGGTAAGCTGTATTTTTACTATGCTGATCCGTATTATGATTCCGGTGGAGGAAGAAGTATACTTTCAGTTTCATCAAGCCTGTTGAACAGGTCAGTGAGCATGAAATTTTCAGAGCCTAATACAATTTTGGTTTTAGAATAATTAAAGCCGCTCGTGCTTATCATTGAGATAAGTCGGGCGGCAGTTTATTAGTTATAAATATCAACTGAAAAATTTTTTAATTTTTTATTTATCCTTATAAGCAGCAAGGTGGAAATAACGGCAGATAAAATTTCCGCTATGAGAAAAGTAGTCCACACAAGCCATGATAAATCAGGAGTGCCTTTTGCAATCTGAGCAAAAGCCCAAGCAACAGGAAGTACAAAAATCGTCTGTCGGCAAACAGATACTATGAGCGATTCGACTCCGCCGTTAAGAGCTTGGAAAATCCCTTGAAATGCTATGTTTGCCCCTGCAAATATAAAGCTTATAGAAATAATTCTCATTGCACTTATACAGAGCGATTGAGTATTACCAGACAGACCGAATATATCTGAAAACGGAACTGCAAAAACTTCTACAACGGCAGTTCCTGCAAGCATAATGATGAGTGTGTAAATCAATCCAAATTTGATTCCGTCATATATGCGGGATTTATTTTTCATTCCGTGACTGAAAGAAATTATAGGAGTAATTGCATCACGAAGACCAAAAGCGGCAAATAGAATAAACTGCTGGATTTTATAATACAGTCCGTAAGCTGTAACCATAGCCTCGCTTATTGTTCCTAGAATGATGTTGAGTGAATATGTCATAATCGACATAAGAGCCTGTGCAATAATGGCAGGCAGACCTATTGTATATATCTGTCCAATAATTTTAGCAGACGGCTTTATATATTTGAAGCTGTTTGAAATATCCTTGTTTACTTTTATATGAAATAAAAGTGCTAGAAAGAATGAAACGCATTGTCCGATTACAGTGGCGTAAGCTGCACCTTTTACTCCCATTTCAGGAAGACCTATAAGTCCATAAATTAAAATTGGATCTAAGATTATATTTGTAATTGCTCCTGATATTTGTGAGATTGTTGAATAAAGAGAATGTCCTGTTGCCTGAAGGAGTTTTTCGTAAATTGAAAAGAAAACTATACCTGCTGACATTATACAGCAAATTCGTAAATAGTCAACGGACATATTGAAAATCAATGTGTTTGCTGTTTGAGTTGCTATATACACGGGAACTCCAAAGACGCCGAGTATAAGAAAGAAAATATAGATTATTGCGGCACAGAATATTGAGTTGCCTGCAGTTTTGCTTGCCTTTTCTTTATTTCCTTCACCTAGACTTTTTGAAAGCAGGGCGTTTGCACCAACGCCTGTTCCTATACTTATGGCTACCATAAGCATTTGAAAAGGAAAGGCAAGCGTCAGAGCATTTAGTGCTGATTCTCCGTTTGACGGCATATTTGAAACAAACGCACTGTCAACAATATTATATACTGCTTGTAGAATCATTGATAAAATCATCGGTATCCCCATTTTGAGCATAAGTCTAGGGACGGGAACATTACCCATTATTTTTTTTGATTGAGAATTATCCATAAATGTGTCTCCCCATTTTTTTGCAAAAAAATAACGGGTAATGTTAATCAACTGGATTTACATGATTAACATTACTCGTTGTCTGTTTGCATATTTTATTTAACAATAATATTTTAACATATTAAAGTCTGATATTCAATTGGCATAATTCACAAAATACAACCGCTTAATACACATTTTTGATTTATAAATTTATACAAAAAAGATTAGTTTCCCATGCGGGATAATACGGGTAGTGCCTTATATAGAATTTGTAATTGGGGTTTATTTTTTCAATTTGCAGGGGAATATCAAACATATCGAAAAGCCTGTGGTAAACTGCTGCGCTTATCTTTGGGGAATGTGTCTTTATAGTTTCACTACAGCCTTTTATTGCCTCGTTTTCAGCACCCTCTACATCGAATTTAATATAGGTTGCTTTTTTACCGTTTAGAATGCTGTCTACGCTTCTGGCTTGAGTTTCAATTCCCTTTTGTGATACTTGTGATTGCCGTCCTCCGTCTGTGTTGAAAATAAGCGTTGTGTTCTCGCTCCAAGCCGCATAGTTAAAAATGTGTATGTTTTTTAAGCTCTCAGTGTTTTTGATTAGTTTTTTATAATTTCTCTTGTTAGGCTCAAGAGCGTATATTTCGTTATAGACGTAATTTGTGCGTTCGGCAAAATCCAGAACGGTATCTCCGTTGAAAGCACCCAAATCTACGTATGTTTCGCTGCTGCTAAGACGTATTATATTTTCAAAGGTTTCGTCCGTTTCGGTGGTACATTCTCTAAGATATTTGAGGTCGCCTGTGATTTTATATTTTAGTGTGTTTTCAAACACCTGACGTGATTTGTCATCCGCAAGCATTGAGTATACTTTTTCAATGTCGGAAATACGTTCTGTTATATGTTCTTTTAAAAACGGCTCTCCGCCTATAACGGCTGTATCAGGCATTAAAAGACAATGCTTTTTTTCAAGCTCGTCAATCTTAGTGATAAGTTCCTGATAGCCTGCCGCAAAAGCAAGAAGAATTATAAAGTCATATCCGTTTTGTTTGGCACTTTCCTCTATATCTGAAAGTTTGTGTACCAAATGTCCCTCAAAGTAGTGCCCTCTGACAAATTCATCGCTCGCAAAAATACCTGAAACAGGGATTTTTCGCCTGCTCAGTTCTTTCATTAACTTTAAACAACCGTCGCCCATTCCGTAAATGAATATAGGGTCTTCAGTTTTTTCAAGTCTCTCCCAACAGGATTTTAGGGATAATAATTCTTCAATATCTAACATAAAATATCCTTTACTTATATTTTTTAATTACGCTTTTCAGTATATCACAAAATAGGTCTAAGTCAATACATTTAATATACTGTTAAATTCGTTGACTTATCAGAAAATATAATGTATAATATAAAAGAAAAAATTGTTATTGTCACTCAATTTAGGAAGGTGATTTTAATGTATTGTACAAAATGCGGAAATAAAAATGACGACAGCAGTAATTTCTGCGGAAATTGCGGGGCAACATTAAAGAGCGCTGAAAAAAACGGTGTAAATTACATAGAACCTGATAAAAGTAATCAGCAACAGCAAAATTATAGTCCTTATAATCCGCAGCAAAATATTAATGCTGATCAAAATTCAAATTATGGGCAGCCAAATTATAATCAAAGATTAAATCAGAATGCTAATTTCAATCAAAATCGAAACACTTCTCGATTTAATCCAATGGCTATCGCAGGATTTATAATCTCTTGCGGATGTGTTTTGTTCGGAGGACTAGCCGGATTTGTAGGTCTTATACTTTCGCTTATTGGATTTCATCAGACAAGTGTAAGAGAGGAAAAGGGCAAAGGCTTTGCTGTTGCAGGAATTATAATAGGATGCTTGTCTGTAGCGGTAACGATTTTACTTGTAATCTACATTTTCAATGCGAACCCATATGAATTGCGCTATTTTCTAGACGATTATTACGATAAATTCGATTACGGAACATCGGCTGCAAAAGAATTGTTTTCTATGTTAAAACAGTAATATAATACAAAATTTTTTTGGAGGTATGGAAATGTCAAAATTCATTGTTGAAACGTCTGCAAGACACGTTCACGTAACACAGGAAGCTCTTGAAATACTTTTCGGAAAGGGTGCTAAACTTACAAAGAAAAAGGATCTTTCTCAACCGGGACAGTATGCCTGTGAGGAGAGGGTAACTATAGTAGGACCTAAGAAGGAGTTACCGAACGTATCAATTCTCGGCCCGACGAGACCTGAAACTCAGGTCGAGCTTTCTGCAACCGACGCACGCTCAATAGGAATAGATGCTCCTGTAAGAGAGTCGGGAGACATCAAGGGAAGCGGTTCCTGCAAGATAGTAGGTCCTTGCGGAGAACTCGAAATATCTGAGGGAGTTATTATTGCAAAAAGACATATTCATCTTACACCTGCCGACGCTGAGGAGCTTGGCGTTAAGGATAAGCAGGTAGTTTGCGTTAAGATAGAATCTGCTGACAGAACTGCAATCTTGTGCGATACTGTATGCAGAGTATCAGATTCATACGCAAGAGCAATGCATATTGACACTGATGAATCAAATGCAGTCGGAGCGTCTCGTGACCAAATGGGCGAGATAGTTAAGTGCTGTTAGTAAAAGCAAGGAGGTCAGATGTAAGTTGCTTTTAGCTATAATTGATTATTGCTGGTTCTGACTCATAGAATCTAGAAAACAACAAACGGAGGTGTTCGCAAGAACATCTCCGTTTTTCGCTATCTTAATTTTTTCTTGAACGGTGCAAGTGGTATTCCGTTTTTACCGAAGATTGTTACCTCATTATAATTGAACCACTGATAGCGTATTTCAACAGCGTTTGAATTGCACTTAATATACATTTTTCTTTCTGTGATTTCAGGAGTTACATTTTCAAAATTTTTCCCGTCAAAGGATATTTCAAAGCCCGTTACAGTTTCTTTTACTTCAAAACCGTTATTGGAATTATCAAAAGACAACTCATATCCATCTGAAGTCTTTTTTATTTCTTTTAATGACGGACCGTAAGCATCACACTTATCAAAGCCGTATACGTTTTTCAGAGCTAGAAGGCTTAGTCTGTCGCCTACAGGTTTCTTGTCGACAGGGTGAATGTTATTCAGTTCTCCGCAGTCGAGAATAACCGCAGTATGTACGTTTTCAATAGTCTCACTAGCCTTCATCTGTGCTTCGCGAATCACAGGCCAGGTTTTATCATCGGGTGCGTTTTCATAAGCAAACATAGGAAGCTGTACGCATAAAAACGGCATTTTGCTGTCATTAAAATCCTCACGCCACCGATGAATTAGCTTTGTAAACAGCTTGTAGTAAATGTTACAACGGGATGCGTCCTCTTCGCCCTGATAGTAGATTATACCTCTTAACGTGAATGGAGCAATTCTTTTGATCATAGTATAATATAATCCGCAGGGACGGTATGGATTCTTTATTCCCATAGGTCCGGGCCATTTACATTCCCCGATCTCCTTTTGAACTTCTTCCCATGATAGCTCAGGTCGTTCTTTCTGAATAACAGCCAGACGTTCGTTCCATTCTCTTTCATACTCTAAGTATTCGTCGTAGATTTTTATTTGCTCTTTTTCTGTTAAATCACCGCAGGCTTTTTGGTAAGCCTCAAGGTAAACATTAGTGTCTTTGTCGCTGCTCAAGGTCTCCTCGTCAACCCAGACAGAAGCGGAAGTACCGCCTAAATTGCAGCCGACTATTCCCACCGTGCATCCGAGCTTTTCTGAAAGATTTTTTGCAAAATGACTTCCCACCGCTGACCATAAACCGAGAGTATCTGAATTTGACAGCTCCCAATGGGAGTCTTTTTCCGCCTTAAATAATTCTTCGTTTATCATTCCGCAGCGGGGGACATTGTAGTATCGTATATTGGATTTTCTCATATCGGACATATGCTTTTCTGCGTCTTTAGAATTGGAGATGAAATATTCCATATTAGACTGTCCGCCTGCAAGCCATACCTCTCCTACTGCTATGTTATTAAGAGTAATTTCTTCACCGCTTGATGAAGCAATTGTAAGACTTAAACCCTCTAAAGCATTCATTTCGGGCAGATAGGCGTACCATCTTTCACTGCTGATTTCAGCGGTTACTTTGTTTTTGCCAAGCGATACTGTTATAGTTTTGTCCTTTTCAGGTTCATATTCTCCGAAAATGCAGACAGGCTTGTTTCTTTGAAGCACCATATTATCTGTGAAAATTGCTGCTAACTTCATTATTTTCCCCCTCTATAGCTTTGCTCTCTGTTGTTTATGGTAACATTAATCCAAAACTGTGTCAATATATAATCAATACAAAAAGAGATCGGACGTTTATAAACAGTTCGGTCTCTTTTACTTTGTGTTATTATTACTGTTCATACAGTTTATAAATTCAGCCAGCTTTGCTTGCTGTTTGTTGTCAAGACGTTCAATGGAAGTCATAAGCTGAGGGTTTATTTTTACATCTTTGTCATTGAAAAATTGCTTTAGCGATATTCCCAGTGCTTCACAGAAGTAGGAAAGAGTTTCTACAGTCGGATTTTTATTTCCAAGCTCAATTTCCCTCAGATGGCTTTGAGAAATTCCCGAAAGATTTGCAAGTTTATTTACGGTCAGACCTGCGTTTTCCCTAAGCTCTTTAATTCTCAAGCCTACGTTCATAATATTACCTCCGATTCTTTTAGTTTGGCGTCAAATTTATTATACAATCAATAAATATAAAAAATTATAACTATAGTGTTGACATATTAACTTTTTTGCGGTAAAATATTATCAAAGAATAAATGGCTTTTTAAAATGATTTAATATATTTGCAAAAGAAAAATAACAACATAATTATTAATATGACAGAGTAAACAAAGTAAGATTATATCTTTTGTGCAATTCTACAAAACGGGGCGTATTGCATGTATTTTACTTTACATATATATGTTATAATGTTAGTATATAATCAGGGATAATTAGGATTTAATTGAAAGAGGAGGATTAAGATGAAAAAAATATTTATCAACTCTATTATTGCAATTGTAATGTTATTTAATTTTTCTATAGCAAACGTTTTTGCAAATGATGAATACAATCCATACGATATTACAACAACCCAAAATGGTATCATTTACGAATTATGGAGCGACGGGAGTTTCACATCTAATTCTGTTAAAGATATATTTTCAAGTGCAAAGAAAATTAAAATACCTAATACTATTAATTATAATAACAAAAGGTATGAAATTGATATGCTGTTTTTTGAAGAAAATAATGGTAAATATTTCACTCCTGAAGCTGCAAAAACTTGTAAAAGTTTAAGTATGGATAATGCAGATATATTTAGGGGAATTTTTAAATGGAATAAACTCAAGGAGATAAAGGCAACAAACATTTATACATATTTTGGAGACGTTAAAAATTGTAAAAATCTAAAAAATATTTTTGTTAGTGGATACAAACAAGCAGAAGCATTAGTCGGAGAGATTTCAGACAATAAAAATCTGGAGAGTATAACCTTTAAAAATATATATCTAATTGAAACGAATGCTGTTCATAACTGCCCGAAATTGCAATCTATTATTCTTTCAGGTAATATAGGAATTATTGATACAAAGGCATTTTACAATTGCAAAAGTTTATCAAAAGTAACTTTCAAAAATGCAAAAAAGTCTCCTTACATTGCTAAAAATGCTTTTAAGAACACCAAGAAAGGTATAAAATTTGTTGTTAAAAACAAGAAGATTGCTAAACAGCTTAAAAAGCAGTTAAAAAATAAAAAGAGCGGCGTTAGAAACGCAAAAATTTTAATAGGCAAAAAGGTTGTTTATCAAAATATAAATGGATAGCATTAAGTAGGCACGGATATGTCTGATGTGGTGTTTTGATAAAATAAAGGAGGAAAATAAATGAAAAAGACGATAGCAATTATAATTTCATTGATAACTACTATTTTAATATTAAGTAGTTCTACTGTTTCAGCAATAGAAAAAATGTCATATGAACAACGTGATGCAATTTTTGATGATTGGTTTAATAACTATTCTTTGAAAACTTATACTACTGACGATTGGGAATACGGTACAACAATTAATGAGATTTACAGTGCTATAGAAATAGATGATGAGGGAGACCCTGAATTATTAGCTTATGAAATGGTATATGAGATTACCGGATATAGAAATAAGAATGCAACGAACGTGGTTATTCCTAGCAGTATAGATGGTAAAAAAATCTATAGTGTAATTAGACCTACATTTGAGACAAGCAAAAATATCAAAAAGGTAACTTATTCAAATGGAATAAAAGAAGTAGATGTGGAAACCTTTGAAAATCATAAAAAACTTCAAGAGGTCATATTGCCGACTTCAATTAGATATATAGGTTCAGAAGCATTTCACAACTGTAAAAACTTAAAAAAAGTGACATTACCTAATAATGTCTTTATTTACAGTGGTGCTTTTAAAAACTGTGTAAAGCTTAAAAACTTGAATTTTAAAGGAACAGCGAAATATGATAAAGACCCAGAAATACTTACTGTTACTTCAGACATTTCTAAAGAGGCTTTTGCAAATTGTGTAAAGCTGGAAAAAATAAAATTGGAAATTGAGGGGATAGAGAGAAAGGCATTTTACAATTGCAAAAGTTTATCAAAAGTAACTTTCAAAAATGCAAAAAAGTCTCCTTACATTGCTAAAAATGCTTTTAAGAACACCAAGAAAGGTATAAAATTTGTTGTTAAAAATAAGAAGGTAGCAAAACAGCTTAAAAAGCAGTTAAAAAATAAAAAGAGCGGCGTTAAAAACGCAAAAATTTTAATAGGCAAAAAAGTTGTTTACCAAAATATAAATGGATAGCATTAAGCAGGCACGGAAGTGTCTGCTGTGGTGTTAAAACAAGAAGGATGATTAATAAATGAAAAAATTTATAAAAACATTAATATTATTTGTACTTGGTTGTATATTAGTATCTGTAAATTGCATAAGTTCAACGGCATACTATGAGTTAGAATATAGAAATGATTACTCGGGAAGTTATCAAAATGTAAAAATAGACAATATTTATTACGATTTATCTATCATTGGTCATAAAGATGGAGAGTATTCAGTATATGCGACTTATCCGGTTGTAAGCGGAGAAGTTTTGAGAATACCTGATAAAATAAGCTTTAAGGGCAGACAATATAAAGTTACTCACGTGTCATTTGACCCTCAAGAGTCGTATAATGCAAATCCTGAACTGCCGGCTAAAATAGTTTTACCCTACAAAACTATATGTTTACCGAAGTATGCAACTGATCTCCATATAAGTCCAAATACTAAGCTTCCAAATCTAAGAAAGATATATATTCCTAAAAATTTATGGGATTTAAGCAGTTTATCAGATATGCCAAAGCTGAAGGTAATAATAGATAAAAAGAACCCGCATATCAAAATGAAAAACGGAGCAGTATATTCTAAAAACGGTAAAAGGCTCTTGACATTGGTTAATAGTAAAAAGACCTATAAAATTTCAGAGGGAACAACATATATAGATTTTGGTTTTGGAAGGGTCAACAAAACTGTTGAAAAGATTGTTTTGCCATCATCTTTGGAAAAGCTGCCATTTGACTCTTTATCATCGTGTGTAAAATTGAAATCAGTTAAATTTAACAAAGAATTAAAAAATATTGGCGGATGTGTATTTTCAGGGTGTAAGTCAATAAAAAGTATGAACTTACCGGATAATCTCGAAAAAATAGGTTTTGCAGCGTTTGAAAATTGCAGATCGCTGGAGAAAATAACAATACCTAAAAAAATCAAAAAAATTAGATTGGCTACCTTTCAAAACTGTACTGAATTATCAAAAGTAAAAATTAAAAATAATGAAACATCTCCTAAAATAGAGGAGGGGGCATTTGAAAATACTGCCGAGGGAATTGAATTTGTTGTAAAAAATCAAGTAATAGCAGACCAACTTAAAGAGCATCTCAGTAACAACAAAAAGGGTGTTAAAAAAGCAAAGATTTTAATAGGGGATAAAGTTGTTTATGATAATATAAATTGTAGATCAAAGAAATCTCAAAAAGCCTATAATGTTATAACAACTCAAAACGGTATTAAATATAAGCTCTACAGCGACGGCGATATTTTTAAAAATAATTTGATAAAGGATATATACTTAAAATCAAAAAAAATCAAAATTCCTAATACGGTGGAATATAGAAATAAGATTTATGATATCAATGCAGTGGAGTTTTATAGTTATGTAAACAATCCCATAATACCACAGTCAGCTAAAACCTGTGAAAAACTTATTGCAGATAATTTTGATTCGTTTGCAAATGTTTATAAGTGGAATAAGTTAAAAGAAATAAAAGCAACAAATATAAAAGATGGATTTGAATGTATTGTTAGCTGTGATAAATTAAAGAAAATTAATGTAAGCGGTACAGATGAATGCGAATGCTTTATATATGGAATTTCACATAATAAAAGCTTAATTAAGATTACTCTGAAAAATGCTGGCGCTATAGCAAATGAGGCGATAACTGATTGTAAAAATCTAAAAACTATCATTTTATCAGGAAAGATAGGACATATTCAAAGAAACGCAATTAGTAAATGCAATAATTTGAAAAAAATAAAAATTCAAACCGAGAACAAAGTTAAAATTTATAAAAAGGCATTTAAAGATGTTCCTGTAAGCTGTAAGGTTTATGTAAAAAACAAGTCTATGAAAAAAGCTGTGGAGAATTCGGGATTTAAAGGTCAGATTATCATTTCAAATTAAATCAAATATATGCAGACGTGTAAAAGCGTCTGCTTTTTTGATTGATTTTGTTATAACAAAAAATAAACAAAATTTTTACTTCAATTATGGAAAAAGAATTGGTCAGCCCTTGCCAAAGTTGATTTAATGTTGTATAATAAATTAGTATTTTTAATACTAAAAATTGAGAGGAGTAATCTAACTTATGATTTATTCAAAAGAAGTAGAAACAATGTGTCCGGTTGCACAGGGCGTTGCACATGGCGCCGCTCCTATTCCGGAGGAAGCAAAATGGGTTAAAGCTAAGGAAATCAAGGATATTTCGGGCTTTACTCATGGTATTGGCTGGTGTGCTCCGCAGCAGGGAACCTGCAAGCTGACATTAAATGTTAAAGAGGGAGTTATTCAAGAGGCTCTTGTAGAGACGATAGGATGTTCGGGAATGACTCATTCTGCTGCAATGGCGTCTGAAATTCTGCCTGGCAGAACAATACTTGAGGCTTTGAATACCGACCTTGTTTGCGACGCTATAAACACAGCAATGAGAGAACTGTTTTTACAAATAGTTTACGGAAGAACACAGAGTGCTTTCTCAGAGGACGGACTGACAATAGGTGCCGGTCTTGAGGACTTGGGAAAAGGACTTCGCTCACAGGTTGGTACAATGTACGGAACTTTGAAAAAAGGACCTCGTTATCTTGAGATGACCGACGGATATGTTACCGGAATTGCATTAAATGAAGATGATGAGATCATCGGTTATAAATTTGTAAATTTCGGTAAGATGATGGATTACATAAAGGGCGGAGACGATGCTAACACAGCTTTTGAAAAGGCTCAGGGACAATACGGAAGAGTAGACGATGCTGTTAAAATCGTTGATCCGAGAAAAGAATAGGGAGGACTTTGAACAATGGCTTTATTTGAATCATATAACAGAAGAGAAAAACAAATTCTTGCTGTTTTAGAGCAGTATGGAATCAAGTCAATAGAGGAATGTGCTGAGATAACAAAGGCAAAGGGCTTGGATATATACAAGCAGGTTGAAAGTATTCAGCCGATTTGCTTTGAAAATGCTAAGTGGGCTTACACGGTAGGTTGTGCTATTGCAATTAAGAAGGGCTGCACTAGAGCTGCTGACGCTGCTGCTGCAATTGGCGAAGGACTTCAGGCATTCTGTATTCCCGGTTCAGTTGCCGATCAGAGAAAGGTTGGTCTAGGTCACGGAAACTTAGGTAAAATGCTTTTGGAAGAAGATACAAAGTGCTTTGCATTTCTTGCAGGACACGAATCTTTTGCCGCTGCTGAGGGAGCTATAGGTATTGCGGAAAAGGCAAACAAGGTAAGAAAAGAGCCTCTGAGAGTAATTCTCAACGGTTTGGGAAAAGACGCAGCACAGATCATTGCAAGGATAAACGGTTTTACATATGTTGAAACTGAAATGGATTACTACACAGGAGAAGTTAAGGAGGTATTCCGCAAGGCATATTCTGATGGACTTCGTGCTAAGGTGAATTGCTACGGTGCAAATGACGTTACAGAGGGTGTTGCTATTATGCACAAGGAGGGTGTTGACGTTTCTATCACAGGTAACTCAACTAACCCGACTCGTTTCCAGCATCCTGTTGCAGGTACATACAAGAAAGAGTGTATTGAACAGGGCAAGAAGTATTTCTCAGTTGCATCAGGCGGAGGCACAGGAAGAACACTTCACCCTGATAATATGGCTGCGGGTCCTGCTTCGTACGGTATGACTGACACTATGGGCAGAATGCACTCAGACGCACAGTTTGCAGGTTCGTCGTCAGTTCCGGCACACGTCGAAATGATGGGACTTATCGGTATGGGTAACAATCCTATGGTCGGAGCAACTGTGGCTTGCGCTGTTGCTGTTGAAGAGGCTATGAAAGGCTAATTTTACTTAAAAAGTAATAAAAAATTCAACCCCGATTTTGCGGAAATACCGTAATTTCGGGGTTTTTGCTTATGCTTTTTTGTTCACTTTATAGATTTTAAAAAATCCGGGATAACTATTCTCGCCATAAAATAACATTCTGTTTATCACATAACTATCATATAAATATCTTATAATTATATCGTTTCAGTAAAAGAGCATAAAAGGCAGTAATTATGTTATTATTTGATATTTTGTCTTGATTGTGGTAAAAAGCTTGAAAAATGAAAGTAAATGTGATAATATATAGTAAATATATTTTTTAACATAATTATAGAGATAGAAATAGGACAGTAACTACTGAAATCTAAAGTTTTTTAGAATAAGGAGGTACGTATGCCTGAGAACAAGAAAGCGGACGATTTTTCTGTTGATGATATTATCAAGGATGTTATGAGAAAAAAGAGAAGAGGCGAGTTGGGCGGTTTTGTTTCTTCTAATGTAAAATCTGATGATGATATAAATGTGAAAAAGTCTAATATTAAAACAGAGGATGTTAATTCAAAGGATTATTTTAAATCGTTCTATGATGACAGCAAAACTTCAAACAGTGCAGACAAAAAAAGAAACATTTATCATACAAACAGTCAAGATGCGCTGCAATCACAAAAAGATTATTTGAAAAAAAGTCTGAACGAGATAAATGACAGTGATAATAGTATTGACGATTCTATAACAGAATTGTTTGCTAATGCCGTTAAAAACAGCGGGAAAAAACTTTCGCCTGCTCAGCAGGCAGCTATTAAAGAGGCCAGAAGCGCAAAACTTAAAAAGGCAACTGATAATTCAGAAAAGCTGAAAAAAGCTGAACTTCAGGCTCCTGCCAAGCCGGATGAGTGGAGAACCGACGGGATACCTCTTTCTGATTTGGTTGCTGGTGCAATGCAGGCTAGAAAAGGTGTGAAAACAACTGTAAGCGATATGTCTGAACCTGTAAGCAGTGCAAAGGTTTTTGACGTTGAGCCGGAAGCAAGAATAAAACCAAAACGCAGAAAATGGTCTGTGAAGAAAAAAGTGTCGGTTATTTTGTGCTATGTATTCGGAATTGTATTTCTGCTTTGCGGTGCAGGTATTTCGGTGTTCGCACGCTATACAAGTATGCTTGACAGAAACAATAATGAAGTAATAAACATTATTGACCCCGGTCAGAGCGAAATAGGCTCAAACGATACTGTAAATGCAGTAGATTATGAGAAAATGCTGGCTGATAAGCTTGCAAAATCAGCGGCAAATGTAGTTGCTGACAGCGATGTTACTAATATTCTCCTTGTGGGCGAAGATTTGAGAGATACGGTAGATAATACCGCTCAGTCAAACGGTAATACCGACGTTATAATGATGGTTTCTATAAATACCAAAAAGGGAACTGTTACTACTACCTCGTTTATGAGGGACATTTATTTGCAGATACCGGGCTTTTATGCGGACAGAATCAATTCTGCATATTCAAAGGGAGGTATACCGCTTTTAGAGCAGACCATACAGGATAATTTCAGTATTAAGATTGACAGATACTTAAAGGTTAATTTCTATTCATTTATTGATATAGTCGATACTATGGGAGGACTTGATATAAAAATCTCAAAGGAAGAAGCAATAGGTATGAGAGCTCCTTTGGGAGAACAGAACAAATATCTTGGTAAAAAGTATGGAACAGACTACATAAAAAAAGGCGGAAAAATTCATATGAACGGCAATCAGGCGCTGGCATATGCAAGGCTTCGCAAGGTAGGAAATTCTGACTGGGAGAGAACTCAAAGGCAGAGAACGGTAATTGATCTTATCGCAAATAAGACAAAAAAACTGTCGCTGACCGAGCTTAACTCACTGCTGAATAAGGTTTTGGGTAAAATTTCTACCGACTTGACCGATGCAGAGATCGCATATTATCTGCTTCACGCCTCAACATATCTTAACTATGAGCGTGGTCAGATCCAAATTCCAGCAGAGGGAACGTATACCTGTGAAACTATTCGCGGTGCTTCTGTATTATGTCCTGATTTTACGTCAAACATCAGAACTCTACAGAAAAAAATATATGGATATTCTAAAATAAAAGACGATGAAACCGACTATACAAATGGTACTAACAATAATACAGACGGTTATTCCAATGAAACATATTCAGACAGCGGATATAATTCATATGACAGTACAGAGGCTTATAATAATTACGATTCAGGAACTGCAAACACATTTTATTAATTAATATTTTAAAATAAAAAAGCATACTGCAGCTTATTTGTTGTGATATGCTTTTCTTTAAAGACATTTTTATTAAAATTGCTAAGTTTAATTTTTAATGCAGAAACAAAAAGTCTTACTGTTTTCAATTGCATGGTTGTATTTTTCAATAGTATCAGCGAGGGTGCGTAATCCGGCAGAAGTATGGATATATTCGTTGTGTTCATGCAGTGAAATCTGCATATGCACAGGCAGCGAAAGAAAATATTTTCGGCTGCTGGAACTATTGTAAATTAAATCTTGAAGATTATTGTAATACAATTTAATCACCTCTTGCATATTATTTGCAAAAATTGCAATTGCATTCCTCAATTGAAGGTGCTTATAAATATTATTATATTCAATTGAATTAAAAGTGTTAAAATATATTTTTCTAAGTTTCTGTATATTAATATTTGGTTTTTAGTGAAAAAGTAATTATTATTTTAATAAATTTTATCTAAATTATAAATTTTTTAAGGTTTCCTATTGACTTTTTACAGTATATGTAATATAATATGCTTGTAAAGTGATAAATGTTTTATTATAAGCTTGCACTTGAATTTGTTCAGTGCAGGCTTATTTATTTTTGTTTGTTTTAGTGTAGATTTATTTTAATGTTTGTGTTATACTTATAATAAAAGAAATTAATAAATAATTGTTATTTAAGAGTAATATCATATTAAGGTAAGTTTATAATTTTAATCGAATGAGGTTGAAATTATTTTATGTATGGTATAAAATAAAGCAGTTGGGTTATGAAGGAGATGATCAATTGAAAATTCTTATTACTACAGATTGGTATAAGTCTGCGGTGAACGGTGTTGTGACATCAGTTTTAAACCTTGAGAAAGGTTTGAGAAAACTTGGTCATGACGTAAAAATTCTCACTCTTTCAGAAACACGTTTTTCTTATATTAACGGAAATGCAACGTATATAGGTTCGGTAAATGCGGAAAAAATATATCCTTGTGCAAGGGTCAAAATTCCTTTGAAAAGCAGATTGATTCAAAATATCATTAAGTGGAAACCTGACATTATTCATTCACAATGCGAGTTCAGCACATTTTCACTTGCGAGGAAAATTTCAGATATTACGGGAGCTCCGATTGTTCATACTTATCATACCATATATGAGGATTACACACATTATTTTTCTCCGAGCATAAGGTTGGGACGCAGAGCAGTAAGACTTTTTACAAGGTATATTTCAAGGCATGTTGACTGTATGATAGCTCCAACGGAAAAGGTAGAAAACATACTGAATAATTATAAATGCAGAATACCTGTTGAAGTTGTTCCGTCGGGTATAGATTTAGATAAGATAGTTTCAGATAAAAACATTGCTGAGCGTGATGCGTTTAGACGAAGTATAGGTATTGAAGAAGGTAAAAAGGTTATACTATACTCCGGGCGAATTGCAGAGGAAAAGAATTTAGATGAAATAATAGATTTTCTTGGCAGAAACAAGCCGGAGAATACTGTTTTTCTCATTATAGGAGACGGACCATACAGAGAGGAGACAGAAAGAAAAATTAAAGAGTGCGGTTTGCAGGATATGACCATTATGACAGGTATGGTAGATTACAGTGAAATGAAAAACTATTACTGTGCGGGCGACGTTTTTGTCAGTGCGTCGCAGAGTGAAACTCAGGGACTTACATATATTGAAGCTCTTGCAAATGGACTTGTTTTGCTTTGCAAGAAGGACAAATGTCTGGATAATGTTCTTTTAGACGGCGTTAATGGATATTCTTATACAAGCGAAGGTGAGTTTTCAGAGTATCTAAAACGTCTTTTGACTGAGGATATTTCAGCTATGCAGGAAAAAGCGTCAGAAATTGCAAAACAAAAATATTCGGTTGAAACCTTTGCAGAGCAAATGGAAACTATTTATTATTCGTTGTTGAAGCAGTATGCAAGAAATTCAAAATCTGCATGATAACTTTTTAAAAACTGCTTTGTAAAAAAATTTAATAAAATGAATTCTATTAATTTCATTCTTTCAATTAATTTGTTGCTTTATAAAAAATTACCTCTTATATTGAGGAAAAAGAGAGTAATAATAATAAGGCAAACTCAAATTTACGAAAAGGAGTGAAATGAAATGAAGGGTATTACTACAGAGCAGGGCAGACAGAATCTTGAAAAGTTCAAGATGGAAGCTGCAAACGAAGTTGGTGTAAACCTTAAGCAGGGTTACAATGGCGACTTAACATCTCGTCAGGCTGGTTCAATTGGAGGCCAGATGGTAAAAAAGATGATCGACGCATACAAAACAGCACAATAAGTATAATTAATTGTATAATGACTGAATAGTTAAAAGCCCGGTATGAAATATCATATCGGGTTTTCATTTGTACAATTCTCACAAAATAAAATATAAGTATTTGTATAAAAAGTCTTAAATTGCCGTAAAGACTTTAAAAAGTTATTTTCTTGTGATATAATTAAAAATAATATATTATTTAATAGTTATGGAGGGGAATTATGTCACAGAACATTTGGCGTAACTTGAAATATAAAAATGTTGCAGTGCTGTTGGCTATAGTATTATTGTTTATCTTGATAATAGCGTCATCTTGCTCTAACGGCGGTTCTGACAATGATAACAGCAAGGTAGTTTCTACTGTTGCAGCTAATAAAAGACCTGAAAATGACAAGTTAAAGGATGCTATTTCTGAAAATTCACAGCTTGTTGCGATTGATAACAATATGCTTTATTCGGGGAATTTGATCCTTGTTAATAAAGATCACGAGTACGCTTTTAAGGATCAGAAACCGGAAAATCTTAAATCAATGTATGATTACAGCGTAAATAAAAACGGTAATATGCGTTTTGCTCTTACCGACTCGTCAGTTTCTGTTTCTCAGAACTTTGCTGTTTCATTAAGTAATTTGCTTATCGACTTCTATAAAAAAACTAAGAATAATACTGTTATGCTAACAAGCGGCTACAGAACAGTCGAAGAGCAGAAAGAGCTTTATGACGCTGATACCGAGTCAACAGGTTCTGAGTCTGTAAAGTATAACAAAGAAGGCTATTCGGAAAGTCATACAGGATTGGCTATAGACTTGGGAGTCAATACCGACGGCTATCCAAAGTATAATGGAACAGGAAAATTTCAGTGGATAACCGATAATGCTGCTAAGTATGGTATAATCACTAGGTATACTAAAGAAAAAGAGTCGGTAACCGGTATACAAGCTGAACCGTGGCATCTGAGATATGTCGGTGTGCCTCATGCTGAGATTATGAACAGTAAATCAATGTGCCTCGAAGAATATATTGATTTTCTCAAGAGCTATTCGTATGAAAAACCGCTTGTCTTTACCGCTTCTAATAATATAAAGTACGGAATTTATTACGTCAAGGCGGATAGGGAAACAAAAGTTCAGATACCGCTAAATGAAAACGGAGAACAGTATAGCTATGAGATTTCGGGAAATAATACCGATGGCTTTATTATAACCGTTGATTTGGGTGAAGATGCAGAGGCAATTGCCGCTCAGACATCTACCTCTATTTCTACATCACAACTGACAGAAGCTGCAGTTAATAACAATACTCAGCCTACTCAGGCTACATCTATCGATAATTCCGAAACGGTCATAACAGCTTCTACAACTACTGTTGCAACTGATGAGTAGTTTAAAATAAAATAACTATAACAATTTGCGTCCTCTTCGCCGCCGGCGGGAGGACCTTTTTTGTTTCCTGATATGAACCCTGCTCTGTGTATGAACCTTATGCCTTGATTTGTAATTATATATTGCAAATCATAGGCTTTTTTTATATTTTGAAGTGTGTTAAATATATTGCTGTTTTGGTTATTTTGACGAAACTTGACGGAACCTTTGTAAATTGAGCGTCTGTCAGTTATACATTCATCTCTCGTTTGTTTGTTCTGCCTAAAATGTAATCGATCGATACTTCGTAGAAATCTGCAAGGATAAGTAAATGCTCGACAGGAATTGTCAAAGCTCCTCTCTCATATCTTGAATAAACTGTCTGACTTGTGTATAGCATCTCTGCAACTTGTGTTTGGTTTATGTCTTTGTCTTCTCGTAGGTCTCTTAACCGTTGAAAATACATATTTTTGCTCCTTTTTTGTACAATTTGACGAAATTTGTTTTAGTACCGATTTGTACTATTGACTTTAGTACTTTTTGTGTGTATAATGACTATGTTAGTACTTTTTAGTACTAAAACCACGAAAAGATCATTGCGGATATTTAGAAGAAGGTGGTTAGATTTTTAGTAAAACATAATATATTTATGTTAAAACAGGGAAGGTGATAACAAAACCATAATAAGTTATATTTAGGAGTTAAAAAATATTTAGGAGGAAAGAAGAAAATGAAATTCAAAAGAATTTTGTCGTTGTTGGCATCTGCTGCAATGCTTGTTTCTGCATTGTGCGGTGCAATGACAATCACAGCGTCCGCTGCGGTTACACTGTCAGGACGTTGTGGTACAGGTGTTAGATTTGAATATGACAGCGCATTAAAGCAGCTTAGAATATTTACTAACACCGAAGATAGCGAAGGTGTAATGACTGATTATGCAGATAATGGCGGTGCAGCATATAATAGTGTGCGTACACAAGTTACATCTGTCGTTATTGAAGAAGGTATTACCCATCTGGGTGCTTATGCACTTAATGGTATGACAAATCTTACTAGTTTGTCTTTACCAGAAACATTGACATCTATCGGTGCATTCGGAATCGGCGGATGTACTAAACTGACTGCAATTGAATTGCCAAGTAAACTGGAGACTATTGGTGAATCAGCATTTACAGGTAATAAGTTGGCAGAGGTTGAAATTCCTGCATCTGTAAAAACCATTGGCGACAGCGCTTTCTATATCAACACCTACGGTGCTGCTACAAAATCAATTACATTTGCTCCAGATAGCCAATTGACAAGTATCGGTGAAAAATGCTTTTATTGTAACAATCATACAGACCTTACTTCAATCAAGCTTCCTGATAGTGTAACATCTATCGGAGCAAATGCTTTCTATAATTGTAATAAACTAACCGAATTTACAATTCCAAGCAAGCTTGAATCTATTAGCGATCAGACATTTATGTCTTGTTCAAAGCTGACTTCAATCAGCATACCGGCTACAGTTAAGACAATCGGTGCTCAGGCGTTCTCAGGATGTACAGGGCTTACTAGCGTTAAATTTGAAGCAGGCAGTACACTGACATCTATCGGAAGTCAGGCATTCTTTAACTGCGGTACTGCAGATTTATCGTCAATTGTATTGCCTAACTCTTTAACTCAAATCGGTGAAAAGGCTTTCCAGCAGGCAAAGATGGCATCAGTAACTATCCCTGCAAATGTGGAAACTATGGAAACCTATGCTTTCCAAAAATGTACTAACCTTACTACTGTTACATTCACTACAGGAAGTAAGTTGACAACTATCCCGGCTTATACTTTTGATTCTTGTTCAAAGTTACAAAGCGTTACAATACCGGGTTCTGTGAAAACTATCGGTACATGTGCTTTCCAGAGTACAGGTCTTATATCAATTATAATTCCGGCTACAGTTGAAAGCATTTCAGCATCTGCGTACTCAGGTTGTTCGAGTGCAACAAGCCTTTCAATAGCTAATGGCGTTAAGTCAATCGACAATAGTGCTTTCCAAAGCTGCTCAAAAATAAAAAGCGTTAGTATTCCTAGCTCGGTAACAGAAATGGGAACTTCAGTTTTCAGTAGATGCTCAGGCATTACATCTGTTACAATTCCGAATACAATGACAGTAATTCCAGGTAGTACATTCCAAAGCTGTTCAGGTCTTACAACCATAACAATTCCTGAAGGCGTAAAAGAGATCGGAAGCAGCGCTTTTGCAAGCACCGGTCTTACAGAAATTAACATTCCAAGCAGCGTAACTACTGTAGGAAGCAGTGCATTTTCAGGTACTGCTGTTACATCAGTTACTATTCCGGGAAATATAGCTGAAGTTCCGAGCAGTATGTTCTCAAGCTGTGGAAGCCTTCAAACTGTAACAATCAGAGACGGTATTACAAAACTCGGCTCAAGTGCATTTTCAAGCTGTTCAAAACTTGAAAACATTTATCTGCCATCAACATTAGAAACAATTGATGCAAGCGTATTTTCAAGCTGTTCAACACTCAAATCAATTAGTTTGCCTTCAAAGGTATCATCAATCGGAAACACTGCTTTCAGCGGATGTTCAAGCCTTACATCAATAAGAATTCCCGGCGGCACGATTGGAACAAACGTTTTCCAGAAGTGTACAAATCTTACAGAAGTAAGTTTTGATGACAGTGTTACTTCAATAGGTAATACTGCTTTCAATGAATGCACATCTCTTGCATCAATAACACTGCCTAAGAATCTTGAAACTTTAGGTACTAACCCATTCCAGAACTGTGCTGCTTTGACAGATATAAATGTACCTTCAGGTGCAGCTAATTTCTCATCTCAAGACGGCGTTTTGTTCAATGCGAACAAATCAACATTGATTCTGTATCCTATGGCAAAGGAAAATACATCTTATGCTGTACCGGCAGCAGTACAGAATATTCAAAGCGGTGCATTCCAACTTCAAGGTTATTCAAATAAGATCACTCCTCATTTGGAAACAGTAACTTTCGCAGGAAGTAATGTAAAGACAATTGGTTCTAATGCTTTCTCATATTGTACATCATTAAAATCAATTACTACTCCTAACGGTATGACATCTATCGAAAGAGGTGCTTTTTCAAATTCAGGTCTTACAACAGCAACAATTGGTTCTGTTGAAACCATAGGAGATAGCGTTTTTTCTAGCTGTAAATCTCTTCAGACTATTGATATAGCAGACGGAGTTAAGACTCTTGGAAATAGCGTGTTCGATAATTGCTCAGTACTTGAAAATATAGTTCTTCCTGACAGTATAACAACTTTCGGAACGTCTATGTTTGCTAGCTGTTCAGCACTTAAAACAGTGGAATTACCAGATGGTGTAAAGAAGATTGGTGAAGGCAGGAGCTATAGTAGTTCTTATACGTTTAATCAATGCCAACAACTTACTTCTGTTAAACTTCCTGCCCAGTTAGAGGTATTAAGCGGAAATGATTTTAATAACTGTAAATCACTGGCATCTATAGATCTGCCTCCTACATTAATCAATTTAGGTAACGGCACATTTGGAAACTGTTCAAGCCTTGCAGGAAAGGTAGTAGTACCTGCAGGTGTAACACAAATTGGTAATAGTACATTCAACGGTTGCTCTAACGAGGGTCTTGAGCTTTATATTACAGGCCCTGTAACTTCAGTTGGAAGTTTAAGTTCAATTAAGGGAACAATATATGTATATAGTAAAGATGTATATGATCGTGTAAAGCCTCTAGCAACCAATGCAAAAGACGTTATAATGCCTATTGATTTCAGCAATATATATAATTATATTGCGCAGGCAAAAGAAGTTATAGCAGCTAACTATACGACAGATTCATATGCAGCAGTTATGTCAAGAGTTGCAGTTGCAGAGCTTCTCACTGCAGATTTGGAAACAAAGCAGGCAACGATTGACGCCGCAGCAAGAAATCTGAAAAATGCACTTGACAATTTAGTTCAGGCACATGATGAGGCTAAATATGAAAAATTGCAGAATACTATTGCAAAGGCAAGAGCACTTATAGAGAGCGATTACACATCGGCTTCATATTCAGCAATGACTAATGTTATGACAGCTTCCGCAGCTGTAAAGGATAGTGCTTTCATTTCAGAGATAGAGGATGCAACAACTAAGCTGCAAGACGCAATTAATGCTCTTCAGCCGGCATATTTAGACCCTGCAAACGTACCTAGTCTGGAAATTCCGCTTGTTCCTAATAACGATCAGACTGAGGAAGACGATGAATTGCCTGAGTTTAACCCGGTTATCGCAGAGGGCGTAGCTAGCGAGGCAATGGCAGGAGCAAAACAAGTTAAATTTACATTTGACTGTGCAACAGGCATTATGTTCCAGAGATGGTCAACGATTAATTTTAACATAGTATTTGGTGAAAATGTAACTACAAGTCCTAAAAGCGGAACAGGTGATACTGCTCCTGTAGGACAAAAAGGAGTAACAGTAACAGTTGATCTTACAAAGCCTGTTGAAGCAGGTCAAGAGTATAAGATCACGGCTAGAACATTAAGCTGGTATAATCAATTTGGTACTGACGAATGTCCTGATCCTTATGTATATAAATTTACTGCAGCAGAGATGATTAAGGACGGAGCTACTGTAGAAATACTTGGCTTTGATCCTAAGGCAGATCTGAAGACAGCAATCGAGAAGGCAGAGGCAGTAGACCAAAGCACTCTTACAGAGGAGCAGAAGACTGCACTTCAGTCAGCAATTGATACTGCAAAGGCATTAGAAGAGTCGACTGATCCGCTTCCAAGCACAATGGAGGCAGCAGTAAAAGCGATCAACGAGATCACAGACACTCTGACACCTCCAGTTGAGATTGACAAGACAGCACTTGAGAAAGCAATAGCTGATGCAGAAAAGGTTGACACAAGCAAATACACAGAAGAAACACTAGCAGCATTAACAGAAGCAGTTAATGCAGCTAAGGAAGTATTAGCAAGTGAGACTGCAACTCAAGAAGATATTGACAATGCTGCAAAGGCAGTTACTGATGCAATGAGTAAACTTGTAGAAGTACCGGGAGACAATAAGGAACTCAGCAGTGAAGTTACTGAAGCTGAGAAGATGGACACAACCGGATACACAAAGGAGACTGCTGAGGCATTAGCAAAGGCAATCGAAGCAGCAAAGGCAGTACTTTCAAACGATAAAGCAACACAGACCGAAATTGACAACGCATTAAAGGCAGTCAAGGACGCAGTTGCAGGTTTGAAGAAGCAAGAGCAGCCTCAGAATTCCAGCAATAGTAACGACAGCAATATAAACAACAACAATGGCGGTACAGCAACAGTAACAACAGCGCCAACAACAAGAGATCCAAAGCTTGTGGCAAAGGATAAAGCTAAGGCTAACAAGGTAAAACAAGCTAAAATATCAAAGCTCAAGGTAAAGGCAAAGGCAAAGAAGAAGATAACTGTAACGTGGAACAAGGTAAGCGGAGCAAAGGGATACGTAGTACAGGTATCTTCAAATAAGAAGTTCAAGAAGAGCAAGATATTAGTAAAGAAGAATAATGTAAAGAAGACAAAGATTACAATTAAGAGCAAAAAGCTCAAGAAGGGTAAGGTATACTTTGTAAGAGTAAAAGCATTCTCAACATACAAGGATGTAAACGGAGTTACACGCAAAGTTTACAGCAGTTGGAATAAGAAACTCAGAAAAGTTAAGATTAAGTAATCTAATTTGTCCGGAAGGGATTCAAGGTAAACGGCAAGAAATAAGAATTGTATAATTGATGTATAATTCTTATTCTTGCACCTTGATTTTCGACATTAAAAAAGCTTTCTTCAAAAATATTCTTATATATGGCCCGTATGGGCAAATAACGTCTGAACAGGGGATGGTTCAGGCGTTATTTTTTGCAGCGAGCCGCTGGGGCACTGCTGCCTTTGGAAAGTATGAGCATATGTTAAGGTTTCAGCAACGGCAGGTCGAATAAAGATATATAGGTATGATATTTTAATAAGCGAGCCGCTGGGGGCACTGCTGCCTTTGGATAGTATGAGCATATGTTAAGGTTTCAGCAACGGCAGGTCGAATAAAGATATATAGGTATGATATTTTAATAAGCGAACCGCTGGGGGCTCTGCTGCCTTTGGGAATAATTTATTAGTATTATTGTAAAGGTTTTTATATAAGTCTGAAATCTTCAAATAATATTGTTATTTTCTAAAAATTTTTTCAAAAAAGTATTGACAAGTTTTTTGCATTGTAATATAATAATAAAATGTATCATAATGGAGTTTTGCACCTATTTACAACAAAAGTCTAAGGTTAAGGGAAGTGAAATTTAGGTTTTTTTTAGCTATTTTTGTATATATGTGAAGCTGAAATGGTACACCCTAAGCTAGTTTAATTAGATTAAGGAGTGATTAAGCCTATGGTAAATGTCAAGGA
>CANQUM010000014.1 GCA_947627045.1 uncultured Clostridia bacterium
GTATTATATAGCTGAGCTAAAACTTTATAAGGCGGTTAAAAAGTGGAACTGGTAGTAAAACATTTTAAAGAACTGACAACTGAAGAACTTTTTGATATATACAAACTGCGGTCAGAGGTATTTATAATAGAACAGAACTGTGCCTGTCCTGATGTTGATGATGCAGATAAAGTAGCCTATCATGTTTATTTTAAGAACGAAAACGGTATACTGGCATATTTGCGGGTACTTCCACAGGGTATTAAGTTTGACGAGGCTTCAATCGGCAGGGTTATTGCAGTTAAACGCCGCTGCGGAATGGGCAGTAAAATCTTATCAGAAGGAATTCGAGTTGCAAAGGAAAAATTTGATGCAGACGCTATTTGCATAGAAGCACAGGTGTATGTTAAAAGCCTTTATGAAAAAATGGGGTTTGTACAGATTTCTGATGAATTTTTGGAAGATGGTATACCTCATGTTAAAATGATACTTGAATTATCGAAATAAACTTTGAAAAGTATAAATTTAACGAATTATCTGTGCAGTGATCCAAAAACAAACATCGCAAAGACAGTCGTCCTTGCGGTGCTTTTTTATGTTCAAAATTATTACAACAACAAATACCCCAGACCCAAAAGCAGCTTTACATCTGCACCGTTTTTTGCAAGAATATATATCAAAATACCTATAAGTGCATTTTCCTCGCTTATGTTAAATCCGTCAAGAAGCTCGCTAAGCGGGCCTTTTTTAGTTTGTCCGCCGCTTTTCGGAAAAAGACTTCCCAGTATATTTGCTATAGCACCTGTCTGATTGTTAAAACCTGTATTATGGGCAGTATTTGCATTGCTGTTTGATGTACTTGTCTTGTTCTCATTTTCATTAATAGCTTCATTCACCTCTGGATTTGGATTAATAGGCGTTGGCTCGGGTTTCTGTTTCGGCGTTTCCGCTCGTTGAGCGTTATTGGGCGGAGCCACTATCTCTCTTGAACGCCTTTGCATTGCCCGTACACGTTCTATAGCCTCCTGACGCATTGCGTCAAAATCTCTGTCAACATTATAGGATGCCAAACAGGTCACCCCCTAATAATCCGCTTTCTTTTATTGCGGGCCAAATCGAAATAAGCTTGAATATCTTGATAACCTTATCTACCTTTTCCTGCTTCTCCTCTTTTAGGTGAGGCTTTAATGCAAGAAGCAGTTCTGTGTTCTTATCAGCCTTTGAAGCGTTTGAGATTATACTGCCTAGCGTCATAATTTTTCCAATGTCAAACGGCAGGTCAGAGGCTTGCTGATTGCTCGGTGAAGCAAGCATATTCTGCTGATTTTGATTGACATTTGCTTGATTGTTACTGCTCGGCTGACTGTTATCACCTCCCAGCGACGCCAAGAGCTTTGAAATGTCATTCATATTTATATCGGGTTCAGATGACGTTGTATCAGCTGTGTTATTCTGTGAGTTTGAAGGCGGCTGCTGCGTGTTAGATGAATTATTATCATTGTTTTCTCCGCCGAACATCGACGCAAGCTGACGAATCTGATTCATACTCTCCTCATCGTTTAACACACTTTGCAGCTTTTGCATAAGTTCATCCATCTCATCGCCTCCGATCATTGGAATTTCTTACTGCAATTTCTCTTACTTCGTCAGCTTTTTGTAGATCTCCTGAGCCTGCGGTGTGGAAAGTATTTTCTCTGCAACCTTTGGGTTAGACAATGCCTCTTTCAGCCTTTTGCTGTCGGTTGGATTCATACTCGCAAGTGCTTTATCAAATTTTCCTCCCTCTAGCTGGGACTGAAGTACTTCAGGAGTCGTACCCAGTTTTTTGCTCGCAAGGTTTAAAAGTCCGCTGTATTGATTTTTATTTATTTTCATAATAGGCCTCCGTTTCTGTTGAAAACACATTAAGTATAAAATTCATTTTATGATTCATACTATTTAATTAAAAGTTAATTAATATAATTCAATAATTATTATGATATAATTGATGAAAATAGACCAATAATATTGTCAAAGGAGGATTTGCCCTTGAGAATAATCGTTTTTTCAGACACACATAATAACTTTTACTCTATGAAAGAGATTTTTGATAGAAATCAAGACGTTTCTGTTTTCATTTTCCTCGGCGACGGCGAACGGGAATTGAGAAAAATCAAAACGCTTTATCCCGATAAGAGAATATTAAACGTCAGGGGCAATTGTGATTTTTCAGATTCTCTTCTGGTTGGAACATACAGCTATAAGAACATTAATATTGTCTACACTCACGGCCACAGATATAATGTTAAATATACAACCGATACTTTGTATTCCCTTGCAATGGAAAATAACGCTCATATTGTTTGCTTTGGTCATACCCATTGCAGACATTATGAATATGTCAATGGTATTCATATGCTTAATCCCGGAAGTGCTTCAGAACCTCGAGACGGTAATCCTCCGAGCTATGCTTTTATTGACATTACCGACGCAGGAATTATGTGTTCTCATGTTGATTTGGTAAAATCACCGAATAAAAATGATGTTTTAAACTTCAGTTCGTTTTGATGAAATGATTATTGATCATATTTTATAGTATGCGTAAACTCAATTTAATGTTAATGCTTATACAACGTAAAAAGCGTTCGGAATTTTTCCGAACGCTTTGTGTTTATTGCAATATACAATTCCGCCGTTGTATAACCCCTAACAATCTTCAAATTTTGAATAGGCGGAGAGCATGCGGCGGCTCGCCGCTATTTTACCTTTTTCTTAACGACCTTGCTCCATTTGCCGTAATATGTATTGACGTTTACCTTCTTAAATGCCCTTACCTTAACAAAATACTTTTTCTTAGATTTTAGTCTCTTTAATGTTACCTTGTTTTTCTTTACCTTAACTGTTTTCTTGCCCTTTGTGAATTTATTATTTTTAGCGTACATAACCTCATAGCCTGTCGCTCCGCTTACCTTTTTCCACTTTACATTCAGCTTCTTTTTCTTAGCTTTCAGCTTAACGGATTTTACCTTGGCAGGTTTTGAGACGGTAACTTTTGTTGTGCTTGGGTTTGTCTTTTTGTTATTTGTTGGACTAACGGTTTTATTTGGTTTGTTTGAGTTGTTGTTTGGGTTTTCAGGCAACCCCATTGACGCATTACTACCTATTTTAGCATATGTAAACTTTGTCCAACCGCCGGTACTGTTTTCCTGATAGATGCAATTTTTATTTGAATCATAGGTATACTTTGTCCAACCGCCGTCACTGTCTTCCTCATATATGCAGTTTCCGTTTGAATCATATTCATACTTTTCCCCATTACTGTCTTCCTCATAAATACAATTATCATTTGAATCATAGGTAGATTTTACCCAATAACCTTCACTATCTTCATAATATGTGCAATTTCCATTTGAATCATAAGTATACTTTTCCCAGTTACCATCACTATCTTCATATACATAATTTCCATCAGTATCAAATGTATACTTTCTCCAATAACCATCGTTGTTTTCATAATATGTACAATTTCCATATATATCATAGGTATAACGATCCCAACCACCGTTACTGTTTTCTCTATAACAATTTCCGTTTAAATCATAGGTAGATTTTACCCAATAACCTTCACTATCTTCATAATATGTTTCATTTCCATTTGAATCATAAGTATACTTTTCCCAATAACCGTCGCTGGTTTCATAATATGTGCAATTTCCATTTGAATCATAAGTACGCTTTGTCCAATAACTATCATCATATCCATATACTTCATTATATGTTTCATTTCCATTTGAATCATAGTTAGACTTTTCCCAATAACCGTTGCTGGTTTCATAATATGTGCAATTTCCATTTGAATCATAAGTACGCTTTGTCCAATAACCGTCATTACGTTTACTGTATGTACATTTTCCGTTTGAATTATAAATATACTCAGTCCAACAACCAGCACCGTCTTTCTGGTATGTACAAACATATCCTTCTGCCGGGTTACCAATATATTCAGTTGTCATTGCCGTCACAGTAGGTAAAGCTCCTGCCAAACTAACTGCCATTACTAATACTGTTAATAAATTTAAAACTTTTTTTTCCATTAAAATTCCTCCTAGAATTAACTTACAATACTGTAAACTTATAAATTGTTACAAAACGTAACATAAATAGTGTAACATAATGTTACAATAATGTCAAGAGGAATTTTAAAAAAGTTTGAAAAAAATTTATGGAGAAAAAAGTTATGTGTATGAAGGGACTACGGCTTGTAAGAAAAGCCCGTCATTTAAGCCAACAGCAGGTGGCTTTTGATTTAAACATCACTCGTGAAGCCCTTTCCCACTACGAAAACGGCAGACGTGAGCCAAGCCTTGATATGCTTGTGAAAATGTCTCTCTACTTTAACAAATCAATAGACTTTCTTATAACAGGAAAAGAATTTATAAAAAATGAAATGCAAAAAAATTAATCCGAATACCATTTGGTTATTCGGATTTTTTAGGGTGTATATAAAGTCGTTTTTAGGGGCAGCCCTCTCTTGCAGGGGCTTAACCTGAAAATGCTATGCATTTTCAGCTAAAAAATAGACTAACGTCTATTTGCCCATTTAAAAACAGTCCACTGGACTATTTTTTTAGCTAAAACTGCTTCGCAGTTTTAGGTTACACCCCTATGCGGAGCGCACTCCGTAAGAAGAATTTCGCCGACTGCGGTCGTCGACAGGGCTCTGCCCTTGACCCGCAAGCCTTTTGAAAAAGGCTTGACCGAAAACTTTTAGTCGATTACGTAGAACCTTTTTCGACAAACTGAAAAATCTGAAGATATTCGGATTTTTTATATTTATTGATTTATCAATCCTCCGACGGTTAGCCCACGCTCTTTCATAATGCAAAGTTTATCCCTGCTTTAACGTACACAGTATGATCTCCTTATGGTTAAACAGCCTGAATTTTCCCAAACCTCTTGATACCTCCATTTGCGTCTCGCCTTTTTTGTAAACTCCATCTGTATAAGTCGGAAAGAGCTTTCTCTCAGGTGATAATATTCCTCTGCCGAAAAGCCTTACCGCTCCTCCATGAGTATGCCCCGAAAATACTAGATCCGCACCCCATTCGGAATAAGTGTTTAGAAATTTCGGATTGTGAGAAAGCAAAATGTTAAACGTATTTTTCTTATCGCCAATAAGCTCTGTTAGTTCATTTTTTGAAAAATCGGGAATATTCTTATAGTCAAGATTTTCACCGAGATAGTACTTAGGTTCAATATTAACACCATATAGACTAATGCTGTTTCCGCCTCGTTCAAGACTTACACTTTTGTTGTTTAAAACTGTAAAAGGAAATTTCAAAAGCTCTTTTTGAACTTGCTCGTCAGTGTCGTTTTCGTGATTGCCGAAAACAAAATATACAGGTGCGATTTCACATAGATAATTGATAAACTCCCTTTGTTTTTTCAAATTGGTTTGATTTCTTGTAATAAGATCGCCGGTTAAGAAAATATAATCAGGTTCAATTCTGCGGGTCATTGAGATTATCTTATAGTCATACCCGTCAGAAGACTTCAAGTGCAGATCTGAAAGATGCGCTATTTTAACTCCATCAAATTCTTTGGGAAGCCCCTTTGCTTTAAGAGTGATTTTTGTAATATCGTACTGCTTGTTCTCAATAATAACAAACGCTATCAAAGCTAATACGATTATACCGATTATAATTTTTACAATCATATTTATCCCTTTCGATTACTTACTCAGATAGCTTTTTAAAGCGTTTATATTATCTTTAGCAACATTTACTCCGTGATGATATAAAGGTAAAAGTCTGTCAGGTTTACCCTCTGTTCTCTTTACGCCCATTGTTGTAACCGGCTCTATTACAAATACTTTGCCATCACGTTCAAGAGTTCTTAATTCTTTTATCTGGTTGTTATAATTATCCGCTCTTGAATCTAACGCCTTAACAAGTTCAGGGTATTTTTTGTATATTTTCTCTGCCAGCTTAACGCTTTTACCTGTATGCTTTACATAACCTCTTTCTCGGGTTAGCACAACAATGACTTTGTCGCAGCCTTGATCTAAAGCGTAATTATACGGTATAGAGTCAGATATTCCGCCGTCAAGATAATCCTTTCCGTCAATATTGATAAAAGGGAATAATATCGGAAGCGCACAGCTTGCCCTTAAAACAGGCAAGGTTCTGTCTGTTCTTGAAACGGGAAGATACTCTGCCTTGCCTGTTTGAACATTAGTACACACTCCGATAACTCTGCCCTTGAAATTTTCAAACTCATTCCAGTCAAAAGGCAGATAAATATTAGGAACATCGTCGTAGACAAACTGCATATTGTAGTAGCTTTTATTTTTTCGGTTTAAAAGATGTCTTATTCCCATATACCTTTTATCGCCCATATATTCAGCGGCAAGATGCATATTTCTTTCCCTTTGCAATGACGCATAAGAAACTCCAAACGCAATTCCTGCTGATGTTCCAATAACCAAATCTGCTATTATATTTTCCTCAAGCAGAACATCCATAACCCCGCAGGAAAAAACAGTTCTGCTTGCTCCGCCCTCTAATACTAAACCCAGTCTCATCTTATAAACACCTCAATGGGTGCTCCTCCTTTTAATAAATATATCATTAAAAGTATATAACATTATTTTTAATTTTGCAACCGCATTAAAGCAATTTAGGCTTGTTTATGACCTAAAATTATGCTACAATTAAGTATATAAATTTCAAAAGAGGTATCCTTATGGACATTTTAAAAACGCTTGCCGAGGAGTTCGGTTTAAGACAGGAACAAATAAACAACACCGTTGAGCTTATCGACGATGACAAAACAATACCGTTTATTGCACGATACAGAAAGGAAATGACTGGTTCTCTTGACGACCAGGTTTTAAGAGAGATTTATGACAGGCTCACATACCTGAGAAATCTTGAAAAGCGTAAAGACGAAATCCGTTCGTCGATAACCGAGCAGGAAAAGATGACAGATGAAATCGAAGCGGCAATTGAGGCTGCAAAAACTTTGGTAGAGGTAGAAGACATCTACAGACCTTTTAAACAAAAAAGAAAGACAAGAGCGTCTGTAGCAAAAGCAAAAGGTCTTGAACCGCTTGCTGAAATTCTGCTGGAGCAAAACCCCGATACAGATCCAAAAGCTGAGGCTGAAAAGTTTATTTCATCGGCTGATGCCATAGATGAATCAGGGAACGATAAAAAAGCAAAGGAAAAGCTTGTTTGCAGTGCAGATGAGGCTTTAAGCGGTGCTATGGACATTATTGCAGAGAACGTATCTGACAACGCTGTTTTGAGAAAATATATCAGAAATATGTTTATGCAGATAGGAAAGATCACTTCCAAAGCCGCTGATGAGAACGCTGAAAGCGTTTATGAAAACTATTACGACTTTTGCGAGTCTGTTTCCAAAATAACAGGTCATCGTATTCTTGCAATCGACCGAGGTGAAAAAGAGGGCTTTTTAAAGGTTAGCGTTTCAATAAGCGAGGGTGCTGGTGAAAGGGCGTGCAGGAGCAAGTATGTGATAAACGACAGTAAGTGTGCATCATATGTAGGCGAAGCGTGTGATGACAGCTATAAAAGACTTATCTATCCGTCTATTGAGCGTGAAATAAGAGCCGAGCTTACCGAAAACGCCGACGAGGGTGCAATAAAGGTTTTCTCATCAAATCTGAGACAGCTACTTATGCAGCCGCCTGTAAAAAACAGCGTTACATTGGGTCTCGACCCTGCTTACAGAACAGGCTGTAAAATAGCAGTCATCGACGATACGGGAAAAGTCTTGGATACAACAGTTGTATACCCGACCCCTCCACAGAATAAAAAAGAGGACGCAAAGAAAAAGCTGTCGGCTCTTATTGCAAAACATAATGTTACCACAATAGCAATCGGCAACGGAACAGCCTCCCGTGAAAGTGAAGCCTTTATCGCAGAGCTTATAAAGGAAATACCGCAAAAGGTCTCATATATGGTCGTTTCAGAGGCAGGGGCATCCGTTTATTCTGCGTCAAAGCTTGCAGCGGAGGAGTTCCCTGAATATGACGTCTCTTTAAGAAGTGCAGTCTCAATAGCAAGAAGACTTCAGGACCCATTAGCCGAACTTGTTAAAATTGATCCTAAGGCAATAGGCGTAGGGCAATATCAGCACGATATGCCTCCAAAGAGAATGAGCGAGGCTTTAGGCGGTGTCGTTGAAGACTGCGTAAACTCCGTAGGAGTTGATTTAAACACAGCGTCTCAGTCGCTGTTGTCATATATCTCTGGTGTGAACTCGTCAATCGCAAAAAATATAGTGAAATACCGTGAGGAGAACGGCGCATTCAAATCAAGAAAAGAGCTGTTAAAGGTCTCAAAGCTGGGAGCAAAAGCCTATGAGCAGTGTGCAGGCTTTTTGCGTGTCGCAAACGGTGAAAACCCTCTCGATAACACCTCCGTACACCCCGAAAGCTATGAAGCTACCAAAACCCTTTTGGAAAAGTGCGGTTTTAATCTGTTTGACTTCAAGCCTAGCAGCATAGAAGGCGTTAATAATAAAATAAACGAAATGGGAATTGCCAACCTGTCAAGCGAAATAGGCATAGGTATCCCCACTCTTGAAGATATAGTCTCCGAACTCGGCAAGCCGGGCAGAGACCCTCGTGATGAGCTTCCTGCACCACTTATGAGAAACGGAGACGTTATGGAA
Source organism: uncultured Clostridia bacterium (assembly GCA_947627045.1). Lineage (GTDB taxonomy): Bacteria > Bacillota > Clostridia > Oscillospirales > Ruminococcaceae > UMGS1601. The sequence goes on from CANQUM010000014.1 coordinate 8,659, forward strand.
CTTAAAGACTTAAAAGAGGGTATGGAGCTTGTCGGAACGGTTAGAAATGTTATCGACTTCGGTGTATTCGTTGACATTGGCGTTCATGAGGATGGTCTTGTACACATTTCTCAAATATGCAATAAGTTTATAAAGCACCCGCTCGAAGTTGTCAAGGTCGGTGAAATCGTAAAAGTCAAGGTTCTTTCGGTTGACGAAAAGAAAAAGAGAATATCACTTACTATGAAAGGGCTGAATTAAAGTTAAAATGCCAGGCGAATGCTTGGCATTTTTTGTTTATACTATATTTCATAATAAAAGAACAGTGAAAAAGTTAGGTAATCAAATAAAAAGCTTAACGCATAATATATGCCGTTCAAATTATCAGACAAAAAACCTGAATGATTTTTAAATTATTTACAATAAAGGTGAGGGAAAGAGATATTTTTTTCGTCTTAATAAGTAAGAGGATATTTTACTTTAAAAGGAGGGAAATCTGATGTGTACGGATAACGCAATTATTGAGTTGTTTTGGGATAGAAATGAAGATGGAATGAAACTACTACAAAAGAAATACGGCAAGACTTTAACTAGCATATCATATCGTATTGTAAACAATAAAGATGATGCAGAAGAGTGTGTTAATGACGCATATTTGCGTACTTGGAACTCCATTCCCCCTGCGAGACCAAATTCACTGCTCGCCTATACCGGAAAGATTATACGAAATCTATCTATAGATTATTTGAAGAAAAAAACAAGCAAAAAAAGAGAATGTGATAATATTGCGATAATTTTGTCGGAACTTGAAAACTGCATTATTTCTAGTGATAATGTTGAAGAAGAAATTGAATATAAAGAGTTATCTTATGACATATCTGTATTTCTTAAAGAGCAAACTAAAGAGTATAGACGCTATTTTATTGAACGATATTGGTATGCTAAGACCATAAAAGAAATATCCGAGAAATATCAGGTAACAGAAAAAAAGGTTGAATCAGTTTTATTTCGTTGCCGAAAGAAAATGAGATTATTTTTAATAGAAAGGGGATATTCCTTATGACAAGTTTACAATTATTCAAAGCAATAGGCGATATTGATGACGAGCTTATCGCAGAGGCAAGCAATACTCATAATAAACAACATAAAAACACTCTTGCTATGACAGCGTTAATAGCGTGCATAATGTTAGCGGTCTGTCTATTTACAAGTCAAAAAGTAATACAGCAAAATAATAGTTTTTATAATATATATAAAACAGTAGAAAAAACATCAACCGAAACATCACAAAAAATTGATTCGTCAGTTGATAATATAATAATAAACAATATTGATTCATTGTATTCAAATAAAAAGTTTGGCGGGAAATTGAAAGAGGTATCAGAAAATCGATGGCAAAAACAATATGGTTCAGATGATTTCTTGAAGACACACAAGAAAAAATACAATTTGAGTTTCTCTGATACAAAGAAAGTTTTGTATGGTGTTGTAGAGCTTGAATTGTCAAAAAATAAAGTAATAGAGATTAAAGCTGCTGATGGAAAAATGTTAGACAGTTCTTTTAAAAAACTTAACAAAACTACAATAGGTAAATACAAAGTTGCCATTTGCAAATTATGCAGTGAAAACAATGGTGGGAATTATTGTGCCATCGTAAATGGTGGTAATGCCGTCTATACTATTGAGGAAAATGAAATGACCTTTAAAGAATTTGTTCTATTGTTAAAGGAAATCTTCGAATATTAAAGCTCTAAATGCTAGTTTTCATACTATTGGTGTTTGTGTAGAACACTTTATATTAGCTAAAAGAGAATCCAATTGGATTCTCTTTTTTTTCATACAAAAAGGCACTGCCGAAAAACGGCAATGCCTTTAGAAAGAATCACGATAATATATTAAATTATTCTGCTTCCTTCATCTTTGCAAAGCATTCGCTGCAATATACAGGGCGATCCTCACTTGGCTGGAATGGAATTTTAGCCTCACCGCCGCATGATGCACAAGTTGCAGTAAACATTTCTCTGTTTTCTCTTGCAGCTTTCTTTCTTGCATCTCTGCAAGGCTTACATCTCTGAGGTTCATTCTCAAAGCCTTTTTCTGCATAAAACTCCTGCTCGCCTGCTGTGAATATGAATTCTTCTCCACATTCTTTGCAAACTAATGTTTTGTCTTCGAACATAATTTTTCCCTCGCTTACGCTAAATTTTGTGTGCCTTTGTCGGACTTACACCGACACCTTTGTATATGATTTGCCTGCATAAACAACGCTCTGATATTAAGCTATTCGGCCATATTTATCATAATGCCTTCGCACAGCTAAGACATACATTACTAAGAAAATCAAGTCAGTTATGTCTCTTACCGGAACTGCCGCAGTGATTTTACGGAAAAGACTCATAATGCGTACATAAAAACCTTTTTCACGAATGAACAAGGTTTATTAGTTTTTATTTTTAATAACTGATTTCAGCTTTTTTCTAACCCTCTGCATAGCGTTGTCTACTGCTTTTTGCGAAAGCGAAAGTTCATCTGCTATTTGACGGTATGTTTTTTCTTCTAAATACAGATTAAAAACAGTCCACTCCAAATCAGTAAGAGAACAGGATATTCGTGAAATAATTTCCCTATATTTTTCCTGTTCAATAACAATGCTTTCAGGACTTTCAAAATTTGCTTGGTCGTTTCCGTTGAAAGAGAAGCCCTCGACATCATCACATAAAGCTTCATTGTAGTTGATCTTATTGATTTTTGAAATACTCGAAAGCATTCTGTTTGTAATACAAGCATTGGCATAGGTAGAAAACTTTATCCCCTTTGACATATCAAAAGTCTGAACAGCCCTTATCAGTCCAAACAATCCCTCCTGAGAAAGGTCTGCAGCTTCATCGGGCGACTGACTGTATGCCTTTGCCTTGTATTCAATTATAAATGCATATCTGAGAACAAGCTCTGAAACGGCATTTTTATCGGTCTTTGAAAGATCTGCTAATATTTCGTCGCTGAATTTTGTATAATCAATTATTTTAGCGTCACCCACTTAGACCGCCACCGTTACCTAATTGTACTAGCTCTAATTAAATATATAATATCACTTTTTTCACTTTATGTCAAGCATTTTTTAAAAAATAATTTACAAAAAGATAAATTAAATTTAAAATAATTTAACAAACTTATCTGCAATTTGTTAAAATCATATTGTGCAAAACTCCTGCCGTCCTATTTGAAAAATATCTCCTCCGTACATATCATCAGCAACAACAAGCGGAAAATCCTCGACATACAGCTTTTTTACCGATTCGCAGCCAAGTTCGTCGAAAGCCACGACCTCGCAAGATTTTATACAGTTGCACGCAAGCGCTCCTGCTCCGCCTATTGAGCATAGATATATAGCTTTGTTTCTCACAACCGCATCTCTTACCTCTTTATTCCGCTCGCCTTTTCCTATCATTCCGCCAAGACCCAGATCCAAAAGTCTGGGCGCAAATCTATCCATTCTGCCTGATGTCGTAGGCCCGCACGAACCAATAGGTCTGCCCTTCGGTGCAGGCGTTGGTCCTGCATAATATATGACCGCTCCCTCTATCGGTATGGGAAGTTCTTTACCTTCGTCAAGCAGTTTATCAAACCTTTTGTGTGCGGCGTCACGGGCTGTGTAGACCGTTCCTGTTAGAAGAATTTTATCCCCACAGCGAAATTCACCCGAACGGGCTTTTAGCTCGCTTGACAAAACCTTTTTTATTTCTGACATAAATATCTCCGTTTCATCAAAAAATTTGCGAAAAACAAAAGCACCTTACAAAACTGCAAGGTGCATAAAAATCATAAATTACTTGTTTTTAATGATATTAAATATATCATCGTAGTAATTTGGATTGTCAGGAGCCTTAACTCCTGCCTTTGCCATTGCTTCAGAATTCAGTGATGACAAAGCGTCGTCCTTTGTTTTTCTGTCAGCAAAATCAGTAGCAATAACAGTAACATCAATAGTATCAGTCAAATCAGGACTGTAATCCGCACCGAATATAATTGTAGCGTCAGGATCAACAGCCTGAGTAATTATCTGTGTAAGCTCGTCCATATCAGAAGTAACAATATCTTCAGACATAACGATATTTACAAGAAGTCTCCTTGCGCCGCTGATAGAAGTTTCAAGAAGCGGACTGGAAATAACCTGCTTAGCAGCTTCCTGAGCCTTATCCTTGCCGTTGCCCGAACCGATAGCGATATGAGCAAGACCTGATTCTTTCATAATAGTTGTAACGTCAGCAAAGTCTACGTTCATAAAGCCGTTTCTGATAATCAAGTCAGCAATTGACATTACACCGGTTTTCAAAATATTGTCAGCCAGCGAGAACGACTCACGCATTGTAAGCCTCTGCTCACCTGTTAATAGCTTCTGGTTAGGAATAACGATAAGTGAGTCAACATTTGTTAAAAGCTCATCTATACCCTTTTCAGCCTGCTGCATTTTCTTAGCGCCTTCAAAAGCAAAAGGCTTTGTAACAACAGCAACTGTTAATATTCCCAGCTCCTGAGCTATCTCAGCAACTACAGGAGCAGCACCTGTTCCTGTTCCGCCGCCCATTCCTGCTGTGATAAATACCATATTAGCATCTCTTATAGCGTCTGCAATTTCTTCCTTGCTTTCCTGAGCCGAAGCCTCTCCTACTTCAGGCTTTCCGCCTGCGCCCAGTCCTCTTGTCAGTTTTGAGCCTATCTGAATTTTTTCAGTAGCCTTAGATCTCTGCAAAGCCTGAACGTCTGTATTTACAGCTATGTAATCTACATTGCCTGATAAGCCCTCTTGTGCGATACAATTCAAAGCATTTCCGCCGCCGCCGCCGACGCCGATTACTTTTATCTTTGCACCAAAAACATCCTCTGAGCTAATTGAAAAACTCATTATAAAGTCCTCCTAATTAATTTTTTATAGCATATTAATTCATTTTCACATACTACTATACATTGTTATTCTAACACATTATATCCCACTTGGCAAGTGTTTTTTTAATGTTTTTGCAAAAAACACACGAAAAAACGTATAATTTTGGTATATTTTTTCTGAAATGTCAACAAAATTCTTTATTTTTGCCTTATTAATACCAAGTAATCTTATTATATTTATTTCTAAATAAAATCAAACTTAGCCTTTAAAAACATACGGTATTCAGGGCTGGCGATGGAATTTTTATATTCATCTGTAATTGTTTTTCTTATCCATTCTAATTTTGCCAAACTATTTTCTTCATACCTTTTTAAAATAATCTCTCCTCGTTGAGCAGACTCCAAAATGGCTTTATATGAGTCGGATATAAATTCGCAATTCTCAATGCTCACAGGGTTTTCACTAATCACAGCAAAAGGTATATCAGTCATTTCCTGATAATCACCTATTTTTTCAGCAGAATAAATAAAACCTGAAACACCCTTGTAAGTGTCCTCCGCTGCGTTTGGATAATACTCATCTAACTCTAAAATACCGTCCTTATTAAACCCGTAGCTTGCCCAAGTTTTATATACACCCTTATGCTTAATGCCTGACTCATTACAATACTTCTCAACTGCGTTGCTTAAATAAACTAACGCATTTTCTCTCTTTTGCGTGAAATAAATAAACGGTTTACCGTGATTTGAAATTCGTGGAGTTAGAACTTTAATGTTCGGTGTCTGTGAAGCATGAAAAAACATAAAGCACCTCTTTACTTACCTCAAAGTTCTTTATATACGCTTAATTCCCCTGCGATGTCGCTTCTGCCGTTTTCGGTATCGCCGAAAGTCCGCTAGTCGCATTGTGATATATAAGCGTTCCCTGATATGTTGGGGAAAGCTTTTTGATAACGGCATCAACATATCTTATCTTAAACGAAAGGTCAACCGAGCTTCCTACTTCTATATCAAGCCTGCCGTCATATTTCATCTTGATGTTTGTCCGGTCTTTCAGATTAATAGTGTTCATTTTTGTCATTCCGAGTGAATTTATCTCGCCTAAAATCTGATTTAAAATCGTTGTCTTCATACTATCCTTATCTTCAAAGGTCTTTCCTAAGTCCTTTACTTTTAAATCCATTCCTGATACTGTTACCAAGCCGGCTTTTTTATCAAGAACGCCTGTCTCGACAATTCTTCCAGTGGTGCTTATAACACAGAAAGTTCCGTCATCATTTTGAATATTAGCCATAGGCACAGCTTGTACAGCAGTAAACTGCAATGTTGACGGCAGTTTTCTTTTTATAGTAATGTCCTCAAGGTAGGGGAACGAACTTAAAATATCAGATTTCATCTGGTTAGTATTGATCCTGAAAAGATTATCGTCGTCAGATAATCCGGCTATCTGAATTATCTGCTCATCTGTATAAAGGTCAGTTCCTTTAATATCGATCTTTTTTATATTAAAGAAAACAGTCAATGACAAAAAGATTAGCGCCATTATGATAAAAACAACGGCAATGAAATAATAAAGCGACATATTTCTTCTCCGTTTTCTTCTCGACACTATAACCTTTTCGCCATTGATTATTTTGTACTGTTCATCTGACAGATTTGTTTTTTCAATATCCTTCATTTTAAACAGCCCCGATGTTAGGAGCATACCTCCTCTCGTCGTTTTTATATATCAAACGTCATACTCTTTTTATTTTTGCGCCGACAGATGAAAGACTTTTCTCAATCATCTCATAGCCTCTGTCAATTAAATGAATATCGCTTATTTCGGTCTTTCCCTCAGCGGCAAGTGCCAAAATCACAAGCGACGCTCCGCCGCGCAGATCTGTAGCCCTCACATTTGCACCGTAAAGACGCTTTACACCTTCTATAATAGCAACCTTACCCTCAGTTTTTATCTTAGCGCCCATTCTTACAAGCTCATCAACCTGACGGTATCTGCTCTCGAAAATATTTTCAACAATAACGCTTGTTCCATTCGCCTTGCAAAGAGCTGCCATAGTTGTTGCCTGTGCATCGGTAGGAAAACCCGGATACGGCATTGTTCTTATTGTTTTTACCGCTTTAAGCCCATGCCTTGCATTGATGTAAACATTGTCGTTATAGGTATATACAGAACATCCCATCTGCTCAAAAACAGGAATAACAGCTTCTATATCGCTTGTTCTGACTTTTGTTATATTCAGCTCTCCTCCTGTTATCGCCGCAGCAGACATATATGTCGAAGTTACGATCCTGTCAGGCATAACAGTGTATTCACAGCCGTGAAGTTCTTTAACTCCCTCTATAACTATTGTACTTTCACCTGCGTTTGCGATCTTTGCGCCGCAGCGGTTCAGAAAGTTTGCCAAGTCATTTATTTCAGGTTCACGGGCAGCATTATGTATAACTGTTGTTCCTTTTGCTGTAGCTGCTGCCAGAATAACATTTTCTGTCGCTCCTACCGACGGGAAAGAAAATGTTATATTGGTTCCTATCAATCCTCCGGGCACAGAACAATCTAAAACGCCGTGCTCTTCGTTTATCTGAACTCCCATTTTTTTGAGTGCGGAAATATGAATATCAATCGGACGGGGTCCAAGCTCACACCCTCCGGGAAAGGACAGCTTGCATTTTCCGAGTCTTCCTAAAATTGCCCCCAGAAAAACAATAGACGAGCGCATCTCTCTCATTAATTCATCAGGAACATCAAAATGAAGAAGTCCGTCTGTATTGACCACAACGCTGTCTTCTTCACGTTTACAATCACATCCCAAGCAAGTTAAAATTCTGCACGCCGCAAAGACATCGCTCAGTCTCGGGCAATTATGTAACGCAGTTTCGCCTTTTGCCAGAACACAGCCTGCAAGCAAGGGCAGAGCGGCATTTTTCGCTCCGTGACAAACAAGCTCGCCTGTAAGTTTATTTTCGCCCTCAATAACCAGCCTTTGCATAAGCTTCTCTCCTTTTCAACAAATTCGCTTAACTCATATTATGCAAATTCTCTAAAGAGAGTTACTTATTTTGCAGGAATGCACCATTCTAAGGATTAACTGATAATGTTTTAATCAATAAGAGTTGACAAAACCCCGTATACCCGCTCGGGCGTATCGTTTATATAAAGCTCGGCTGCGTTTTCTGACAACGTATCCAGCTTTTTTTTATTGTTATAAAATTCTTCTATCTTATTTATAAGCCATTCGGCAGAGAAATCCTTTTGTTCAATACAAATTCCTGCCCCTGCCTTATCAAGAACCATTCCGTTATAATACTGATGATTTTCAGCAACATTCGGCGACGGAATAAGTATAGAACCTCTGCCTATAGCTTCAAGCTCGGTAAGAGAATTAGCTCCGCAACGGCTTATAACAAGGTCTGCCGCCGCCATACAAACAGGCATATCAACGTATTCCGAAATACTTATTCTTCTATCGCTCAAATCAATACCGTTCGCCTTGAGAGTATCGGGATAATCCTTATATCCCTTATATTTTCCATACGAATGTATATGATTTATTTTTATATCGTTTTCCTGATACCACTTAAAAAGTTCTGCAACGGCATCGTTTATCACTCTTGCTCCGAGACTTCCGCCTGTGGATAAAATGCAGATCTCATCTTGAGGCAACCCTAATTTTTCTCTTGCCTGCTGCTTTGAAATTCTGCCGAATCCCTTTCTCACAGGCAGTCCTGTTACCGTGCATTTTACGCTCTTGTCTAAATACTTTTCGGTTTCCTTAACAGTAAGCATAACCCTGTCAACATACTTCGACAAGATTTTCGTGGTAACGCCCGGAAAAGCATTAGCCTCGTGAATTGCAGTCTTAATACCCATTTTAGCCGCAGCTCTAACAATAGGACCCGAAACATATCCTCCCGTTCCTATTACAATATCGGGATCAAATTCCTTTATTATCTGCCTTGATCGGCGTCCCGACAAAGCAAGATAACTTATTGCTTTTATGTTTCTCTTGATGTTTTCAAAACTTATCTTTCGCTGAAATCCCTTTATTTTTATCGGCTTGAAGTCATACCCTTCACTAGGAATAATAGACGCCTCCAGTCCGTCGGGAGTTCCTGCAAAGCAAAACTTTGCATCGGGATGTTTTTCTTTTATTATTTCGGCAATCGCCAGTGCAGGATTAATGTGTCCTGCCGTTCCTCCTCCTGCTAATAAAACTCTAAGCATAGATATAATCATACTCCTTGCAGAGCATTTCCTCCTTCCGTTTTAGCTGTCATTCCATAGTTTTAGATTGTCTCGAAACAGAAAGTACCATTCCCATTTCTATAAGCTGAATCATAAGCGCTGTTCCTCCGTAACTAAAAAACGGAAGGGAAATTCCCGTATTCGGGAAAGAATTTGTAGCAACAGCAATATTCAAAAGTGCCTGAAGTCCTATCTGAATAGTTACGCCCGCGGAAAGAATCATTCCGAATTTATCGGGGGAGTTTGCAGCAATATAGAAGCCTCTGAATACAAACAGTGCAAACAGCAGCATAACTATAATTGCGCCTATAAGACCCAGCTCCTCGCAGATTATAGAGAAAACAAAGTCGTTCTGAGATTCAGAGAGATATAAGAACTTCTGCTTTGATTCGCCGAAGCCAAGACCGAAAACACCGCCCGAACCGATAGCCAGCAGCGACTGCCATGTCTGATATGTAGAACCCTTAATATCAGATGCAGGATCTCTCCACGACTGTATACGGTCAGAGATGTAGCCTAAATTTCCTTCGGTTATTGATTTTAAAAGCAAGAACAATACTCCTGCTCCTGCACAAATGCCTACAAAAGCCCAGAAATTTTTTCTCGGAACTCCTCCTGCGAACATAAGTGCCAGTCCTATCATTCCGACTATTAAAACTCCGGACATATGCCTCTGCAATACCAAAACCATAGCACAAAGAGCTATAATAATTGCAAAGGGAACTATTCCATAGGTCCACTTTTTTGTAAACTTACTGTAGTTCATTGAAATTATATATGCAAATATGATTATAATTGCGACCTTTAAAAGCTCCGACGGCTGAAATTCAATACCTATTGTTATCCAACGTCTGGCGCCTGCAACCTCACGGCCTTTAAACGCTGTTAATAAATTAAGAATCCATGTAAATATAAAAAACATATAAGCGAGCTTTGTATTCTGATACATATGATAATCCAAGTGCGTAACAAAATACATTAAAGCAACACCAATAACAGCGGCTACTATCTGCTTTTTTGCATAGTAATAACCGTCTCCGTAATCTTTAAGCCCCCAAGCGTAGCTGGCAGAGAACATCATAACGATCCCGAGAATCAGTAATGTAAATACTATTATCAGGAAAGGTCTGTCCATATCTGATTTTATCCATCTTATGTTCCATCTTTTTCTAGTTACCGAAGCCGGAGCCTGTGCAGGATCGTATCTATCAGCTTTAGCCCTGCGTACAAACGGATTCCCGGAATTTATCTGCAATGCTCTCTCTCCTTTCCTGAATTTTGTTTTTATTTTAATTCCTCAATTATACTTTCAAACTTCATTGCACGGCTTGCCTTAAATAAAACTGCGTCGCCTTCTTTAATAATTGATTTGAGAAAGCGTGAAAGTTCCTCCTTAGAGTCAAATATCATAGCTTTATCCTGAGCAAATCCCTTTTTCACCGCACCGCTGATATAGTACTTCGACATTTCGCCATAACAAAGAAGCAAATCTATACCCTCGCCGCAAACAGCTTCTCCTACCGCCTTGTGCAGTTCCCTTGAAAGCTGTCCCAGCTCAAGCATATCTCCGAGTACAGCTATTTTTCTGCCCTGTGTATCTATCTGCGAAAGCATATGCAGTGCCGATTTTGCCGAATCGGGAGAGGAATTATAACAGTCGGCAATTATTTTCACGCCGTTAATATCGCTTAACTTTTGACGAATCCCATCAGGTGTAAATTCTCCGATAGCGTCAATCATATCCTTTGGGCTTATTTCATATTCCCGACCGACGCAGAAAGCGGCAAGCGCATTTTTTACATTGTGTTCGCCAAGACAGTTTATGACCGCTTTATGTGATTTCCCATCGCTGTTTATGTTAAACTCTATTTTGTCAGACTTGGTTTGAATATCGCTTGCATAAACGTCGGCTGACGTGTCAGAAACCGAATAATAAACTATTTTTCTGTTTTCTATGTTCCCAATATCCTTCAAGAACTTATCGTCTTTAGATAAAATCAATGGAGCGTTTTCATCTGCACCGTCTAAGATTTCCATTTTAGCCTTTAAAATATTTTCCTGTGAACCAAGATTTTCAATATGTGAATATCCGATATTAGTTATTAGACATAGGCTGGGCTTGGCAATCAGTGAAAGCCTTGAGATCTCGCCGAAATTAGACATTCCCATTTCTATAACCGCAGCCTCATGCTCTTTTGTCAGATTAAACAACGTCATAGGAAGCCCTATCTCATTGTTGAAATTCTTTTCAGTTTTTAATGTTTTGTACTTCTTTGACATAACAAGAGATACAAACTCTTTTGTGGTTGTCTTTCCTACGCTTCCTGTTATGCCAACAAGCCTAATGTTGAATTTGTCTCTGTAATATCCTGCAATTTCCAAAAGTGCTGCTTGAGTTGAATCAACTATTATACATTTAGCGCCCTCAATCGCGCGTTCTGTTATAACTGCAGCCGCACCAAGTTCCATTGCCTTTTCAGCGAAATTATGTCCGTCGAAGTTTTTTCCTTTAAGCGCAACAAACACCGCACCCTTTTCTATGGTTCTGGTGTCTGTTGAGATCGATGAAACCTCAATGTCTCCGGGATAGCCGAAGCTGCCCCTGACTGCTGTCACTATCTCGCTTAATAAAAGTCTCTCCATAATATTTTTTACCTTTTCCTAATCTATAATAGTTATTTAAAATACGTTTATTGCTGTGTTTTTAATTAAGCTCCGCTAAAGCATCTGCAACTACTTCTCTTTCATCGAGATGTATTTTAACACCGCCCGGAAGTATCTGATAATCCTCATGCCCCTTTCCCGCAAGAACGATAACATCATTTTTCTGTGCATTTTTAACAGCCCAATGAATTGCTTCTATTCTATCTGTTATTGTAACATAAGGCACATTCTTTCCTTCAAGACCTGTCAAAATATCTTTTATAATATCATCGGGGTCCTCGTCGCGAGGGTTATCTGACGTAACGATAAGAAAATCAGCGTACTCGGCTGCGGCTCTTGCCATAAGCGGCCGCTTTTTTTTATCTCTGTTTCCTCCGCATCCAAAAAGACATACCACTCTTCCCTGTGAACTGCTTTTTATGGCTTTCAGAATATTTTCAACAGCGTCCGGCGTGTGTGCATAATCGCATATTACGGTAAAATCTCTATTGGTAGGAACAACCTCTGCTCTGCCCCGAACGCCTGATGTTTTTTCAATTAGGTTTATAACCTTATCAGTATCGTATCCAAGTAAAACCATACACCCGATAGCCGCAAGAGAATTTGAAACATTGAAATGTCCGGGCATATTGAATTTAACCGGTATAGATTTATCCACGCCTCTGAATGTATATTCTACACCGCTTGCCGAAAGCTGTATATCATAAGCATTGAAATCCGCTTTTTCAGTTGTAGAAAACGAATACTTTTCACAATCGATTTCGCTTAAATATCTTTTTCCACTTTCGTCGTCAATGTTTATCAATGCCTTATCGCACATTGAAAAAAGCAGCTTCTTTGCCCTATAATAGTTTTCCATAGTTCCGTGTACGTCTAAATGGTCCTGCGTAAGATTTGTAAATAATGCAATATCAAAGCGGAGAGGCCCTACTCTTTTTTGTTCAAGAGCCTGAGATGAAACCTCCATAACCGTGTATTCGCATTTCTCCTCGACCATCTGTGCCAAAAGCTCATACAAATCATAAGGCTCTGGAGTCGTTCTTTCTGTATGCAGAATTTTATCTCCTATTTCGTTCTGACAAGTACCTATAAGCCCTACCTTTGCTCCAAGCTGTGTCAGCACCTTCTTTATTACCGTAGTAATGGTAGTTTTTCCGTTAGTTCCTGTAACTCCGATAAGTTTCAGCTTTTTCTGGGGATCTGAAAACCACCTTGCACACAAGGAAGGATAGATCTCTCTTGAATCAGGAACGATTATTTGGCTTTTAAGTCCTAAATCTCTTTGAACAACAACACAGGCAGCGCCCTTTTCAAGCATTTGCTCTGCAACGCTGTGTCCGTCGAATGTATTTCCTTTGATACAGACGAACATTGCCCCTTTTTTGAAATCCTTTCTGTTATCCGATGTGATGTCAGTGATCTCAATATTTTCAAGAGCAGTTTCTGCCAAACCGTCAATCAAATCATACAACTTCATATTTTTATTCTCCTTTTAAGAATACATAGCACACTAACATAAATTATTAACTACTGCGAACCTGCCTGTTCAACTGCAAATGTTACTGATACAATTGTTCCGACAGGAACTTTTGTACCCGAAGCGTAACTTTGATCCGTTCCGGCAACTGCGCCGACTTCATCAATAGCATTACCTTGAGCATTGAGATTAAGACCTACACTTTCAAGCCTGCTTTCCGCCTCGCTGACGGTAAGCCCTTTAATACTCGGAACAGTTACGGTTTTAGCTTTATAATTATTTTCTGTATACAGATACATAGTTCCGCCGTGCTGCATTGAACCGCTGACAGGGGATTGTGCAATTACCGTACTGCCCTTGCCCACGACCTCATAATTAAGTCCCAGACCTTTAATAGTTTTCTTGGCGTCTGATAACTTCGTATCAAGTACATTCGGAACCGAAACAGGAACCTGTTCCATCTGCTCTTCTGTATACTCAGGAAAATAGCCAAGATATGGCAGTACATCGCTTAAGACCTGAACGCAAACCGGCGCTGCAACAAGACTTCCGTAATAGTTTCCGCCTGTTGGGTGATCCACCATAACAAGCATAATCAGTTCAGGATCATCGGCAGGATAGAACGCACAATATGAAGCTACATATGTATTACCTGATACGTCCTCATCTATTTTCTGTGATGTTCCTGATTTTCCGCCTATTCGGTAACCCTTTATGTACGCATTTGAGCCCTGCTCTGTATTTACGACATTCTCTAAAACCTTTCTCATTGTCTTAGACGTTTTTTCTGAAATGACCTGTCTTTTCTGTACAGGTGTTATATCCTTAACGAGGTTTCCCGAAGAATCGATTATTTTATCAACTACCTGAGGAGTCATTAAATACCCGCCGTTTACAACCGCCGAGTACGCCGTTATCATCTGAATAGGAGTAACCTTATTGGTCTGCCCGAACGAGCTTGACGCTAATTCAACTATTCCCAGAGTATCATTTGTAATATGAATACTTTCCGACTCGGACGGCAAATCTATACCCGTGAGTTCGGTAAAGCCGTATGCTTTAAAATACTTATAAAATTTCGCTGCGCCGAGTGCCTGACCTATCTGTATAAACGCAGGGTTGCAGGAATGTACCATTGCCGTAGCAAAATCCTGAGAACCATGACTTGTAAACGACCAGCAGTGGAAGGTTCTGTCCTCAACCTGAATTTGAGTGTTGCAGGAAAAAGTCTGAGTAAGATTGATAACGTCAGCGTCAAGAGCCGAAGAACCCGTTACGACCTTAAATACTGAACCCGGAAAATAAAGCTCTGAAATAGCTTTGTTTTTCCATTGAAGTGCCCACGCATCCGATTGTACTTTTGCATATTTTTTGCTGTCCTTTTTAAGTTTGGACAATTTCTTTAATGTATCCTCATCGGTAATCTCGGAAGGATTGTTCGGGTCATAGCTTGGGCTTGTAGCCATTGCAAGAACAGCACCTGTTTTCGGATTCATAATTATTCCGCAGGCTCTGTCGGTAGGCATATTTTTTGCAACCGCTTCTTTTAGCGCTTTCTCAAGGTAGTACTGAATGTTCACATCCATATTAAGTACCAGAGAATCGCCGTCCTGAGCGTCATAATTCTGCTTATATCTGTAAGGTATTTCAGTTCCGTCGGCTGCCTTTGCTGTTACAACTCTACCGTCAACACCTGCCAGATAGTCGTCATAATACTGTTCAAGTCCGTATATTCCGTAACCGTCATAATGCAAATGCCCTATAACATTAGAAGCAAGCTCATTCTGAGGATAAAACCTCTTTGTTGTCGGTGTCAGACCTATAGCGTCCAGTCCGATTTCAGTTTTGTATGCAGTGATTTTGTCTGCAACCGTTTTTTCGACATTTTTTTTGATTATTTGATACATATTATCCTGCTGGCAGAGTTTTAGAATTTTATCCTGTTTAATATCTAAAATCTCAGACAGCTTTGCTGTTATCTCATTTAAGTCAGCCTCAGGATCGTCCTCAGCTAAGTAATCTTTCAGCATCTGAGGGTCAACATAAACAGTGTAAACAGACGCACTTCTTGCAAATGCCTGCATATTTCTGTCATATATAGAACCTCGATTTGCTGTAATAACAGTGCTCTGAAGTTGCTGCGAGGAGGCAAGTTTCTGATATTTATCAGACTCTGTAACCGAAATGTGAAACATATTAATCAGTATCCATATCATAAACACAAGTATTCCGAGTGCTATCCAGATATTAAGCCTTCGTTTCATAAGTCCTGTAGGTCTTTCGTCCATAATCAGCCTCCTCCCATAAAAATCATTCAACTTTTATAATTAAATGTTATATACCATTTTTCTTGATGATTTGTCAGAATTTAATCTTTTTCTAAGATCATCTTTTATATTTTTCCTGTTTTACCAAAATATTTAAAATTCCATATAAGTATAAAAAAGCTAAGTTTAAAACTTCCGCCAAGAAGTATAAGCTTAACTTTTTACTAATAATATCCTATTCATTATGCCCCAAAGTATTCCAAAACACTTTTAAACCATTTCTTAAAAGACACAAAAATATTATCATCTTCGGTTTCAACAACCTCAGCTACGCTGTCGTTTTCAACTTCAACATACTCTATCTGAGATTTATCCAGCTTTTGAAGCCCCAAGTTCTTTTCTGCATACTCCTCAACCTGCGTAAGCCCCGTCCTCGACTCCAACTCCGATTCAAGACTTAAATTTTCGTCCTGAAGTTTTGCAAGCTCCTCGTTAAGACTGGATTGCTCCGAATAAATTTCACTAAGCTCCACCTGCCCGAACACAAATGAGCATAGCAACGCTAAACCTATAAACCCTAAAATGGTAGATTTCATGGCAAAAGCTAATTTGGGCTGGATCTTCAGATTTCTTTTGTGTTTGATTTTAGGTTTCGGCAAATTGTTTTCATCTGAGTCGTAAGCCGTATAATCATAAGCAAGATTATTTATCTTTGCCATTTTTACTACACCCCGTTTTCGGCGTACTTATTTCTCTCTTTCCCTTGTAACAAGTTTTACCCTGCCGTTCAGGACATTTTTTAACTCTGTTTTGTTTTTATGTCTCTTTCTTTTGTTCTAAATAGCTTTTTTATTTGCCGCTATTTTCTGTTTTGCCGTACCTTGTCTTTTCTCTCACCGTCTTTTTACTCTGTTGCTTGTCCGAAGCCTGACTTTCGCATTTATCTATATTTTCTCTATAATGCGAAGTTTTGCACTTCGGCTTCTGTTGTTCACCTCAAGCTCGCCCTGTGAAGCTAAAATAGGTTTTCTGTTCACAAGTCTTCCTCTCGGTTTTCTTCCGCACACACACTGCGGAAAGTCAGGCGGACATATACAGCCCTTACAAAAGCTTGCAAACCTTTGCTTTACAAGTCTGTCTTCAAGCGAATGAAACGAAATAATGCAAAGCCTTCCTCCGCTATTTAAAGCATCAAAAGTCTTGTCAAGCGCAATGCTTAGATGTTCAAGCTCTGCGTTTACCTCGATCCTTATCGCCTGAAAGGTTTTCTTGCAGGGATTTTTCTCCCGCCTTACCCTCTGCGGAACCGATGCTTTTATTATCTCTGCCAGTTCCAAAGTGGTTTCGATCGGTTTTGTTTCTCTTGTTCTTACAATAGCTGATGCGATACTTCTCGAAAACTTTTCTTCGCCGTATTCAAACAAGATTTTAGAAAGCTCTTCGTATGAATATGTGTTCACCACATCTCTTGCCGACATGCCCTCGCAGCTCATTCTCATATCAAGCGGAGCGTCGTTGTGATAAGAAAATCCTCGCTCAGCTTTATCTAATTGGTGCGACGAAACTCCTAAATCTAAAAGAATTCCGTCGACTTTATCTATTGAAAGGCTTTTTAAAACCTCATCAATCTCAGAATAGTTTGCCTTGACAACCACTGCATTATACCCCTTAAGTCGTTCACTTGCAGCTTCAACCGCTGTAGGATCACGGTCAATAGCAATAAGTCTGCCTTTATCTAACCTTTTTGCGATCTCCACAGAATGTCCTGCACCGCCTGCAGTACCGTCAACATATATGCCGTTTGGTTTTATGCTGAGCCCCTCAATACATTCATTCAGCAATACTGATATGTGTGAAAATTCCACTCAGCCACCATCTCTCATAATCAAAAACTAAAAGTCAAGTTCTTCAAGTTCCGCTACGAACTGATCGTCGTCATAGCTTTCATCAGCCTTTTCCCAAGCCTTTCTGTCCCATATTTCAGCTCTGGATGAAACTCCTGCTACAACTACATCCTTTGTCAGGTTTGCAAGCTCTCTCAAGCTCTGAGGAATAAGTACTCTGCCCTGTTTATCGGCTTCGACTTCGCTTGCCCACGCCATAAAGTGTCTTTGAATCCCTTTTCCTTTACCCATAGGAAGTGAACTTATTTTCTCTGCCATAACTTCAAAATCCTCAAGCGAATAGACAAACAAACAGCCGTCAATTCCTCTGGTTATGATGAATCTTTCACCGACCACTTCTCTCAGCTTTGTCGGAAAACTCATTCTGCCCTTTGTATCCATTGACTGAAAATATGTTCCTTTAAGCATACTTGTCGGCAAACTATTCACCTCCTCAAAAAAATCTCAGACAGTATATCAACTCGTTCGCTTATAATATAGTGCCGTGCAGTTTATTTGTTGAAAACTTATTGAAAAACAGTAGTTTTCAACGGTTTCAACAGAGTTTTCAACATTTAGGGATTTGACACCACTTTTGTGCACCATTTGCCACTTAAAGTTATTATACACTAATAAATCAGGAATTGCAACCACATTAAAGAAATCTAAAGTTAAATAATCTACCAATTTTTTGACATAATTTTTATGCAATATTACTAAATATCAATTTCTTTTTAGAATATTCGACAAATGCAACTCAAAATCAGACCTAAAATATTGTCAACCCAACTTAATAATAAATTTTATTCTACTATTTACACAAACAAACAGAAATTAGGCATCTGAAAATAATATGATTTGCACATAAGCAAATTTTATCAAGCCTTTATACTAAAAATCCGTTGTGAAATTTACACAATACCGGTAAATTAAATTATTCAAACCTGTTAGATTTACACAATTACTTTATTAATTTGCGCTGCATTTTAAAATTTGCACAGCAGAAATAAAAGGGCTAAAATTAAATTATAAAATAATAAAAAGGGTGATTTATATGAACAAAAATTCAAATTTAAAACTGCGTACTATAGTTTTTACCGGACTTTTTGCAGCTCTCGTATGCGTATTGACAATGCTTCACATACCTACAAATAACGGCGGATATATTCACGTGGGCGATTCGCTTATCTATCTTTCTAGCATACTTCTTCCATTTCCGTGCGGTATGATCGCAGGTGGAATAGGCGGGGGATTATCTGATCTATTGTCAGGCTCTCCTGAATATGTTATTCCTACGTTTGTAATAAAAGTTTTAAACTCTCTTGTGATATATATTATTGCAAAACGCAGTCAGAAAATTATAAATGTACGCTCTGTCATTGCTGCGGTTCTTTCGGGATTAATAACAATTTTCGGATATTATTTTACTGCAGTTATCCTGTGGGGAGGCTTTAAAGCTCAGCTTGCAACAATACCGGGAAATATCTTTCAGGCAGCGGGAAGTGCAGTAATATTTGTAATTTTAGGTCTTGCATTTGACTCTGCAAAGATAAAAGATAAGTTGAGATTTATAAGTAAATAATGCTCATAAAAGGAAAAATCACCGGCATAATATATATGTTCGGTGTTTTTTTATTTTCTTCAAGCTCTACCTCAAAATTCTTGCCTCTTGCTTCTAAAACTCTTGCATCTAGCCGTGACAAATTTCTGTAATTATGGTATACTAATAAATAATGACTATTTTTTAGAACGGAGAATGATGATGAGCAGCAAAAGAAAAAGCGGTATTTTAATGCACATATCAAGCCTTCCTTCCGAATACGGAATAGGAAAATTCGGCAAAGAGGCTTATTGCTTTGTTGACTTTCTTAAAAAGTGCAAACAAAAATACTGGCAGATCCTCCCACTTTCGCCGACCAGCTACGGAGATTCTCCTTATCAATCCTTTTCCATTCACGCGGGAAACCCCTACTTTATAGATTTTGAAATGCTGACTGATGATGGTCTTTTAAATAGCAATGACTATAAAAATATAGTTTGGTGCGATGATGAACGATATGTTGATTATGATAAGCTTTATAAATTAAACTTCAAGGTTCTGAGAAAGGCATACGAAGCCTTTAAAACAAACATTCCAAAAGAGTATAACGAGTATGTAAAAGAAAACGATTACTGGCTTAGTGATTACGCTCTGTTTATGTCTCTAAAAGACTCTTATAACGGAAAGTGCTGGATAGAATGGGATATATCTCTTGTAAAACGTGAGAAATCAGCTATAAATAAGGCGAAAGAAAAGTATAAAGACGATATAGGATTTTGGAAATTCATTCAGTACAAATTTTTTGAACAATGGTTTAAACTTAAAAAATATGCAAACAAAAACGGCATAGAAATTATAGGCGACATTCCTATCTATGTTGCTTACGACAGCGTAGATGTATGGTGTTCACCCGAGCTGTTTGAGCTTGACGAGAATTTTCTCCCGATAAATGTAGCGGGTTGTCCTCCTGATATATTTACTCCTTTAGGTCAGCTTTGGGGGAACCCCCTTTACAACTGGAAGTCAATGAAAAAAAACGGCTACTTGTGGTGGATAAACAGAATAGACTCCGCACAAAAAACATATGATGTTATCAGAATCGACCATTTCAGAGGATTTGACAGCTACTTTTCCATTCCGTTCGGAGACAAAAACGCTCTTGGCGGCTATTGGAAGGAAGGACCGAAAATCGAGCTTTTCAAAGCAGTAAAAGAAAAGCTGGGTAAAGTAAAAATAATAGCTGAGGATCTTGGATTTATCACTCCATCGGTAAAAAAACTTCTCAGACAGACAGGTTATCCGGGAATGAAGGTGTTGCAGTTTGCTTTTGAGCCAAACGCAAGCAGTATGTATCTTCCTCAGAATTACACTAGCCGAAACTGCTTTGTATACACAGGAACTCACGACAATGATACCTTAAAGGGCTGGATAGGCTCGGAAAGCAAAAAAAACATACGCTTTGCTATGGATTATCTCGGTGTTAAGAGAAAAAGGCACCTTCCGTGGGCTGTTATCAGGCTTGCATGGACGTCAATTGCCAATACTGCTATAGCACCGCTTCAGGATTTTCTTGAACTTGGCAGCGAGGCGAGAATGAACATTCCGTCTACGGTGGGCAATAACTGGCGGTGGAGAGCTTTAAAAAGCGACTTTACACCTGAGCTTGAGAAAAAAATAGCAGATTTGACCACGCTCTGCGGACGGCAATAATAATGAAAGGAACAATACTGTGGATAAGGAAAATTTTTTATCAGAATTCAAAAGAAAATTGGCGGCAAAATATAAAATTCAGCCTAAGGACGCAACACCCCAGCAAATTCACGATAGTCTGTCGTCTGTAATTATGGATATGATTGAAAGCGATTGGGAGAGAAGCATTCAGGCTCACGACAATATAAGAAAAGCGTGCTACTTCTCTGCTGAATTTCTGGTCGGACGTGCTGTATTCAACAACCTTTTAAATCTCGGAATAACCGACGAGGTAGAAGCTGTGTTAAAAGAGGCTGGCTGTTCTCTATCATCTCTTGAAGAAATAGAGGACGCCGCACTTGGTAACGGCGGTCTTGGCAGGCTTGCGGCCTGCTTTATGGATTCTGCCGCCACATTAAATCTCCCATTAGATGGTTATGGAATAAGGTATAAATACGGCTTATTCAAGCAGAAAATCAAAGACGGCTTTCAGATTGAAACCGCAGATGACTGGACAAAATACGGCGATCCGTGGTCAAAGAGAAATGAAGCTGATACACAGCTTGTAAATTTCAAAAACCAGACGGTAAAGGCTGTGCCTTATGATATGCCTATCATAGCTTACGGCACAAAGCATATAGGCACGCTCAGACTTTGGCAGTCAGAACCGACAGAGGAATTTGATTTTGCACTTTTTGACAGCGGAAACTACGAGCAGGCAAGCCTTCAAAAAATATATGCTGAAGACATTTCAAGAGTATTGTATCCAAACGACAATACATACGAGGGCAAGGTATTAAGACTGAAACAGCAGTATTTCTTTTCAAGCGCATCTATTTCCGATATAATAAAGCGTCATAAAAAGACCTATGGCACTCTTGAAAACTTAGCAGACAAGGTTACGATCCAGCTAAATGACACTCACCCCGTAATATCAATTCCCGAGCTTATCAGGCAGCTGCTGAACGAGGGATTCAGCTTTGATGATGGATATAAAATTGCACAAAAGGTATTTAACTACACAAACCACACCATTATGGCTGAAGCATTGGAAAAGTGGAGCGTCGAACTTATAGAGGACGTGATACCAGATGTTTATAAAATTATTCTTTTATTAAATGAGCAGTTTATAAAAGAGGCATATATCAAAAAACTGCCAAAAGACAAAATAAACACTATGAAGCCAGTTATTGACGGTAATGTTCATATGGCTAATTTGGCTATCTTCTGTTCAAGCTACACAAACGGAGTTGCAGAGATACACACACAAATTCTCAGGGACGATGTTCTTAAAGACTGGTATAAGCTATACCCCGAACGTTTTCAAAACAAGACAAACGGAATTACCCAGCGCCGCTGGCTTGCCCTTTGCAACAAGGAACTGAGCGAACTTATCACTGAACTTCTCGGTGATGACGGCTGGGTAACAAACTTAGACAAACTGCGGGAACTTTCAAAATATGCAGATGACGATAAAGTTATTGACAGATTTATAAATATAAAAAAAGCCAAGAAAAAGGAGCTTGCTGGGTTTATTAAAACACACGACGGAATTGAAATTAGCCCGAATACTATATTTGACACGCAGATAAAAAGACTTCACGAATACAAACGCCAGCTTCTTAATGCTTTTTCGATTTTATATATTTATTTCGGCATCAAGGACGGAAGTATAACAGATTTTACTCCGACAACATTTATTTTCGGAGCAAAATCGGCTCCTGGTTATGCAAGAGCAAAGGGTATAATCAAATTTATAAACGAAGTCGGACGTCTTGTAAATTCAGATGAGCAGACAAAAAATCTACTGTCGGTTGTTTTCGTTTCAAACTATAATGTTTCTTACGCCGAAAAACTTGTCGCAGGAAGCGATGTCTCCGAGCAGATCTCAACAGCAGGCACAGAGGCTTCGGGAACAGGAAATATGAAGTTTATGCTGAACGGTACGGTTACTCTCGGAACTTACGACGGTGCAAATATAGAGATAGTGAGAGAGGCAGGGGAGGAGAACAATTATATTTTCGGTGCTAAAGTAGAGGAACTGTCAAAGATAATGCCTGATTATGACCCTCGTGAAATAAGCGAAAAGAACGAAAAAATCAGACGGGTCTTAAACACCCTTATTGACGGAACTCTTTCGGACGGAGAAACAGGCATATTCAGAGAGCTTTATTTCTCGCTTATGGACGGTGCCAGCTGGCACAGACCTGACAATTACTATCTTATCGGCGATCTTGAAAGCTATGTAAAGGCTAAGCTTACTGTAAACAGTGATTTTAAAAACCAAAGAGCCTTTTACAAAAAATGCTGGCTGAATATGTGCAATGCAGGAAAGTTCAGCTCAGACCGCACTATAAAAGATTACGCTAAAAACATCTGGAAAATAGAACCGATAGGCGGCTTCGAAAAATAACAACACAAAAAAGGGAGCAGAAAAAATCTGCTCCCTTTATTTATTATACTTTACAGCAGCGGTCCGAAAATTTTTAAAATGCCGCTGAAAATTTTATCGAATACATTTCGTTTGTTCATATCCTTAACCGTTATTTGCGTGCAATCATTTTTAATCAAATCCAATATATCTTTTTTTACATCTTTAACTATGCTGTTTTTATAGAATACTGCTCCGTCCTCAAAGTGAAGATACAGGCTTCTGTAATCCAGATTGACTGTTCCCACAGTAGCGACTATATCGTCAGCAACGCAATTCTTTGCGTGTACAAAGCCAGGTTTAAAACGATAAAACTTAACGCCCTGATCCAAAAGCTCTTTGTAATAACAGTTTGATATTTTTTGAACATACCACTTGTCCGGAATTCCAGGAACAACTATTCTGACGTCTACGCCGCTTTTTGCCGCATAACCCAACGCAGTTGTAAGCTCGCCGTCTAAAATAAGATAAGGCGCTGTAAAGTAAATATAATCCTTTGCCTTATTGATTATGTCAAGATAAATCATTTTTCCTACGGTTTCATTATCAAGCGGAGAATCGCTATAGGGAATTACATACCCGTCGCTTTCAAAAATGTTCTGATTATATTTGTGCGGTGCATATTCTGAATAATCTGCCGATACCTTTTCATCAATCTCCCACATCTGAAAGAACATCATAGTAAAGCTCCATACAGCGTCGCCTTTTATCATAACGGCAGAATCCTTCCAATAACCGTATTTGACCTTTGCATTAATATACTCATCTGCTAAATTTGTTCCGCCTGTAAACGCAGTATGACCGTCAATCACAATGATTTTTCTGTGGTCGCGGTTGTTCTGAACTGTAGTCAAAAACGGCACGAACGGATTAAAGACCTTGCACTTTATACCGTAAGATTTAAGCGTTTCATCATACTTTCCCGGAAGTATAGTCTGAGCACCCACTCCGTCATATAAAAACCTTACGTCAACTCCCTCTTTGACCTTTTGCAAAAGAATTTCAAGAATTTGCTTCCACATTACTCCCTGTTCGACGATAAAATACTCAATGAATATAAAATGCTTTGCTTGGCGAAGCTCCTGAAGCAAAAACTTAAACTGCTCCTCGCCGTTTTTAAAATACTTAGCAGTTGTATTCCTATACGTCGGGAACTTGCCAAAACTTGAAATGTAATATGAAAGTCTTGCAAAGGCTTTATCCTCATTTTCAAGAATTTCAGCATAGATTTCTTCATTCTGAGTTAAAAACTTTTCTGTTTGAATAATCTTTTTCTCTACCGTCTTTTTAAAGGAATGCCTTGAAATCTGAGTTTTGATAAAAATGTATACCAACGCCATAAATCCTGGAAATATTACAAAAGGAACAAGCCACGCTATTTTATATCCGGCATTTTCGTTAGAGCTTGCAATATAGCCCACAAGAGCAATTGCCAAAGCAGTTAATGTAAGATATATATAAATAAAATGCTCATATAAACTAAAAAAAGCAAAAAATACAAATCCAGCCTGAACAAACAAAAGAATAACTACAGTTATCTTTCGAGAAAACAAAAAGCTCAATTGTTTTCTCAGAGTTGCTTTCATAGTGTCTTTAGTTGGCTTTTTCATATATCTTACCTCTCTTTGCTAAATGCCTTAACAAAAATTATTATACCAAACTTAAAAAAATTAATCAACAAATAACTCTTAGACTAATCGGTCTAAGAGTTTTAAGGTTATTCAGCTTCTATATCAAGAAGCCTTTCAGCTTTTACGTCGCTGGTTTCGAGCGTTGTAACGCTTTTCAGTTTTCTGTTAATCGCTCTTGTGCGAACGCCGACTAAATCATCAAGCTGACTTGACGCCTTATTAATACTCTCCTGAGCCTTTTTGATAACGTCCCCAAACTTGCCGAACTCCGTCTTAACAGCACCGAGAATCTCCCAAACCTCACTGCTTCTCTTTTGTATTGCCAGAGTTTTAAAGCCCATTTGCAGGCTGTTAAGCAACGCCGCCATAGTGCTAGGTCCTGCCAAATTGACCTTATAGCTGCGTTGAAGCTCCTCGACCATTCCTCTGTTTACAAGCTCGGCATAAAGCCCCTCAAAAGGCACAAACAGAATGCCGAAGTCCGTTGAATACGGGGGAAAGATATATTTTTGATTTATGTCCTTTGCCTCATTTTTAACAGTTGCAAGCAATGCTTTTACAGCGGTATTAATTTCATCCTTTGAACCGTTGTCATAAGCGTCAACAAGATTTGTATAGCTGTCGCCCGGAAATTTGGAATCAATAGGAAGATAAACGGTCTTATTGTCGTCCGCAGGGAGCTTAACTGCAAATTCAACACGCTTTCCGCTGCCCTTTATTATTTCAACATTCTCCTCATACTGCTCGGGCGCGAGTATCTCAGAAAGTATTGAGCCTAACTGAATCTCGCCCAAAATTCCTCTGCTCTTTACGTTCGTCAGAACCTTTTTTAAATCGCCCACGCCTGTTGCAAGCGTCTGCATTTCTCCCACGCTCTTGTAAACCTGCTGTAAGTTGTCATTAACCGACTTGAACGACTGGGTTATACGCTCGTCTAAAGTTTTCTGTAGCTTTTCATCTACAACCTGACGCATTTCATCAAGCTTCTTAGAATTCTCTTCCTGAAGCGAGCCGAGCCTTTTCTCAACAGTTGTACGGATATTATCCAGCTTCTGCTCATTCTCAACAGAGAAGGTTTTAAACCTTTCTTCCTGATGAGTCAGCGAGTATGTAACAGACTTTTGTAAATTTTCCTGCTTATCCGACAAATTCTTGTCAAGCACAGACAGTTTATCTGAAACTGTGTTGTTCAGATCCTTTTGATTTTGGGATACCATCTCTCCCAAGCTTTTGATAGAATCTCCTGTGGTGCGGTTTATTTCCTGCCTGAATGCAGAAAGCTCCTTTTCAATATCGCTTTTTAATTGCCTAATGTTTTCCTCACCGGCGTCAGACTGCAACTTTTTCGGTAAAATGATTACTATTGAGATCAACAAAATCACAGATATTAATGCAGATACTGCTGATAGAATCAGTTGTAACATAGCTTATCTCTCCTTGACTTTAAATACTGCAAAGTATATAATGTACTTGCAAAATAATATGTGCAGAAATTTTATGCGGCACCATTTCCGTTGTTGTTAAAACCGCCGTTTGTAGTTACTGTTATTTTTCTTCGGTTTTCATCTTCAAACGACGTATCAACCTCACATAAATAATAAACGCACCCCATAGCTGCAACTCCCAAAACCGACAATAAAACAAACGCTAAAATACTTAACATAAAAAACCTCTCCTTTTTCATTCTTTCAGCAAAGATAAAACCAAAACCAATAAGACAACCTTTGCTGTAACTTCATATTAACAGACTATTAGTCCATTTGTTTGGACAATAAAATGATTTCAACTAAAAAGAGTGGTTATATATAAAATTAGCGCGCTTTACATTCTGCAAACAGCAATTATTAATTACCAACATTAGTATAACAGAAAGGGTCGAAATATGCAAGAAAATTTTAAGGTCATTGAAGGCTTGAACATCGCCGATATAAGCAGAGTAACGTCATCTTTTACTAAGATCAGCGACAGTGAAATACACTGTATAGTCAGTGCTGAAATGATAAATTCAATTCTAAAAAGGACTGTAAAGCTAGTAAAAAAGCCTTACTTTTTTATTGAAGTGCCTTGTACAGACGCTCAGGAAGCAGAGCTTAAAGAAGAAAGCGGCAGTCATATGCAGCTTTATAACCTAGAGGTTACGCAGGAAGTGGCTAATGCAATTTTGAAACGGTACGGCGATTTGCTTATAAACGACGGTGTTACTAACTTTGGCTTTGGCTCGCTTGAGACCGAAACAGAAATCTATGCAATGCCTTTTCAAACTATTATGCTATATAACAAAAAAGACACGAGCGGTTTTGAGAAAATTCTCAAACAAGATAATATAACCGAACTTAAACCAAATGAATTCATCACAATAGACAGTCTGCTTTCAAAGAATAACCCTGCTGACAGAGTAATGGTAGAACTCAACGGCGAAACGGTTTTCGATGTTATTGAAAACCTGAAGGAAGTCGGTCTTACCCTTTGTGATACATTTATAGAAAGACAACAGTAAAATATTAAGAAAGGACGCTTATTATGACAAACATCTGGCATGACATATCGCCGAAAAAAATCTCTCAGGAGAATTTTACGGCAGTTATTGAAATTCCAAAAGGCTCAAAAATAAAATACGAGCTTGACAAGGAAACAGGTCTTTTGATGATGGACAGAATTCTGTACACATCTACTCACTACCCTGCGAACTACGGTTTTATTCCCAGAACCTACGCATCAGACGGAGACCCTTTAGACGTGCTTGTTTTATGTTCGGAAACGCTTCAGCCTCTTTCTCTTGTAAACTGCTTTCCGATAGGAGTTATTAAAATGATCGACAGCGGTTCGTCAGACGAGAAAATTATCGCAATACCTTTCAATGACCCTGTGTATAACTGCTATGGTGATATTAATGAACTTCCCAAGCATATTTTTGATGAGATGTCTCACTTCTTCTCGGTATACAAGACCTTAGAGGGCAAGGATACCGCAATAGAAGAAATAGAGGGAAAACAAACTGCAAAAGAAGTTATTCAGAGCTGTATCGACAACTATATTGAGAGCTATTGTAAGTAGATAAAGATATATCGTACAAAATATGACTATAGTCTTTATATAGGTTTACAAAGCTCTTTAAACACAATCAAATAATAAGGTGGTGTTTATTATGAAAGTAAAACGTATAACAAGTATATTTATAGCATTTGTAATAGTTTTTTCTATATTAAACAATATTACGGCATCTGCCCTTGCATTGTATGATAGTGAAAATCATCCTGATTATTCATATGACATAAAAACTTCTATAGACAATAAATATGATTACTTTTATTTGAAAAACGGAACAATAGTTTTAAGAAAAATTAAAGATACCAATAACAATAAAATATGTGAAATACCTAATTTGTTAAATGGTAATAAGGTAAAATATGTTGACTTAGTATGTTTTGTTTTTAAAAAAATAACATCAGTATATATTCCTGAAAATCTTGACGGATTTTATACTTATTCGGATAACTATTTTTTTGATAGAATGCCAGATGAAGATGCTCCCTTTGATGAAGCAATTAATATTTTTTCTGAATGCAGCAAATTAAAATCAATTAAAGTAGATAATAAGAATAAGAACTTTACTTCATATAACAATATTTTGTACAATAAGAAAAAAACAGAGCTAATTGCATATCCTAGAAATAAAAATTTAAAGACATTTAAAATATCTAACGGAGTAAAATATATAGCGTCAAGAGCTTTTTATAAAAGTAAACTAAAAAATATAAGCATATCAAAAAATATAAAAATTATTGGTAGTGATTCTTTTATGCAAAGCAAAAACCTGAAATGTTTTGAATTAAAGGGAAATGTGAAAGAAATAGAATCATTCGCGTTCTGTAATTGTCAATCACTATCAAATTTCAAAATGAAATTTGCAATTAGAGCACCTGAAATACAATGGAACGCTTTTAAAAATACCAAGAAAGGCATAAAGTTTGTTGTTAAAAACAAGAAGGTAGCAAAATCGCTCAAGAAAAAGTTAAAAGGCACAGGCGTTAGAAATGCAAAAATATTAATAGGCAAAAAAGTCATTTATCAGAATATAAATGGATAGTATAAATTAAACTCCCGATTTCGGCATAAACCGCCGTCGGGAGTTTTTTATTTCACTATAAAATGTTTGACAAAGCACCTCTTGATAGTGTACAATAAAAGGGCAGAAAAATACAAATTTTCAAATCGGAGGAAAAATAAATGGCATATGTAATTGGTGTCGACTGCGGTACAAGCGGTACTAAAACCGTTCTCTTTGACGAAAGCGGAAAGGTTATTGCCTCAAAGACGATAGAGTACCCTATGTATCAGCCAAAAAACGGCTATGCTGAACAAGACCCTGCTGACTGGTCAAACGCTATGATAAATACAATCAAGGCTGTTATGGCTCAAAGCGGCGTCTCGAAAGAGGACGTCAAAGGCGTTGGAATTTCAGGGCAAATGCACGGTCTTGTTATGCTTGATAAAGACGGCAATGTCTTGAGGAAATCGATTATATGGTGCGATCAGAGAACCGCGAATGAAGTCGAGGAAATGAATAAAAAGCTCGGCGAGAAAAAGCTCATTGAAATTACTGCCAACCCCGCTCTTACCGGCTGGACAGCTGCTAAAATTCTCTGGGTCAAGAATAACGAGCCTGAGATTTTTGAAAAATGCGCCCACATTCTCCTGCCGAAAGACTACCTCAGATTTATCCTGACAGGCGAGTTTGCAACTGAGGTTTCTGACGCTTCGGGTATGCAGCTTTTGAATGTCCCGAACAGATGTTGGTCTGACGAGGTTTTGTCGGCTTTAGAAATTGATAAGAGCCTTTTGGGAAAGGTTTATGAAAGCTGTGAGGTAACCGGCGAAGTTACCGCAGAAATGGCTGAGTTGACAGGTCTTAAAAAGGGAACTATAGTTGTAGGCGGAGCAGGAGATAATGCCGCCGCCGCTGTTGGAACAGGTGTTGTTGAGGACGGAAAAGCCTTTACAACAATCGGTACTTCGGGCGTCGTTTTTGCACATACTTCAAGCATTTCTATAGACCCCAAGGGACGTGTTCATACTTGCTGTGCGGCTGTTCCGAATTCGTGGCACGTTATGGGTGTTACTCAAGGCGCAGGGCTTTCTCTGAAATGGTTCAGAGATAACTTCTGCAATGCCGAAAAGGAAACCGCTTCTCTTATGGGCGTGGACGAATATTACCTTATGGATAAGGAGGCTGAAACTGTACCAGTCGGAGCTAATCGGCTTCTCTACCTGCCATATCTTATGGGTGAGAGAACTCCTCACCTCGACCCCGACGCTCGTGGAGTGTTCTTCGGCCTTTCTGCAATGCATTCCAAAAAGGATATGCTTCGTGCAGTTTTGGAGGG
The DNA here is from genome assembly GCA_947627045.1 of uncultured Clostridia bacterium. Classification (GTDB taxonomy): domain Bacteria; phylum Bacillota; class Clostridia; order Oscillospirales; family Ruminococcaceae; genus UMGS1601. The sequence continues at coordinate 38,734 of CANQUM010000014.1, forward strand.
CGTTTCATACTCGCTCCGTGACTGCGTTGAGGTGTTCAGAGAAATGAATATTAACGTGTCAGATATGATGGCTTGCGGCGGCGGCGGAACTTCTCCGCTGTGGCGCTCAATGCTCGCAGACCTTTATAACTGCCCTGTTAAAACTGTTGCTTCAAAAGAAGGTCCTGCTCTCGGCGTGGCTCTTTTAGCAACCGTCGGTGCAGGTATTTACAGCAGTGTTCCTGAGGCTTGCAAGGCTGTTATCAAGACTGATAAAACGCAAGAACCTATTGATGAAAACGTACCAGAGTATGAAAAATATTATCAGCTTTATCGTGAGATCTACCCCGCACTTAAAGCTAGCTATAAAAAGCTCGGTAATCTTTAATTAATCACTGAATAATCCCTGATTTTTCAGGAAATATATAATTGAAAGGAATTTTATTATGAAACTTTTTATCGACACAGCCAATGTTGACGACATCAGAGAGGCTAATGACCTCGGCGTTATCTGCGGTGTTACTACAAATCCGTCTCTTATCGCCAAAGAGGGAAGAGTTTTTCAGGATGTCGTTAAGGAAATCACTGAAATCGTAGACGGTCCTATATCAGCTGAAGTTATTTCTCTTGAAGCTGATAAAATGGTCGAGGAGGCTAAACCCCTTGCCGCTATGCACAAGAATATCGTTATCAAAATTCCAATGTGCGCAGAAGGTCTAAAAGCTACCAAACAGCTCACGGCTCTTGGAATTAAAACAAACGTAACGCTTATCTTTTCTGCTGCTCAAGCTCTATTGGCAGCTAAAGCAGGCGCTACCTATGTCTCACCTTTCTTGGGAAGACTCGACGACATCGGTATGGAAGGTATGAACCTCATTGAGGAAATCGTTGATATTTTCGACGCTCAGGCTATCGAAACAGAAATTATCGCCGCTTCTATCAGAAACCCGATTCACGTTACTGCAGCAGCAAGACTTGGCTGCGACATAGCAACAATACCAATGAGCGTAATTAAACAAATGATCCATCACCCGCTTACCGATATAGGAATTGAAAGATTCTTAAAGGATTGGGAAGGCGTAGAAACTAAGTAGATTTATAAAAATAGCAAAACAGAGTCTGAATTATTTCAGGCTCTGTTTTTTGTTATTAAATATTTATGATAATTGTTTAATCGCTGCATAAAAAAGTCCCGCACATTTAGTACGGGACTTAATTAGTTAAAAATACTACTAGGCTTTGAATTTAAACTTCTTCCAAGAACCTGTTACCTTATTAGTCTTGCCGTTAGCTTTATAAGTCTTATAAGCCTGAACTCTTACCCAATAAGTCTTGCCCTTCTTGAGCTTCTTAATCTTAAGTGTAACCTTCTTAGCATTCTTCTTTAAGGTCTTCTTTGCAACAATACTCTTCTTCTTGAAGTTCTTCTTAGTTGCTACCTGAATGTTGTAACCGGTAACCTTGCTTGCCTTCTTCCAGGTAATTGTAACCTTCTTGCCCTTAGCCTTAGCTTTAATATTCTTGATCTTAGCTTTATTAACTATCTTCTTAGCATTTGACTTAGCATTTGACTTAGGAGCAACAGTTGTTCCCTTGTTTGCAGGTGTTCCAGGCTTAACTGTGCTTCCGCCGTTGTTATTGCCAGTGTTGTTGCCAGGATTATTAGGTTTATCAGGATTCTCAGGTGTAGCAGGTGCAGTGTAGTTAAGTGTGAATGTAACTTCTAACTTATCCTGAAGCTCTAATCCACCGCCTGCAAGTGCCTGAATTTCATCAGGTGCAGTAGTCTTTGACTCACCGTATAAGTTGAAGATTTCAAGTCTGATATTTCCGTTAGCTTCAATATCTCCGAACATAACATCATCATCATTGAATTTATAAACCTCACTGCCGTCTACCAGAATAGAAACATCTGTAATTGTTAATCCGGCTTTTCTAGCTAACTCTTCTGTCTCAGCCTGAGACATACCTTTTTTAGATTTTGCACCAATGTCTGTTGCTAAATTCCTAATATCAACATTGAATACAGTAAAGCCTTCAGGTCTAGCAGCTTCATCACCATATGCAGTAATATAACACTGGTTATCAACTCCAACGGTATATGTACCGCTGCCCTTAACTTCAGCGTCTATACCTTTACCGCCTGCTGAAACAGGATTCCAGTTTTCCCAAATAGGTACATTTTCGTTTGCAAACATCAAAAATGCATCATAAGAATCTTTAAGTCCCGGAGCTGGTTCTATAGGATTTTCTGGATTTTCTGGATTTTCTGGTTCGTCTGCAGGAGGAGTTCCCTTTACAAGCTTAATTCCGTTAGCCTTAACTCCGTTGGTTCCTGCGATATATGCTTCATCATTTTGATAAATTACCTTTTTAGCACCTTCGTCATTCCAAATGTTAGCTAAACCATTTTGATACTCTACCTTGTTATTCAATTCTAAGTTGCCAGTATCAAATTTATAGGTGTCATTGAAAGTAATTGACTTTAATGTGATTGCAGTATCCTTTGTTTGTGTAACATTATCAACTGTTACATCTGTTTCATTAGCAGTAGCGTCAATATAAGCGCCTAAAGATCCAAACTGTGTATTTGATCCGGTAACCTCAACCTCTGTTGTGTAATCTCCTGCACCGTTAATAGGTGTTGGTGTGAAGAATGTCGGATATCCACTGTCAAATGAAAGATCCCATCTGATGAATTTAGCAGTACCTGGATCGGTTACTGTATAATCATAAGTTACTTTTGTAATTTTTTCGCCTTTAAGTACAGGATCCTTTGCTTCACCGAATTTACAACCGTTAATTGTAAATTTAATATAAATCTTATTGATTACAGTACCGTCAGGAATATTTTTATCTAATTGATCTCCGCCGCCCCAGTGGTTTATAGGATAATATTTGAGAGCAGCACCTTCAAATGCAGACCTGTTTTTCCAAGCGTCGGTTATCTCAATGTCAACATCATCGTTGAAAGTAAGTTTCTCTAAAGTGATAGTTGTACCTGGATCAATAACCTGAGCTGCATAAGAGTTGTAAAGACCGAATGAATAATAACCGTCAGTTGATGATTTACTCAAATTCAAACCTGTTACAGTCATCTCATATGTACCGTCAGCTGTAATTTCTAAAGGATCGCATAAATCAGCGCCCTCGTTATTTACAAATCTGATAGGCAGCTTATCATTTGGCGGTGTACCAAATTCAGGCTCTTCTCCTACCTCTTTTTGGGTGTATAAAACATTGCCTTCCTTGTCAATGAATTCAACCCAAAGAATACCGAATATATAGTTGTCTTGGGATGTGTGAGTTGCCCAGTTCTTTGTGCTTCCGCCAATGAAATAGCCGTCATTTTCAGCCATTTCGCTCGTGAAAGCTAATTCAAAAGCATGCACTCCGGTATAATCGGTTTGCTTAGTAAGAATAGTGGTGTTGTTACCACTTATGGATACGGCAGCATTTGTAGTATATCCCACCTGATAATTAAGGTTAAGATTTGTTGCACCGTTCCAATCAACACCGGGTCCCATATCTACATAAACCTTTGCTTTTGTAGCGCCTGCCATTTCTGCAGTGGCATTACCCTGAGCAATTACTTGATCTACCGGCATATTACCCTGATACCATATTGTTGCGTATGGATCGAAGTCACTTGTGGCAGAAACAGAAGTGAATGATGCAACAGCAACAGATGAGATTGCCATAATTGCAGCGGTTACACCACTCAGAAGTTTTCTTAACTTCATTTAAAATTCCTCCTTAAATATTATATTGTATATCGTTAATGATACAACTATATTTTAGCATTTATTTTTTTAAATAGCAATAGTTTTTGAATGTTTTACTTTATTTTTGTATACTTAATCAAAATACAGACCAAATTTTTGTGCAAAATAGTAATTAACTTACTGAATAAATTTACATTTTGTTTATTTTTTGAAGAATATATTAATTTTATTGTACATTTTTAACAAAACAAATATATTTAATCATCATTATATTTCAGCAATTCGCTAAAACATTTTGCAGGCATTTTAAACATTAACAAAAATAAAAAAAGGCGGAGAGCCTGTGGAGGCTGCAGGGGTTACCCCTGCACGCAGTTTTAGCCCGCCGTAGCACAAAAAACCGCCTTTAGCAATTTTGCCAAAGGCGGGCAGCGTGACGCTGCACCCATTTCGCATTTCAAAATTGCAAAACGTGAATTTTTTGTATCTTGCGTTTTTCATAAAAGTTTGACCCGCCGTTGCAGGCATTATGAATATTTTCAAAATAAAAAAAGGCGGCAGAGCCTGTGGTGGCTGCAGGGGTAACCCCTGCACGCAGTTTTAGCCCGCCGTAGCACAAAAAACCGCCTTTAGCAATTTTGCCAAAGGCGGAATGGATAAAACGTCATCGTTTTTGGAGCGGGCAACGAGGCTCGAACTCGCTACCTCCACCTTGGCAAGGTGGCGCTCTACCAGATGAGCTATGCCCGCGAATGGCGACCTGAATGGGAGTCGAACCCACGACCTCTAGCGTGACAGGCTAGCGTTCTAACCAACTGAACTACCAGGCCTTAGTCCCGGCGAAAGCCGAGACCAGTCTAAAATGAAAAAAAGAATTTTAAATATGCTGCAAATAAACTCTGCCTAATCAAACGAAAAGGCAGAGCAACCGCAGTATTGGTGGGAACAACAGGGCTCGAACCTGTGACCCTCTGCTTGTAAGGCAGATGCTCTCCCAGCTGAGCTATGCTCCCAAAGAACGCCGACAATTAACAGACGACTTATACATTATATATAGTTTAAAAGAACTTGTCAAGACCCAAATTAAAGTTATTTACAATATTTTAATATTATAAAAAACATAGGACTGCCCAAAAGAGCAGTCCTAACAAACGATAAAAGCCAATTACTTATCAGAATTATCATCAGCGGAGTTATCATTATTCTCCAACATTTCCTGATGATTATTATGGGCGTCCTTAACGGCTTTTTCAGCCTTAGGAAGCTCAAATTCTTTCAGTTTAGCATTTTCCTCCTCGAGAATTTTCATAAGCTCTTCAATAGCGTTATTAGTAGGCTTTGTGAGATCCTCTTTCATTTCAACCAAATCATCTTTATTAACGCCTTCTTCAATAAGCGGTTCATTCAAAATTTCAGAATCCTTCTCACTTATATTAATTGTTTGGCTAGTTGAACTTTCCTGGTGAATATTCTGCAATGTTTCTTTTTCATTAACGAACTCGTCAAAAGAAGCCTGAGCGCCGTCATTAATTTGCTCAATACTTTCGTGATACTTCTCTCTCATTTTCTCTATGTCGGCAATTTGTTTTGTCTTGCTATGCTTTCCAAGCGCAAAGAAGATAATCATTAGCAATGCAGGTAAACCTATAAATATAATGTATCCGAGAGAAGAATTAGCGAGAACAATGATCTTGCCCATCAATTCAAACTGATAATTTGCTATTCCGACTATCTTATTACCTTTTACCAATGTAGTATCTTCTGAATTTTTAAATTTAAGTTCATAATAGAGTTTATTATCTTCATTGACCAGATTTACAAAATACATAGCGGTTGTACCGTAAGTTGTACCGTTCTTTCCTGAAACATCATCTGCAATAACGACTTTGCCAATATCCTCCTGAGTAGGCTTGCCGTTAGTTGCAAACACCAATGAATTTTTCTTTATATCCGGCGACATATAATCATCATGAATAAGATAAAGGCTGTAACCGCCGATGCTGGGGGTAACATTTTCATTTTTGAACGCAAAATGCACTAATACAACAAACGCAGTCGAAAGAATTAAAATAATCAGAAATATAATTCCCAAAATCTTGCACGGAGAAGTTTTTACCTCTTGAGCGCTCATAGAAGCAACATCCTTTCTTATCTTTTGCTTTCAATAAGTTCCACGAAATAAGTATAACACAACTTATTTAATTTTTCAACGTATTTTTTCAAAAGAGTATAAAAGTTCTTTTCTGTTTTAAAATAAAATTAAAAATTAAGCTATTGACTTTAATTTTTCGTATGATATAATTACTAATGTCTTTTAAACTTTAAAGTTGAATAAGCTTGTGTAGCACAGTTGGTAGTGCAGCTCATTCGTAATGAGCAGGTCGCAGGTTCGAGTCCCGTCACAAGCTCCAACGGCGAGCCGCCGCAGGCTCTGCCGCCTTTTTTTATTTTTGTTAATGTTTAAAATGCCTGCAACGGCGGGTTAAATTTTTGATAAAAAACGCAAGATACAAAAAATTCACGTTTTGCAATTGTGAAATGCGTAATGGGTGCAGCGTCACGCTGCCCGCCTTTGGTAAAATTGCTAAAGGCGGTTTTTTGTGCTACGGCGGACTAAACTGCGTGCAGGGGTTACCCCTGCAGCCGCCACAGGCTCTGCCGCCTTTTTTTATTTTTGTTAATGTTTAAAATGCCTGCAACGGCGGGTTAAATTTTTGATAAAAAACGCAAGATACAAAAAATTCACGTTTTGCAATTTTGAAATGCGAAATGGGTGCAGCGTCACGCTGCCCGCCTT
>CANQUM010000015.1 GCA_947627045.1 uncultured Clostridia bacterium
ACAGAAGCCGTATGGAGCAGAATTTTGATATATGGGATTTTAAGCTGACTGATGAGGAGATGAAGTCAATTTCTTCGTTTGATCTCGGTCACAGCGAAATTGTCAACCACTATGATCCCGCCTTTGTAAAAATGCTTCATAATATGAAGATTCATGAATGATATAATATTTCACACTGCAAGTCTAATGCGGTGTATGTTTTGTATAAGATTTAAAACCGAAAGTTATAGTTTGAAAAATTTTTTTTACGAACGGTTCATTAGCCTTTGACGTTCTATGGCGGGCAGTATGTGATAGAAATGGAAAAGATGATGGGCAAACAATACAATATTTAAGGAGGAATTTATTATGGCAAAAAATCTGATTATCTACTACTCACGCAAGGGTGAGAACTATTGGAACGGAAGTATCAAAAACATTGAAAAGGGCAATACCGAGATAGTTGCAGAGTTTATCCAAAAAGCAGTCGGAGGCGATCTGTTTAAGGTTGATACAGTTAAACCTTATTCGAGTGATTATATGACCTGCACCCGTGAAGCGCAAGATGAGTTACACTCAAATGCACGCCCTGAATTAAAACAGTATCTTGATGACATTTCGGATTACGACAATATTTTTGTTGCAGGTCCTTGCTGGTGGGGAACTTACCCAATGGCAGTTTTCTCACAGCTTGAACGGCTTGATTTCACAGGCAAAAAAGTTATTGCAGTTATGACCCACGAAGGCAGCGGACTTGGTTCTTGTGAGCGTGATTTGAAAAAGCTGTGTTCAGGTGCAGCTTTCGGTAAAGGTCTTGCTGTTCACGGTGCTGACGCTGCGAAATCGGAAAGCACTGTTGCTGAATGGGCTAAGAAAGCAGTATAAGGGGGATACGAATATGAGTAAAGATGTAGTTATATTAACCGGTGCAGGACAGATAAGTTAAAGTAGAGGAGGATTGATTATAATGCAGTTTAGTTTAAGCGAAAAAAAGCTTTATCGTATATTATCAATAGCTTTGGCATTTGTTATGCTGTTTGCACTTGTAAATGTGAATAGTATACCTGCACAGGCAAAGGACAATAAAAAAATTGTAATTTTGTATTTTAGTGCAACGGGAACGACAAAGGCAGTAGCTAAGAAGATAAAAAAGAATACAAATGGAAAGCTGATTGAGGTCAAAGCTGCTGACGCATATACTTCTTCTGATATTGATTGGACAGACGACAACAGCCGTGTTACCAAAGAGCATAATAGTGCGTCATCTCCTGCAAAAAGCAGTGTAAGACCAAAGATAAAAAATCTCAGTGTAATTAAAAAGGCAGTCAAAAAAGCAGATGTTGTTTATATCGGATATCCAATATGGTGGGGAGAAGCACCTCATATTGTATATAGTCTTGTTGAGAATATCAGTTTAAAAAAGAAAACGGTTGTTCCGTTTTGTACATCTATGAGCAGCGGACTGGGAAACAGTGCAAAAAATCTTAAGAAAAATGCTATCGTTTCTAAGAAAACAAAATGGCTTAAGGGTCGGAATTTTTACGATATACCGTCTCAAAAGAAAGTAAATAAATGGATCAAGGCTTTAAAAGTTAAAAAAATCTAATTATGATGCAGTGCGTTTAATTTTCTTTTTATTTGGAGGTTTATTATGAACGATTTCACATATCAATATCCCGTTAAAGTTTATTTCGGTGCGAAAGCAGCCCAGAAAAATCTATCCTCAGAGCTTGCCAAAGTCGGACAAAATGTAATGCTTGCATACGGCGGCGGTTCAATAAAGAAAAACGGCATTTATGAAGAACTGATTGAAATTCTTAATAATGCAGGAAAAACCGTTACAGAGTTAAGCGGAATTATGTCTAATCCAACCTATGCTAAGGTGCAGGAAGGTGTAAGGCTGGCAAGGGAAAACAATATTGATTTTATTCTTGCTGTAGGGGGCGGAAGTGTTATAGACTGCTGCAAAATTATTTCTGCACAAGCAAAGCTGGATAAAGATATATGGGAGATGGAATACACCGAGCATAAAAATCCGACAGAATTTATCCCGATGGGGGCTGTTGTAACGGCGTTCGGAACAGGTGCTGAGATGAATAACGGAGCGGTTATTACTAACGAGGAAAAAATGCAGAAATCTGCACTTTGGGGTGCATTCTATGACTTTGCAATTCTCGAACCGGCACACACTATGTCTATGCCAATCAAACAGGTTGTTTCAGGCTCGTTCGATGCTCTTTCTCATTGTATGGAAACCTATATGGGCTCGCCGAGAGAGATTAATCTATCAGACGAGATAAACGAGGCTTGTCAACGTAATATCATACGCAATTTGCGAGCTACCCTGAAAAATCCGCAGGATATTACCGCAAGAAGCGAACTTATCTGGGCAGCGGCAATGGGCGAAAACGGTATTTTGAAAATTGGAAAGGTAACAGATTTTCAGGCACATATGCTTGAGCATCAATTGGGTGCTTATACTAATTGTAATCATGGGCAGGGTCTTGCGGTTATTCACCCAATACTTTACCGTCATATGCTGCCTGAGGCGGCTCCGCAGTTTGCAAGACTTGCGGTAAATGTGTGGGATATTTCTCCTTATGGTAAATCTGACAAACAGCTTGCAAATGAATTTATTGACGCACTATCAGCGTTTATAAAAGAGGTCGGACTTCCGACAACATTTACTGATATGGGTATACTTGATGATACTGACTTCAAAGCGATTGCCGACAGCACCGTTAAAACGGCTGGCTGTTGCAGGAAATTTACCAGTGGAGAGCTATTGGAAGTTCTCGGCGAATGTAAATAAACAGATTAATATAATTTAAAAAAAAGAAATATAGTAAGTTCAGTTATAACTTTTAGTATGAACTGATGAACTAATATATACTAATTAAGAAGTCTTTATTTTTATAATATAAGTGTATAAATAAATTTAGGTTATAAAAATTGAAAGGAGTAATTTCTATGATGTTGCGTAAAAAGCTTACAATACTTTTTCTGATAGTGGCATTGATTTGTCCTATGGTCTTTAGTGCCGGAAGCGTGCAGGCAGCAAGTAAAGTGAGACTGAATAAGACTAAGATCACCTTAGTTGTAGGGCAGAAAAAGAAACTAAAGGTAAAAGGCACTAAAAAGAAAGTAAAGTGGTCATCAAACAAGAAGTCTGTAGTATCAGTATCTAAAAAGGGAGTAATTAAAGCTAAGAAAAAAGGAAAGGCAGTTATTACCGCTCGTGTTGGAAAAAAGAAATTAAAGTGCAAGGTTACAGTTAAGAAGAAAAAATCAGCTTTGTCTACTACGCTGGCAACCAAGAGATTTCCAACTTCTATAATAACAACTGCCGGCATAACTTCCGGCATAACAAATCCAAATGCAACGACTTCTGCTATTGAAAGCACAGAAACACCATCGGAAAGCAAGAGTCCAACTACCACCCAGCCAACTACACAGCCTACTACAGCTCCTACATCATCAGGAGATGTGGATAATAACACGGATTCTATAGTGTATATGACAACTGATATTTCATCTGACGGTTTAATGGCAGCATATAAGGCTTTAGGTGTTGAATTGACAGGGGACAATATTGCTGTCAAGCTATCTACAGGAGAACCGCCTGCAAGCAATTATCTTGACCCGAATCTGATAAAAGATCTTGTTCAGCATGTTGATGGTACTATTGTAGAGTGTAACACGGCTTACGGAGGTTCACGTTCTGAAACGGCTATGCACTATCAGGTAGCTAAGGATCACGGATTTACCGATATTGCAGACGTTGTAATAATGGACGAAGACGGTTCAATGACAATTCCGGTAAACGGCGGAAATAGGCTTTCCGAAAACTATGTAGGCAAGCATTTTGCAGATTATGACGGGTTCTTGGTTCTTTCACACTTCAAGGGTCATGCAATGGCAGGCTTTGGAGGAGCGATAAAGAATATTTCAATAGGCATAGGTTCTAAAGAGGGAAAATGTCTGATACACACAGCAGGACAAAGTCATACCAGTCCTTGGGGAGGTAATCAGGACGCATTTTTGGAATCAATGGCTGATGCAGGAAAATCTGTAGTGGACGCTTTAAACGGCAACATACTGTATGTCAATGTTATGAATAGGCTTTCTATTGACTGCGATTGCGACGGTAATCCATCTGAGCCTGATATCCACGATATTGGAATACTTGCATCAACAGACCCTGTAGCACTCGACCAGGCGTGTGTAGACCTAATCTACAAGGCAGAGGGAAATGCTTCTTTTGTTCGCAGAATGGAAGGACAAAATGCACAACACGTTTTGGAGGCAGGCGAGAAAATAGGTCTTGGCAGCAGAAGTTATAAGCTTGTTTCAATTGATAATTAGAGTTAGAGGGAGCGATTTGTATGGAGATATTAGAAGTTTTACAGCGTGAATTTGTTTATCTGCGTTACTATTTTGTGCTTCAGCTTAGTCAGATTGCTCCTTATTATGTGCTGGGTATCATACTTGGCAGCGTAATTTCAGTATTTGTCAAGAATCGTATACATGGCTTGTTCCGTGCATTAGGAAACAAAAAACTAGGTGTACTTGGAGTAATTCCTGCAAGTATTCTAGGTATTGCCTCGCCTCTATGTATGTACGGCACAATACCTCTGGCGGCATCGTTCTCAAGAAGCGGTATACGTGATGACTGGCTGGCAGCGTTTATGATGAGTTCTATTTTGCTCAATCCTCAGCTTATTCTGTATAGCACTGCTTTGGGCAGTGCAGCTTTGACAGTCAGGCTGGTATCCTGCTTTGTATGCGGAGTTGTAGCAGGACTTTTGATTAGATTATTTTATAGAAATAAGAGCTTCTTTAACTTCACAGGCTTTGATGAGCCGCATAATCACGACACAGACCCGAACCTATTTCTAAGACTGCTTAAAAATATCGGCAGAAATATCAAGGCGACTGCTCTATGGTTTCTGATCGGAGTATTGCTTTCGGCGCTATTTCAGAGGTATGTACCGGCAGATTCGTTTGCCAAGCTTTTCGGAGAAGGAAACGAGGGATTTGGTGTGTTAATGGCGGCGACTATCGGTGTACCGCTATACGCTTGCGGCGGAGGAACTATTCCGCTTTTAAGGGAGTGGCTTTACTCAGGTATGAGTATGGGAAGTGCCGCAGCATTTATGCTGACTGGTCCGTCTACTAAAATAACCAATCTAGGTGCGCTTAAAATTGTACTTGGTGTAAAGCGGTTTTTGCTTTATTTATCATTTGTTATCGTATTTTCACTATTAACTGGATTTATTGTTAATATTGTGATATAAATTAATAAGGAGGATTTTATTATGTCTAATACAACAATTATCAGAACAGTAGAAAAACCCCGTCTGTCGGTTAAAGTACAGACAATAGCAACTATTTTAGCTATCGCTGGAGCGGTTGCTGTTCCACAGTTGTTTCACTTGCTTGGTGCAGTTTCTGGTCTTGGAACGGCTCTTGGCGAAACATTCTTGCCAATGCATCTTCCGATTATTTTAGTCGGCCTTCTGGCAGGTCCGTATGCCGGAGCAATTTCAGGACTGCTCGGACCTCTTATGAGCTTTGCACTTTCAGGTATGCCAAGTGCCTCAATGCTGCCGTTTATGATGATTGAACTATGTGTGTACGGTCTTTCGGCAGGACTGCTCCGAAATGTAAAGATACCAACAATAGGAAAGGTTTTAGCTGTACAGGTTGCAGGTCGTGCGATACGTGCGGCAGCTATTTTGATAGCAGTTTATGCTTTTGGTAACGACAGTATAAAGGTAGCAGCTATTTGGAATAGTATTAGCGCAGGTGTTTTTGGTCTGGTACTCCAATGGACTCTTTTACCATTAATAATTTACCGTGTGGAAAATATTAAAAATAATAAGACAGGTGATTAATATGAAAAAAGCAATTGCATTATTTACAAGTTTGCTTATAGCAGTCTCTTTTACTGCGTGCAGTCAGAATACTAATGACAGTTCGTCAGATACTTCTTCTGAAACAAGTACAAGTAAAGAATCACAAACAGAAAATACAACCAATAAAGCAGCCGCTGAAAATTCAGAAACGGCAGGCAGTAAATCCTTAGTAGTTTATTTTTCAGCAACGGGAAGTACCAAGTCTGTTGCAGGTTATATCGCTGACGCAGCTAACGCTGATACATTTGAATTGATACCTAAAGAGCCATATAGCGATGATGATCTGGATTGGACTAATGAGAAAAGCCGTGTGTCACGTGAGCATGACAATACCGATTTGAGAAATGTAGAGCTTACTTCAACTGCTGTTGAGAATTGGGAAGACTACAAAACTGTGTTTATAGGCTATCCTATTTGGTGGGGGACTGCCGCATGGCCGGTAAATGGATTTATTACTGCAAACGATTTTACCGGAAAAACTGTGATACCGTTTTGTACTTCGTCCAGTTCCGGAATTGGTGAAAGCGGAGAGCTTTTAGCAAAGGAAGCCGGAACAGGTAACTGGCTAGAGGGTGAAAGATTTCAGTCTGGAGCATCAGAAGACGATGTTAAGAACTGGGTAGAAGGTCTTGATTTATAAGAGAAATTATCTAATTACTTGAAATAGCTTGATAAAACTAACTCTCTTAATCACATAGAGGATAAGTTACGTAAAGAAAGCCCCGATTTTTCGGGGTTTTCTTACGTTAAAAAAGCAATAAAAATGAATAGTTTTTTATAGGTGCATTTTGCTGAATTTACGGAACTGTAAGGACTTGAACTATCACTAACCAAATATTAAAAAAATCAGGCACATAGAAAAAATCTATGTGTCTTTTCATTTTACAAAGAATTTAAACTTGTAGATATTAATGTTTATATAAAAGTTATTGACACACTTTGATATGAATGATATAATAAAGCATATTAGTGAAGGAGGAAAAATGATGACTAGTAAAAAAATCAGAATACTGTCATTTTTGACTTGTTTTGTAATCATATTAGTTTCGTTTGTTTCCTCTGCTTATGTAATTAGTCATATCGAGCATGATTGTACAGGCGAGAATTGTTCTGTATGTACTTCTATTTCTGCAGCAGAACATATCCTTGATAATCTGGGAACAGGAAAGATAACTCCATTAGCTTTAACAGCTGTAATTGGCTTTCTTGTTTTATCTCTGTCTAGTATATTTTCTGAGATTTATATAAAAACACTGATAGGTAATAAAGTAAGGTTAAATAATTAAGATAGTTATAGTACAAGGGATTGCTATACCCATTTTTTGAGTGAATATAGCAGTACCCTTGTCTTTTTATGCCTAAATTTAAAAATATCGGAGGTTTTTATAAATTATGAAACGTATTTTTTGTAATATTTTAGTTGCTGTATTAACATTAGCTTGTTTTACGGCGTGCGTTTTTGATTCATCCAAGAAGAAAGATAATTCTGAACTTTCTATTGTTACAACTATTTTTCCTGAGTATGATTGGGTACGTCAAATACTTGGGGATAACATTAAAAATACTGAACTAACAATGCTGTTGGACAGCGGTGTTGATCTCCATAATTTTCAGCCCTCTGCTGATGATATTATCAAGATTTCTTCCTGTGATATGTTTATCTATGTTGGCGGCGAATCTGATTAATGGGTAGAGAACACTCTTAAAGAAAAAAATAATGAGAATATGGTGGTCATTAATCTGCTTGATGTTCTTGGAGATACAGTCAAGGATGAAGAATTGGTTGAAGGTATGGAAGACGAGGAACACGACCATGATGATGCCGGTGGTGAAGATAACGAGTACGAGGAAGAAGTTGAATATGACGAACACGTTTGGCTCTCGCTTAGAAACGCTGAAACTCTTTGCAGATACATTGCGGATAAGCTATCTGAAATAGACGCTGATAATGCAGAGTCTTATAAATCTAATGCAGAAAATTATATCGGAAAGTTAAAAACTCTGGACGCTGAGTATCAGTCAGCGGTTGAAAGTGCAAAGCAAAAGGCAATATTATTCGGAGATCGTTTTCCTTTCAGATATTTGGCTGATGATTACGGCTTGAAGTATTATGCTGCATTTTCAGGATGCTCTGCCGAAACAGAGGCAAGCTTTGAAACAATATCCTTTCTAGCAGGAAAGGTTGACGAACTCGGTTTGAACAGCGTTTTAACCATTGAAGGAACAGATAACAGTATTGCTGAGACCATAATACAAAATACAAAAACCAAAAATCAGAGTATATTGACACTCGATTCAATGCAGTCTATTACCTCTGATGATGTTAAAAATGGTGCTGATTATCTTGCTATTATGGGTGATAACCTAACTGTTTTGAAAAAGGCTTTAGTATAGAAAAACGGAGGTGCAAAAATGTCTTTATTATTGTGTGAAAACGTATCTCTCGGATACGATTCTAAAGTAGTTTTGTCTGATTTAAGTTTTTCTGTAAACAGCGGCGACTACCTTTGTATAGTCGGTGAAAATGGTTCGGGTAAAAGTACGCTGATGAAAACTATTTTGGGTTTAAAAATGCCTTTGAGTGGAAAAATTTTAATGGGAGAAGGCTTAAAACAAAATGAAATAGGTTACCTTCCGCAGCAGACGGTAGTTCAAAGAGATTTTCCTGCATCAGTTTGGGAAATAGTGCTTTCCGGCTGTTTGAACAAAAGCGGACTATCACCATTTTACTCAAAGGAAAACAAAAAACGAGCAAAAGAAAATATGGAGAAAATGAATATAACATCTCTTTCTAAACGGTGCTACCGTGAATTATCAGGTGGACAGCAACAGAGGGTGCTTCTTGCAAGGGCTCTTTGTGCAACTGAGAAAATGCTGTTGCTTGACGAGCCTGTTTCGGGACTTGATCCAAAGGTAACAGCGGAAATGTATTCACTGATATATGACTTAAACAAGCAGGGGATTACTATTGTAATGATCTCCCACGATATTCAGGCAACTGTAAAATATGCAAGTCATATTCTTCATATAGACGATGACATTTTCTTCGTAACAAAGGAAGAGTATATAAACAGCGTGAAAGGCAGACTCTTTTTAAATACAAAGGCAGGTGAAGAATAATGTCAGCAATGTTTAAAAAACTTTCTATGTATTTTGAATTCCCATTTGTGAGATATGCGTTGATCGCCGGAGTGTTAATTTCTCTTTGTTCTTCACTTCTAGGAGTTACCTTAGTGCTTAAAAGGTTTTCCTTTATAGGAGATGGGTTGTCCCATGTTGCGTTTGGGGCAATGGCAATAGCGGCAGTTCTTAACTTTAATAACAATATGCTCTTTTTGCTTCCGATAACGGTAGTATGTGCAATATTGCTGCTTATGGGAGGTCAGAACAGAAAAATCAAAGGTGATGCGTCAGTAGCAATGATTTCTGTTGGCTCACTTGCTATCGGATACCTGTTAATGAATCTGTTTTCTACATCGTCGAACCTTTCAGGAGATGTTTGCAGTACGCTTTTCGGCTCAACTTCTATTCTTACATTAGACGTTACTGAGGTTATATTTTGTGCAGTTTTATCAATTATTGTTGTTATTGTATTTGTTTTGTTTTATAACAAGATTTTTGCGGTTACATTTGATGAGAATTTTGCAAGAGCAACAGGAATAAAAGCGTCTGCTTATAACTTTTTAATTGCCGTAATTATTGCGGTTATAATTGTTCTTGCTATGAATTTAGTTGGATCTTTGCTTATTTCTGCTCTCATTATATTTCCTGCATTGTCGTCAATGCGATTGTTTAAAAGCTTTAAAGCGGTAACTATTTGTTCTGCTGTGTCTTCTGTTGTATGCGCGGTATTAGGTATTCTAATTTCTGTATTATATGGAACACCTGTCGGCTCTACTATAGTTGCTGTTGATATTATAGGATTTGTTATATTCTATATTTTAGGCATTTTTGGAGTTAAACGAAGATGAAAAAAACTTTAGCTATTTTTATTTCAATTGTTTTTGCTTTTGGTATGTGTGCCTGCGGACAACAGAAGAAAAGTACCGCTGCCGCAAAGACGCTTCCTACAATTATAGATACGACTGAATATGTTTTGTATCAAAATATATTTATGAACGAAATTGGTTCGGACTATGAAGGTAAGGCTGTTACCAAAAAAGGTACATTTACCACAATACATGACGAATTTAACAATGTGACACGTTATTATGTATGGGGATATAACGATCAGACAAAGTGCTGCGACTGGCAATGGGAACTTCATTTTAAAGATATACCTAAACTCCCTGCTAACGGTTCATTAGTTGAGGCTGTCGGAACATTTACTGCTGATGAAAAGTCTTTGGATGGTTATTGGATAGATGACGCTAAACTTACCGTTAAAAAAGAATATAACGGACCGGAATGTGATGTAGACCTTACCTCAATGGGAGGAACGCTTGAGCGGGTACAGCTTATAAATATACAGCAGCACCCTGAAAAATTCGAGGGAGATAATATATATGTTTACGGCAGAGTTTACTCACCTACAAGCATACAGCATCCGTATTATGATAACACCTGGACACAGGAGTTTTCAACAACAGATACAACACCGGCAACAGGAACTGTGGTAATCGTATCAGGTATTCTAAAGAACGGTATCATAACAGAAAGCAAGGTCTCCGAGACAAATCAGTATTAATTAAAGCTATAGCTGAAATTTGGACACATAGAAAAAATCTGTGTGTCTGTTTTCTTTTGATAATTAACCTTTATTTAAAGTTAATCACATTAACCTTCACATTATTATCCTTATTCACTGAAAATTTATCCCTTACTCCATTGGTCAGGTAGATTTTTTCGTCGTCAGTTATTAGAATCATATCAAAATCTTTATACTTCCGCCAATGTTCAATTGCCTTGTCAAGACCCATAACAAATAGTGAGGTTGAAAGTGCGTCGCAAAGTTTGCCGTCTTTTGCGATAATTGTAACCGACAATAAGCCGTTTTCAACCGGCTGACCTGTCGCTGGATCAATAATGTGACCATACGTTTTTCCATCTTTGCCTGTAAAGTATCTCTCATAATTGCCGGATGTTACAACTGCAAGATCAGATACGCTCAGCACTCCTATATTTCCTTTGCCCTTTGGGTTCCTAACACCAAGCCGCCATTCACTTCCGTCCGGCTTTGAGCCTATTGTCTTAATGTTTCCTCCCAAATCTAACAAAGCGGAACTGACGCCATTATTCCTCAAGATTTCTGCTGAAATTTCACTTGCATAGCCCTTGCCTACAGCACCGAAATCAAGCATTATACCGCTGGCAAGCTGTATGCTGTTATCAATTAGTCTAACTTTATCATAACCTACTCTTTTTAATAGACTTTTGATTTCATTTTGGGAGGGTATACGATATTTTTCTGTCGTAAAGCCCCATGCGTTTAGAATCGGATATATTGTAGGGTCAATAGCTCCTTTTGTTCTTTTAGACATTTTAAGCGAAAATGTCAATAGCTCTGCCGTTTCTTTGCTAACTTCTGTTGGCTTTCCGTTGCTGTGATTGACAGCGTATATTTCGCTGTTTTCATCGGTAACTGACCACAGACTGTCAAGGTGCTTGATTTGTTTCTTTGCCTGTGAAATAGCCTGTTTTGCATTTTCACCGTAGGCAGTAATGTTCATATAAGTATCCATTGCAAAGAAGTCAGCGCTTGACTTTTTCGGTTCGGAGCTGTTATCAGAACACGCTGTTATGAACAGCATAACACAGAATATTAAAACTATTGCGGTTTTTCTTTTCATTCTAATTTCTCGTCTTTCAAAATTTTAGCCTATTTATATTTTATTTGGGTATGAATATATTGTCAAGTCATAAATCAAAAATCAAAAACCCTTGACTTTTTTGCCGAAAGATGTTATTATATTCTTGCTAGGAGGAATATTTATGTGCAGAACATTTAATGTAATAAAATGTAAACGGGGGGGGGCTTAAAAGCCTGGCCTTTATTTGTTATGCACAAAATAATTCTTTGAAATCTAATATTGGATATAAGGCGTAGTATGCATAGGCGTACTGCGTTTTTTATTTAATTATATTTAGGGAGGTCTATTATGACGAAAAAAGTTTTAAATCTATTAACAGTATTGGTAATGGCAATTAGTTTGGCAGGGGTGTTGCCGGTTATGACAGCGACGGCAGAAACATCAGGGGACTACGAGTATACGGTTTTATATGACGAAACAGTAACAGTTGAGATAACAGGTTATACTGGCAGTGAAACAGAACTTGAAATCCCTAGTGAAATTGACGGAAAAGCTGTAACAAGTATTGGAGGTGGTGCGTTTAATGAGTGTGCCAGTTTAACTAGCATAACAATACCAAACAGTGTAACAAGCATTGGATATCATGCGTTTTCTGAGTGTACCAGTTTAACAAGCATAACAATACCTGATAGTGTAACAAGTATTGGAGATGAAGCATTTTATTGGTGTACCAGTTTAACAAACATAACAATACCAAACAGCGTAATAAGCATTGGAAATTATGCGTTTGAGGGTTGTGAAAGTTTAACAAGTATAACAATACCAAATAGCGTAGCAAGTATTGGAGATAGTGCGTTTGAGGGTTGTGAAAGCTTAACAAACGTAACAATAGGAAATAGCGTAACAAGTATAGGAAATAGTGCGTTTTCTGAGTGTACCAGTTTAACAAGCATAACAATACCAAACAGCGTAATAAGCATTGGATATTGTGCGTTTGAATATTGTGAAAGCTTAAAAAACATAGCAATCCCAAATAGTGTAACAAGCATTGGATATAATGTGTTTTGGGGTTGTGAAAGTTTAACAAGTGTAACAATACCAAACAGTGTAACAATTATTGGAGATGATGCGTTTTTTGGTTGTGACAGTTTAACAATAAAATGCTATAAGGATAGCTATGCAGAGCAATATGCAATAGAAAATGATTTAAAATATGAGCTTTTAGATGGCTCAAAGACACCAAACAACCCAAACAATAATCAAAGCAATAAACCAAATAATAACTCAACCAAACCAAATAAAACCGTCAGTGCAACAAATAACAAAAAGACAAACCCAAGCACAAACAAAGTTACCGTTCCAAAACCTGCCAAAGTAAAATCAGTTAAGCTGACCGCAAAGAAAAAGAAACTGAATGTAAAGTGGAAAAAGGTCAGCGGAGCGACAGGATATGAAGTAATGTATGCTAAAAATAATAAATTTAAAGGAAAGAAAACGGTTAAGGTAAAGAAAAACAAGATAACATTAAAGAGGTTGAAATCTAAGAAAAAGTATTTTGTTAAGGTCAGAGCATATAAAAAGGTAAACGGAAACACATATTACGGTAAGTGGAGCAAGGTTGTTAAGAAAAAGGTGAAATAGTTAGGAGAAATATTATAATGAAAAGGATTATAAATCTATTGACAGCATTGGTTATGGCTATCAGTTTGATAGGAGTTATTCCAGTTGTAAATGTATGTGGTGAAACCGCAAATCCAACCACAGGTTTATCAACAACTGTTTCGCCTATGACAGTTGTTAAGCCATCTTTAGTCTCCAGACCAACTTCAATAAAACCAACTACACCGAAAAAAAGATCAGTTACTAAAGAAAAAACAACTATTAAAGCAACTGAAAAGGCTACAAAAACCATAACCAAAGCTCAGGCTAGAGAAATAATGAAAAAGGCAAAAATTAAAAAACTTAAAGTTGCAAGTAGAGACAATAAAATACTAGCAAATTGGAAATATATTAAAAATGCAACAGGTTATAAAATGCAAGTTTCAAACACTAAAAATTTTAAAAAAATAATTAAAACTGTTAATGTAAGAAATCCTAAAGAAAAAATTGTTGATGGTGATAATATTGCTTATTATGAACCTAGTATGGCAGGTATTATGGTAAATAAAAAATTTCCAGCCGGTAATTCATATTATATTAGGGTTAGACCATATATTAAATATAAAACTAAAAAAGGAACTAAAAAGGCTTATGGAGCATGGAAAAAATCTAAAAGGATAAAAATAATTAAATCATCAATTAAAAGATCTTGGTGGTTAACAGATCAGTGGAAAACTTATAGTTATATAGATATTAATAATAATTATTGGAATTCGGATGGATATTTCTGTAAATACGGAAATATGTTAAAAAAGAGTGGTGGTTTTTCTTCATATGAGATAAAACATATATTAAGTGAAATTTAAACTAAAGGAGAAAAATAAAAATGACCGTTGCAAATTATATGAAAGAAATAAGTCAATGTTAAGATTTGGGAAAGGCTTAACAAATATAAACTAAACTGCAAAGCGTTCGGAATTTTTCCGAACGCTTTTTTGTCTCCGACCTAAGACTGTAGAATACAGAATATTTTAATACCTATCTAATGTTAAACAATTTAAAAATTTGTTTCACAGTTAGTTTACTAAGTTTTACAAGTTTTTTTGTGCAGATTTTCTGAATAATAAAATATTATTGCTATTTTTTTAGAAAAATGTTATAATTAATAAGTAAAATACATCAGGGGGAAATAGGTTTATGAGGTACTTGTTTAAGAATATCGGTCAGTTTATAAAACATAGCAAAGTTATCTTTGCTGTGTTTGTTATATGTGAAATCACAAGCCTTATGCTTATGATTTTCTCATATGGCATTTATCAAAACTATTCTCAGCAGGTAAAGGAGATAGCGTCGAACGAACCAATTGAAGAAGAAATGGAATGGTTAAGATTTAATTTTTCTTCCGACATTAATGAGGATAATCCTATAACTAATGAGACAGTATTTGCATTTATGAATGAGCTCTCTGACACTATCGGTGATAAAATAGGCAATGTTTATTTTAAGAGCAAAGACTATGATATGTCGTTGTCCTACAATAAGGGGTGGGAAATGACAAATATAGGTCATAATCTTAAGGTGAACGGTGATTGGTACAGCGGCAGATACTTAAACAGAAAAGATTATGATAATGCCGCAAAGGTATGCGTTGCGCCAATTGAGTGTTATAAGGAAGTCGATGATGAAGTAGGCTATGATGATGAAATGTCTCCAAAGGATTTTAAATATCAGGCTTATGATAAAGATGGAAAGAAGTACATAGATTTGCCTATTGGTACATTTGAGGTAGTAGGTTTCTATAAAAGTTTTTCCGGTTTGAATTACATTCCGTATTCTACGCTGCCTCTTGACGCTAAAATAATAAGCTTGCCCAGTCTTGAAATAAAACAGATTCTTTTTCAGGATGAATATAACGGAGTTGTCAACTTATATGAAAAATACTTTGGGGATCATATTACATCAGAAGACGAGTCAGATATGCCGGTATATGACGAGGAGGTTCTCAAAACATTTAAAACTAAAATGACGATCAGCATAATAATTGCGATAATATCTTCTATCAATATAGCAGCATTATTTAAGTTTGTAATTGAATTAAGACGCAGACAGATGTCGATATTCAGAATAAATGGCTGTACAAAAAACAAATTGCGAAGAATGATGATATTTGAAATGATGTTTTACAGTATTGTTAATGCGGCGATATGCGTAACTGTTTTCCATTTGTTTATTTTACCTAAGTTAGCAAAGATTTTCCCGTATATTTCACTTGCATACACGCCAAAAGGATATGCTCTGCTTATTGCCATATATTTAGCAATAACATATATAATTCAAAATATTATGATAATACTCAGTGTATCACATTCGCCGGTTAAAATGTTAAAGGTCAGGAGGTAAAGAGATGAAAATTACAGCACCAAAATACGGCTTTAAAGAGTTTAAAAGAAATATACTTTTTAATCTTTTTATAATTGCACAGCTTACAGCTGTATTTATTCTGATGATTTATAGTATATCTTCTGTATCTTATGTTTATAAGTTTTATGATCCAATAAAAGATTATATTAAAGGAAACGGAATTTGTACGGAGTTAACCAATTATAATGTTGAAAAACAGGTAAAGGCTCTTGATTATGTAGACAGTGTTTATTCTTTTAATGTTTGTGGCGGTGATGTTAATGATAATAATGCATATTATAATGAAAACTATACAAATGTAAATGTAAATTGCTATGATAATAAATTTATAAATGATTATAAGCCGTTTCTTGAAAGGGGAGAGTGGCTGGATAAATATGAAACACAAACTGACGGTTATATAAATACAGTAGTGTCGTATAATCCTACATATGATATAGGTGATACTTGTACATTAGTTTTCGACCCAGATAATCCGGAAAATAAATTAGAGTTGAAATTCAGAATAGTTGGAATGTTATGCGACGGTGCAAAAGTATTAACTCCTTATGAACTTACCAGTAAAGTTACTGACGTACAGTCTCTTTACAGAAATTATTATATGGAGGATCATTATAATCAGTATAATCATACATATGATCTGCTTTTTATAACAAAGGATGCAACTGATATTGTAGGCGGCTATCCTGGAATGTCATTTGTGAAATTCAAAGACGGTTACAGTCAAGACGAGTTAGAGAAAATTTATGCTGATTTGGGTGATAAGTTTGAAGACGATGTTGATTTAGTCTGGAACTTAAAAACCGAACGTATTAGAGAAAAAAGCTATAAAACAATTAACGAGCAAAAAATGATGATGATGCCACTTATAGTTGGAATAGTTATACTTATCATAGTAAGTGTTTTCAGTATGAGTGCGATAAGCTCAAACAAACAGCTTAAAAACTACGGTATATATACAGTATCGGGAGCGACGCGAAAAAGGTGTATTTTCATACAGATGTGGAATGTGTTTTACAGCTGTGTACTGTCGGTAGTGCTGGCGTATGTGGTATTCAAACTTATGACTGTGGGCGGTATTATAAGCTCGTCAATTGTCAGCATAGGCAAAAACGAACTATTGGCTTGCGGAGCAATAATAGTCATAGCGATAATAGCGTCAGCGGTAATGCCTGCTATAATCATAGGCAGGGCACAGGCAAAAGAGATGCTTAAAGAGGAAGAATAAGAAACAAAAAAATTATTAAAATATTGAGGAAGCAGATTATGAACATATTTAGACTTATATTTCACGATTTTAAATCGTACAGAATTGTTTCAATACTTATAGTGCTTAACATAATTATTTCTGCGTTTGTAATTTGTTTTTCTTATGGTATTTATCAGAATTACAATGTTCAGATAGACGAGGGTGAAAGCTCACAGCGGCAGTTAAGTATTATACATACTTCAAGCGACGGTATAGCTAAAACTTCTGTTACTACAAAGATGGTTATTGACACAGTAAAAAGTCTTTCTGACAAAACGCTCAATAATATTGATTATTTTTATTGTTCAGCAGTTATTCCCACATCTGCAATGGAAATGAATTGTTTTGAATTTAGCTTTTCATATGATAACGGAAAATTTCATAATGAAATTTTTACAGATGAGCAATATAATTCATATGATAAAATTATTGCGATAACCCCTGTTTTAAGAACTAAAGATGCAGTGGACCATGGTATAACGGTAATAGATATAGGTGATTGGAATGCTGTGTGTATAGGAGATACAGATACTATTGATGTAAACGGTGAGAAATTTAAAATAGTAAATGAGAATCTTTCTGAATTAGACGGACTTATGATAGCACCTATAACTTCATTTTATAATGATACACCGTTACGTGGAAGAAACCAAAGTGTTGAAATTAATTTTAAAACTGATATTTCACGTTCGCAGTATGATGATATTGTAAATGCAGTTGCAATGAATATGGGGGATAACGCAGAAGTCCCTGAGATGGATATTTCACCTGTTACAGAGCTGTTTTATTATCGTACTATAATGTTGATCTCAGTGCTTATTTCCATTCTTGCATCACTGAATTTTGCTGTGCTATACAGATTTATTCTTGAAAAGCGTATAAAAACGCTGACTGTTTTCAGAATCTGCGGATGTACAAGGCTGAGAATGATTTTAACATATCTTTTGGAATGTGTTATAATAGGCTTACCGATATTTGCTCTTACGCAGCTTGTATTTGATAAGTTTGCTTTGCCATTGCTTTCAAACATATTTGAATATATAGGTTATGCATATAGTCCGCTGCTGTATCTTGCAATTTTTGGTATCTATGCAATATCGAGCTTTATAATTTTGCTTATTATGATAAGTGTTTATATTTCAAGACGTTCAATTATTGAATTAAGGTCAGGTGATAAGTAATGATTTTAAAATCAGCGTTAAGACAACTTAAAAGAAACAAATTTATGAACACACTAATTGTAATTCAGCTTACTGCGGTTATGACGATACTATGCGTACTTGTAAGTATGGTTGAATCAAGAATGGTTTATTATAAACCGTTTGCAGAAGAGATAAATTCACAAGGTTATTTATGTGAATTTGATGAGGGTGAAATTATGGGTGAAAAGCAATTACTAAAAAAACTAAAAGGTACAAAATGTGAATTTACATATATGAATCAATATCCTATAAACATTAACAGCGATGATGTAACTATGGAAAATGAAAATAAATATGTTCCATATGCAGATATTCTTTCAGAAAAATGGATAGATGTTTACACTCCGCGAATGCAAAGCGGAAGTTGGCTGAATAAACTGCCGGACGACGGATATATTCACGTTGTTGTAACTCAGGACAACAAGCTGGGGCTTAAAACAGGGGATATAATTACTCTTCACGGCTATGACTATGATTCTGAAAAAGATATTGAAGAAAAAGCAAAGGTCATCGGAGTTATGGAAAATAAGCAGTATTTCGTTGGGTTTTCTTCATTCTCTCAGACAGATATTGCTAACCGTGAGAACTTTTTTGATATGTACTACACCTATAATTCCAAAGTTGAAACACGTTGGGGACTATGCGTTCCTAAATCTGAAATAGAGAAAAGCCGGCTCTATGACGGCAATTTTGTAGTAGATGGAATGGGATTTATACTATGCAACGGTATGAATGAAAAAGAGTTGAAAGAGGTAAAAAATTTTCTTGTGGGTAATGATTCTTCTTATATAATGCCTCTTGAGGAAATAAGAGAAAATAGCTATGCTTATATATACGAACAGCTCTATATACTTCTGCCTATAGCGTTGTGTATTTTCCTTTTAACGCTTATAACAACAGTTTCAGTAATAAGCATTTCTATCAACAAAGAGCTTAAAACCTATGCTACATTCTACATATGCGGTGCAAAATGGCGGGACTGTGCGTTTATATCCTTCCTGTATTCGCTGATAGTGTGTGTAATTTCAGGCGTGTTAAGTCTTGCGGCTATATTTATCATTATGCAAAACTCACTTACGGTAATCAAGCTGGGCGTTTTTGAAGTTGCAGTAATGTTAGTTGCAGTAATTATTTATCTGATTTTATCGGCAGTTATGCCGCTTATTATAATTGGTAAAACACAGCCTAAAGAGATACTTAATAAGGAAGAATAAGAAACATAAAAAACTTTAAAATAGAGAGGGTGCTGATTATGAATATATTTAAACTTATATTTCACGATTTTAAATCGTACAGAATGATTTCAATACTTATAATACTTAATATAATAATTTCTGCATTTGTAATCTGCTTCTCTTATGGTATTTATCAGAATTACAATACTGTAATCGTCGAGGGTGAAAGTGCAGAGCATGAATTGGAAATATTACCGACAAAAGAGAGCGATGATTATAAAAGTTCTATAACAACTAAAATGGTTATTGATACTGTAAAAAGTCTGTCAGACGAAACGCTCGGCAATATTGAATATTTTTCATGTGAAACTTATCTTCCTACCTCTGCAATAGAAAAGAATTTATTTAATTTTAGGTTTTCCTATAATAACGGTAAATTCCATGACGATTTGTTTACAGATGAAGAATATAACTCCTATGATAAGATTGTATCTATAAGTTCTTCATTCAGAAAAAAGAATACTAAATTGATTTCCGGAATTGGCAATGATACTTATATATCAAAATACATAGGCGATGCAAAAAGTATAGATATAAACGGAGAAGAATTTAAAATTATTGACACATATTGCAGTATGATGGCTTCTCCTATAACTGCATTCAATAATGATACGCCGCTTGTAGAGGGGTTGTCAATTAGTTTCAAAACTGATATTTCACGTTCGCAGTATGATGAAATAAAAAATTCTGTCGCAATGAATATGGGAAATAACGCGGAAGTTCCGGAGCTGGATATTACACCTGCAAGCGAGCTGTTTTATTACCGCACCATACTTATGATTTCAGTGCTTATTTCGATTCTTGCCGCATTGAATTTTGCTGTGCTATATAGGTTTGTTCTTGAAAAGCGTATTAAAATGCTGACCATCTTCCGTATCTGTGGCTGTACAAAGCTGAGAATGATTTTTACATATCTCTTGGAATGTGTTATAATAGGTTTACCGATATTTGCACTTACGCTGATTGCTTTTGACAAGTTTGTTTTGCCATTGCTTTCAAATATTTTTGAATATATAGGTTATGCGTATAGTCCGATTTTGTATCTTGCGATTTTCGGTATCTATTCAGTATCGAGCTTTGTAATTCTGCTTATTATGATAAGCGTGTATATTTCAAGGCGTTCGATTACAGAGTTGAAAGCGAGAAGATAATATTTCTCATTATTCTCATCAGGTTAAAGATATTGCATCAAATGAGCAATTTTAACTGTTCAGACTATATTTTTGGAGGTTGCCGATATGATTAAATATGTATTTAAAAATATTAAAAGTTTAATAACTAAAGAAACCACTATTTTTGTAATAATTATTATATGCCAGGTTAGTAGTATTTTGCTTTCTTTGTTTTCATACGGCGTTTTTCAAAACTATAAGGCTGAGACAAATCAGATAAATTTGAATAATGAGATTATAACAAATGAAGATGATCAGCCTGAATTTGAATACGATCTTGGAATAAACAAAAAGCATCCTGTTGATTATAAAACAATACAAGATTTATGCGATGAGGTCGGCAACCTGCTAAAAGATAAGGTGGCATGTTTATATATAGAATGTGATAATGATGTAATAATGACACTTGATTATATAAACGGTGTATATAAACCGGCTGAGGAATATTATAAAAACACAGTATCGTACGGAGAATGGATAGAAGGAGAATGGTTTACTGATGAGCAAATAGCAAATAATGAAAAGGTTTGTGTTATATCAGAAAATATGAAGGAGGATTCAACTTTAAGAACTGAGGATTTTAATTATAAGATAATACCGCTTGCCAAAAAAATCGGTGATGATTATTATATAACTATAAGAGGTGATAAATACCGAGTAATTGGAGTTATAAAATTCCCTGAAATCGTAATGGTACCGTGGGGAGTTTTACCTGATGATTATCCCGTTGAAACCTCGCCTTCTTTTTTATTTAACAGGCAGTTGACCCAAAGGGAATATGACAGCCTGATAGCGATATATGAAAAATATTTTCCAGACAGAATGGGAGCTCCTGCCCCTGAACTGGAAATATACGACCCCGAGCAGGTTTATTACTATAAAACGAATATGGCAATATCGTTGTTTATAGCAATAATATCGGCAATAAACTTTGCACTTTTGTTTAATTACATATTTGATAAGAGAAAATTCACACTGGCTGTGCTTAGGCTTAACGGATGTACTGCTAATAAGGCAAGAAGAATGTATCTGAGTGAGATAATGATAATTATGATACCGTTATTGATTATATGCACACTGGTGTTTAATAGATATATACTTCCGTGGATTGATGGGCTGTTTCCGTACATAAATCAGGTATACAGTCTAAAGATTTACGGAATAATGGCAGGAATGTATGTAGCAGTATCATATATCATAATGAATATTATGATAATATTACATTTAAGAAAGACGCCTGTTCTGATTCTCAGGAACAGCAATTAAAGGAGAATTTATAATAAGAAAGTATGTACTTAATGAGGAAAAGTAACAAATAAAATTACAATTTATTATAATAACTACATAATATTGACAGCTATTTATTTGTATGATATAGTAATTATGCTGGCATATTTTGGTGGTTAAAGTAAAGGAAGGGGGTTGCTTGAATTGAGAACAAAAAAACTTATATCTATTTTGTTAGCGGTATTATTACTTGCATCGACTTGCGTGGTAACAGTTATGGGTTATGACAAGCCATTTAAGAAGGGCTATAGTTATAGCGCAAAGGACAGTAAAGGTTATGTAAAAATGGAATATCTGCATAATACCGCTGTCAATGTTGTAAACACATATGCAAATAATTTGACTAATACTCAAATTAAAGCAATTTTATCTGCTCAGACTAAAGGAAAAACACATGATAAATTAAAATGTGAAACAATTGATACAAGAATAATTAACTCTGGAGCTAAATCTGGTGTAGGTACTTCAGACTGGCGCAGTAAGAGTACAAATGTTTACTATAGTCATTCAGTCGAAATTTTTGGAAGCATTGGAACTAGCTATATAGTTTCTTCGATTGAAAGAAAAGTTGGTTAAGATTTCTGTAAATTATTAACTATTTAGCTATATTCAGCTAAATAAATTTATCTTTTTGGAGGTTGCCGATATGTTGAAATATGTATTTAAAAATATTAAAAGTTTAATAACTAAAGAAACCACTATTTTTGTAATAATTATTATATGCCAGGTTAGTAGTATTTTGCTTTCTTTATTTTCATACGGCGTTTTTCAAAACTATAAGGCTGAGACAAATCAGATAAATTTGAATAATGATATTATAACAAATGAAGATGATCAGCCAGAATTTGAATACGATCTTGGAATAAACAAAAAGCATCCTGTTGATTATAAAACAATACATGATTTATGCGAAGAAGTCGGCAACCTGCTTAAAGATAAGGTGGCATGTTTATATATAGAATGTGATAATGATGTAATAATTACACTTGATTATATAAACGGTGTATATAAGCCGGCTGAAGATTATTATAAAAACAATGTAATGCTGGGAGATTGGTTAGAAGGAGAATGGTTTGAAGATGAACAGATTAAGAATTCAGAAAAGGTTTGCGTTATAGCAGAGCCTATGAAAGAAGATTATACGGAAAGAGATGAGGATTTTAATTATAAAAGAACGCCGCTAGCTAAAAAAAGAGGTAACGATTATTATGTAACTTTAAGTGGTGAGGAGTTTAGAGTAATTGGATTTCTAAGTAAAAGACACTTTAATTTGGTTTTAGTTCCATGGGGAGTTTTACCTGATGATTTTCCCGTTGAAACCTCGCCTTATTTCTTATTTAACAGAAAGCTTACGCAAAGGGAATATGACAGCCTGATAGCGATATATGAAAAATATTTTCCAGACAGAATGGGAGCGCCTGCACCTGAACTGGAAATATACGACCCCGAGCAGGTGTATTACTATAAAACGAATATGGCAATATCGTTGTTTATAGCAATAATATCGGCAATAAACTTTGCACTTTTGTTTAATTACATATTTGATAAGAGAAAATTCACACTGGCTGTGCTTAGGCTTAACGGCTGTACTGCAAACAAGGCAAGAAGAATGTATCTGAGTGAGATAATGATAATTATGATACCGTTATTGCTGATATGCACACTGGTGTTTAATAGATATATACTTCCGACGATTGACAAACTATTCCCATATATAGATCAGGTGTACAACTTAAAAGTATACGGAATAATGGTCGGAATTTATATGGCAGTATCATATATCATAATGAATATTATGATAATATTACATCTAAGAAAGACGCCTGTTCTGATTCTCAGGAACAGCAATTAAAGGAGGTATCATTATGCGTAGATATGCACTTAAGGAATTTGTCAGAAATATTAAGTTCAATATATTTATTATCATACAGCTTGCTTTTGTATTCGCAATGATAGTATTTGCAGTTTCAAGTGTTTTACAGAATTTGAGATACTATATACCACTTAGCGATTATTTAAGTAAAGACGGAGCATATATTTTTGTTTCAAAGACCGTTGATACATCAAAAGACAAAAACGCTCTGGTTAATTCCAGCGAGTATTTTGATGATGCTCTTTTTACAGGACAGGTGTTATTGGAAAAAGAGTTGACAGATGAAGAGCTTGCCAAGACACAGTCGGGAGATTTTGTCGGAGCTGATAAAAACCCTTATGACGCAAATGCTTATGCGTATTATAAGAATGTTGCAGATTTATACACGCCCATTATGGTTGGCGGAGATTGGCTTTCTGAGGTCGATAAATACGGCGGTGAAGATGATGTTTTGCACGCTGTAATAACTGAAAATGATTATGGTCTTAAGGTTGGAGATGTTTATACTCAGTCGCTGCCAATAGTCGACAGAGGTTTTAAAAATGTTAAGATAAAGATAATCGGCGTTATGAAAAGCGGTACAAGAAGCTTCGGAATGATAACCCGTTACAGATCGGATATTACTTTGGACGCAAAAGAGATGTTTAAAAGCTATGACGTCAATCAGGAGGGAGTACCTCTTGTGTTATTCTCAGCAGAGGAACTTGATAAAATAAATTGTCTTCAATCGGTTATGGGCGGAATGATGATGAAGTTCAAAGACGGATTGAGTGATGAGGAATATATAAACGCTGTGAATTCTACATACTCGCTTGGCACATCAGTTGAATTTAAAGAAATCCGTGAAAACAGCCTGAAAGAAATCAAAAATCAGATGACTGTTCTCGCACCGATAATAGGCGGAATAATTCTGCTTGTTATAGTCAGCGTTTTGAGTATGTCGGCGGTTAATACAAATAAACAGCTGAGAAATTATGGTATTTATTATATGTGCGGCTGCAAATGGCGGCAGTGTGCAATGATAAATGCGTTGAGTATTTTTATATCTGAGGCTGTTGCGGCAATTCTGGCATATGTGGCATTGAGAGGAGCTAAAATTGCAGGTTTACTTAGCAATACAGTTGTTACTTTTGGAAAATGGCAGTTAATAGGCTGTTTATGTATAGCGGTTATAACATTGATCGTTGCACTTATTATGCCTGTACTTATAATAGGAAAATCCACACCTCGCGAGATTATAAAAGCACGTTAATAGAATGTTGTACTAAATCTCCACAATCTATTTATGCAAATTTCTAAAAAATCTAGAAATATTATTGCTATTTTATTAGAAAAATGTTATAATTAATAAGTGAATTATATCAGGGAGACATAGATTTATGAGGTACTTGTTTAAGAATATTGGTCAGTTTATAAAACATAGTAAGGTTATCTTTGCTGTGTTTGTTATATGTGAAATCACAAGTCTAATGCTTATAATATTTTCATATGGTATATATCAAAATTATTCACAGCAGGTTAAAGATATTGCATCAAATAAACCTATTAATGAAGAACAGGAATGGTTAAGATTTGATTTTGCATCAGATATTGATGAAGATAATTCTATTTCTAATGAATTAGTTTTTTCCTTTATTACTGAGTTTGGTGAGGCTCTTGGAAATAAGATTGGTGATGTTAGTTTTAATTGCAACGGCTATTATATGTCTCTTTCTTATGATAACGGCTGGCAAATGTATGATATTGGACATAACCTTGAGATATATGGGGAATGGTATAACGGAAGATATTTAAACAAAAAAGATTATGACAATGCTGCAAAGGTATGTGTTGCTCCTATTGAGTGCTATAAGGAAATTGAGGATGAACTTGACTATGATTATAATGATGAGGTAAGCCCAAAGGATTTTGAATATCAGGCATATGATAGGAACGGAAAGAAGTACATAGATTTGCCGGAGGGTACCTTTGAAGTTGTAGGCTTTACTAAAATGTCTAATTTTGAGTATTATATACCTTATACTGTTATGCCTTTAGATGCAAAAGTAACAAACTTTCCAGAAATCGAAATGAAGCAGATACTTTATAAGAATGAGTATAATAAGGCAGTAAATATAATAAAAAAATATTTTGGGGAACATTTAGTCTCAGATGACAATTCGGATATGCCTGTATATGATGCAGAAGTTTTAAAGACTTTTAAGACTAAAATGACAATAAGTATAATAATTGCGATAATATCGTCTATAAATATAGCGGCATTATTTAAGTTTGTTATTGAAATACGGCGTAAGCAGATGTCTATATTCAGAATAAACGGCTGTACTAAAAATAAACTGCGTAGAATGTTGATATTGGAAATGTTATTTTACAGTATAGTTAATTCGGCAGTTTGCATAAGTATCTTCCATTTTGTTATACTGCCGAAAATTGCTGATATGTTCCCGTATATATCGCTTGCATATACTTTAAAGGGATATGGATTGCTTATACTGATATATCTTGCAGTAACATATATAATTCAGAACATTATGATAATATCAAGTATTTCACGTTCACCTGTTAAAATGCTAAAGGTCAGGAGGTAAGATATATGAAAATCACAGCACCAAAATACGGCTTTAAAGAATTTGAAAGAAATATATTTTTTAATTTATTTATTATTATACAGATAACTGCTGTGCTTATCCTGATGGTCTATAGCATTTCCTCAACGGCATATATTTCAAAATTCTATAATCCTATAAAAGAATATTTAGAGGGGAACGGACTTTGCACAAAGATAACAAATTATGGAATATCTAATGAGGTTGAAGCTCTTGATTATGTTGATAGTATTTACTCTTTTAATAGCTGTCAAGGTTTTACTAACAATAATAATGAATTTTATAATAATAAAAGTGCTGATATATATGTAAACAGCTATGATGATAAGTTTATAAATAATTTTGAACCGCTGCTTGAAAAGGGAGAATGGCTGGATAAATATGAAGCTGAGTCAGACGGCTGTGTAAATGTGGTAATTGGTTATAATGAAGAATATAATGTCGGAGATGTATGTGAGGTTATTTTTGGTCCTGAGGACCCTAGTTATACACAAAAATTAAAATTTAGAATAGTAGGAATGTTAAGTGACGGTGCAAAGATTTTAAATTTCTACGAAAGCACTGACGAAGTTACAGACGCAGAATCTTTATATCAAAACTATTATATGAATGAACATTTTAATTCTTTTAATAAAAATTATGATTTGTTTTTTATTACAAAAGAAAATGTTTTAAATTTGGGTTATCCAGGAATGTCATTTGTAAAATTTAAAGATGGCTACAGTCAAGATGATTTAGAGAAAATTTATGCTGATTTGGGCAATAAGTTTGAAGATGATATAGATTTAATGTGGAATATGAAAACCGAATACATAAGAGAGGCAAGCGTTAAATCAATAAATGAGCAAAAAATGATGATGATGCCACTTATAGTTGGAATAATTATACTTATTATAGTAAGCATTTTCAGTATGAGTGCGATAAGCTCAAACAAACAGCTTAAAAACTACGGTATATACACCGTATCGGGAGCGACACGAAAAAGGTGTATTTTCATACAGATGTGGAATGTGTTTTACAGTTGCGTACTGTCGGTAGTGCTGGCGTATGTGGTATTCAAACTTATGACTGTGGGCGGTATTATAAGTGCGTCAATTGTCAGCATAGGCAAAAACGAACTATTGGCTTGCGGAGCAATAATAGTCATAGCGATAATAGCGTCAGCGGTAATGCCTGCGATAATCATAGGCAGGGCACAGGCAAAAGAGATGCTTAAAGAGGAAGAATAATAAATAATATAAATTAAAACAGGAGGAAAACATCATGGTAAAACTCAACGACATTGTAAAGGTTTACAACCCAAAGAAGGCGAACGAGTTCGAGGCACTGCACGGAGTATCGTGCGAAATCAACGACGGCGAGATGGTAGCTGTAATTGGAAAATCGGGAGCGGGGAAGTCAACGCTTCTGCACATTTTAGCGTGTATTGACAACTATCAGGACGGTGAATACACAATTGACGACACACTTGTAAAGAAGCTGTCTGAGCGTCAGTATGCAAAGATCCGCAACGAAAAGATAGGAATGGTAATGCAGGATTTTGCGTTGGTAGAAGATTTCTCGGCGATAGAAAACGTAATGATACCGTTGTCGTTCTCGAAGAAAAAGATCAAGAACAAAAAGGGCAAGGCACTTGAGGCACTCAAAGCAGTAGGGATTGAGGAGCTAGCAAAGAAGCCGTGCAACAAGCTGTCGGGAGGACAGAAACAGAGGGTAGCGATAGCTCGGGCAATAGTAAACGAGCCGAGTATGATTCTAGCCGACGAGCCGACGGGTGCACTAGACACAAAGACATCGGCAGAGATAATCGAGCTATTCAAGTCGCTTAACGAGCAGGGCAGAACGGTAATAATCGTAACGCACGACCCGAAGGTAGCCGAGCAATGCGACAGGATTATCGAAATAAGCGACGGAAACATAGTTGCGTAGAATAGACAAATAAAAATGGGTCCGAAAGGGCTCATTTTTTGGTTATAAAATTGTCAGCAAAACAGCCACAATTTACACCTTTTAAAAGTTGATGATAAGGGTAAACTATTTTTATGACTAACAATTCGGAGGTGAAAGAGTGGCAAGGGAATCGCTGAAAATATGGACGGTATTCTTATTTGGCTGCTTTGCATACGGAATGACTGAGCTTATGTCCAGAGGCTTTACACACATATCAATGGGGCTTCTGGGCGGAATTTGTATGATATTTATAAACATTCTCAATGATAAAAGGGCATTTGGTTTAGGTTTGATACCTGCTTGTTTTATTTCGGCAATATTTATAACGGTTATGGAATTAGCAACAGGAGAGATACTGAACATATGGCTGAGACTTGAGGTATGGGATTATTCAAATATGCCGATGAATTTCAAAGGACAGATATGTTTGCCTTTTTCACTTTTGTGGATACTTATATCGTGGTTAGGCTTTGCACTTGACAATTTTATAAGAAGCAAAATATTTTACGATGAAGCAATACCGCTTTTTGTCAGAAAAATCGGCACAGGTACTTGACGTACTTTTAGTAATTTGGTATAATAATGCTAATAAATCATTATAAATATTTACGGCGTTGAAGGAATTATCCGTAATCAGATTTTTCTCAGAGAGGAAACGCAAGCTGAAAGTTTTCAAAAATCTTTACGGTGGCTGCCCTGAGCCTTGCGGCAAACCGCAACGTATGTCTGCGTTAAGGGCATAGAGCGGCTGGAAGTATTTTAATTTCAGCAATTTGGGTGGTACCACGGATTTAAACTTCGTCCCATTTTTGGGGTGAAGTTTTTTTAATTGTAAAAAGGTATAAGCCGTATTTAAAACAGCGTAAAGGAAGAATTAATATGAAATGGACAGGACTTAATGAGCTTAGAGAATCTTACTTAAAATTTTTTGAAAGCAAAGGACATCTTAGAGTAAAGAGTTTTCCTCTTGTACCTCAGAATGACAACAGTCTGCTTTTAATCAATGCAGGTATGGCGCCGCTTAAACCTTATTTCACAGGTCAGGACGAACCTCCCTGCGTGAGAATGACCGACTGTCAGAAGTGCATAAGAACAGGTGATATTGAGAATGTCGGAAAAACGGCTAGGCACGGAACTTTTTTTGAAATGTTGGGTAACTGGTCGTTTGGCGAGTATTTCAAAGAGGAGGCTATTGAGTGGGCTTGGGAATACTGCACACAGGTTTTGGAGATACCGGTTGAGCGTCTTTATGTATCGGTTTATGAAGATGACGACGAGGCTTTGGAAATCTGGAATAAGAAGATAGGTCTTCCTCTTGATAAGATTTTCAAGATGGGTAAAGAGGATAATTTCTGGGAGGCAGGAATTGACGGACCTTGCGGACCATGTTCTGAGATATATTATGACAGGGGTGAGGAGTACGGTTGCGGAAAGCCTGACTGTACAGTGGGCTGTGATTGCGACAGATATATGGAATTTTGGAATCTGGTGTTTACGCAGTTTGAAAGGCATGAGGACGGAACATATACACCTCTCAAGCAGAAGAATATTGATACGGGAATGGGACTTGAGCGTCTTGCCGCTATGATGCAGAATGTTGATTCTATATTCGACGTTGACACGATAAAGGCTGTAAGAGATAAGGTTTGCGAAATAGCAGACTGCGAGTACGGTAAAGACAGTAAAAAGGATATTTCAATTCGTGTTATTACCGACCATATACGCTCTGTTGTGTTTATGGCGTCAGACGGCGTACTACCTTCTAACGAGGGAAGAGGATATGTAATGCGGCGGCTGTTAAGACGTGCCGTTCGTCACGGAAAGTTGCTTGGCATTAACGGAAGATTTATCAAGGATATAATCAAAACGGTTGTAGATTCTTCTAAGTGTGAGTATGAGGAGCTGGAGGAGAAATACGATTATATTACAAAACTGCTTGAGAACGAGGAAAAGAATTTCAACGAAACCATAGACAGGGGAATGTCTATATTAGACGAGTATATAAAGGATATGACTCAAAACGGCAATACCGAGCTTGACGGTAAATCCTGCTTTACTCTTTCCGATACTTACGGATTTCCGATTGATCTGACAAAGGAAATTTTAGAGGAAAAGGGTTTCACTTGTGATGAGAGCGGTTTTGCAGAGTGCATGAACGAGCAGAAGGAAAGAGCAAGAAAGGCTAGAGGCGGCACTAAATATATGGGTGCTGAGGATACTATTTTCCAGACAATTGATAAAACCTATCATACTGAATTTGTCGGCTATGAATTAAACGAGTTTACCTCAGTAATAGATTATCTGGCAACTGATGACGAGCTTATAGAAAATGCCGGCTGCGGCGATGAGGCTTATGTTATATGTGCTAAAACTCCTTTTTATGCCGAGAGCGGCGGTCAGGCAGGCGATATAGGAACTATCACAACCAAAACAGGCAAGGCAGAAGTCCTTGATACGCAAAAGGTTGTGGGAGGTAAGTTTGCCCATAAGATAAAAGTAGTTGAGGGGGCGCTGTCAACAGGTCAGGAAGCTGAGTTCAAGATCGATGCTTCAAACAGAATGTCTGTGATGAGAAACCACTCATGTGCACATTTGCTTCAGGCGGCGCTAAGACAGGTTCTTGGAGATCATGTTCATCAGTCAGGACAGCTTGTTGACGCTGACAGAGTCAGATTTGATTTCTCACATTTTGAAGCAATGACCTTTGATGAGCTTAATGAGGTCGAGCGTCTTGTAAATGAAAAGATTTTTGAGGCTATTGATATAAAGACAGAGGAAATGCCAATAGAAGAAGCTAAAAAGCTAGGCGCTATGGCATTGTTCGGTGAGAAGTACGGCGATGTTGTAAGGGTAGTGAGTATGGGTGATTTTTCAGTTGAGTTCTGCGGAGGAACACACCTGTCTAACACATCGCAAATAGGAATGTTTAAGATACTTTCAGAAAATTCGGTTGCGGCAGGAGTAAGGAGAATAGAAGGTGTAACAGGTAAAGGTCTGTATAAACATATAAGTAATATGAATACTCTCTTAACCGAGGCAGCGGCGGCTTTGAAAATAAAAACTCCGTCCGAACTTGTTGAGAGGTCGCAATCTTTGAACAATAAGGTCAAGGATTACGAAAAGGAAATATCAAGACTAAAATCAAGAATAATTGAATCTGAAATGGAAAAAATGCTTGAGAACTGGAAATCGGTTTGCGGAGTTAAGCTCATGGCGACGATGTTTACTAACGCAACTGCTGATACACTAAGAGGTTTTGGTGATAGGGTAAAGTCATTTGATGAACCAATAATAGCGGTATTTGCAGGAACGGGAAGCGAAAAAGGACAGTTTTTGGCGGTATGCTCTAAGAAGGCATTGGAGATGGGTGCTCATGCAGGAAAGCTCATTCAAAAGGTTGCGGCAATAACAGGCGGTAAGGGCGGAGGACGTCCTGATATGGCTATGGCAGGAATAGGCGATAAATTCAAAATTGACGAAGCATTGTCAAAGGTAAGCGACTTTGTTACAGAAATGCTAGGAGGAAAGGAAGATTAATATGAACGATTGTTTATTTTGCAAAATAATCAGCGGAGAAGTTCCAAGCACAAAGATATACGAAGATGATTTAGTTTACGCATTCAAGGATATTGAGCCAATGGCTCCAATTCATTATCTTGTGATACCAAAGGAGCATATAGAAAGTGCGGCAAAAATAACTTCTGAGAACTCGGCGGTTATTGCTCATATTTATGAGGTCATTGCAAAAATTGCAGAAGATGAGGGTCTTGACGACGGTTTCAGAGTTGTAAATAACTGCGGTGAAACAGCGGGTCAAACGGTGTTTCACATACATTTTCATCTTCTTGCAGGAAGAAAGCTGGAGTGGCCTGCAGGTTAAAAACTTAAAGTTTGTCATTGAGAGTGATAAATGTAAGTATTCCAAAAAAGGAATAGTGTTAAGCGTGAAAAAATTTTTCACGCACGTTTTTGAGCCTTAGCCGCAAAAGTATGGGGCAATTCCGGAAGAGCCGGAACCGGCTCAAATTACGAGGAAAGGTGGTCTTTGCTAAGCAAAGGCAGGTGATTTATATGAAGCGAAAAATGGCGTGGATAGGTTTTTCTTATCTTTTCGGTCTGTTTCTCGCTTCATTTTTTAATGTTAGACAAAATGTTATAATAGCAGTTTCGGCTTTTTTGATAGAAGTACTATTATTTCTTGCTGTAAAGAATAAGAGACCTTTGATACTGATTGTTTCGATTCCTGTATTACTTGCGGTATGCTCAAATATTACATATACAGAGCTTGTCTATAATAAAATAATCTCATATAATGACAAAAGCGTTGGCTTTTCTGGCAAAATAGTTGATATAAACGAGCAACCGTCTGATAAGGTTCTTTTGACGCTAAAGGGAAAGATAGACGGAAAAACAGGCGCTGAAATCGTTGTGTTTACCGATATGGCTGATATGGATTACGATGATAAAATTTCGTTTACAGGAACAATGCAGAAAATTGAGAATTCTGTCAGCTTTTCATCAGAGGATTATTATAAGCCAAAGGGAATTTATCTTAACTGCTTTGATGCAAAAAATGTTAGGGTAACGGATGTTCCGTTCTCTCTCAAGCGGTATATAATGAATTACAGAGATTTTCTGTTTGATAAAATAAACAGCATACTTCCCGGTGAGGAGGGTGCTTTTATCGGTGCTATGCTCTGCGGTGATAAGTCGGAGATGTCGCAGTCAGTTAAGTTGTCGCTTTACAGAACAGGAATAGGACATATATTTGCCGTTTCGGGAACGCATCTTGTAATTATAACTGCTATTATTTTGTTTTTGCTGAATGCTTTAAAGCTGCGCAGAAATATAAGATTTATTATTCTTGAAGCCTTTATTGCAGTGTTTGTAGTGTTTTCAGGAGCGTCAAGCTCGGTTATAAGAGCAGGAATAATGCTTACTGTAGTGTTTGCGTCAGACTTGTTTAACAGAAAATCTGATACTCTGAACACTCTTGGATTTTGTGCAGTGCTTTTGACGGCGTTTGATCCCTTTTTAATAAAAAACTTATCATTCGTTCTTTCTATGAGCGGAGCGTTTTCAATAGGAGTTGCCGCACCTCTAGTTATCAAAGAGTGCAGTTTCAAGGGCAGGTTTAAATCTCTAAAAGAAAACATAGTTTCACTTTTGACTTTGTCGCTTTGTATGCTGCCTCTAAGTATATTCTGCTTTAATGAGGTGTCATTGATTTCACCGCTTGCAAATTTGCTCTTAATACCAATATGCTCTATAGCACTGGCACTTGCAGTTGTTGTTGCCTTTTTTGGCGGAATATCCTTTGTTGCGAATACTTTGCTGATTACCGCAGGTTTAGGTATAAAAGTAGTTTTATATTTAGCTGATCTGTTTAATAAAATTCCATTCAGCTACATTTCAACGGGAAATATCTATTTAAAGTGCTTTGTTGTTCTGGCTGTGATCATATCAGCGGCTGCTTTGATAAGATATAGAAACAGCATTAAAACCTCATTTTTGCCGGTTATAATGAGTGCTGTTTTGGTAGTTGCCGGAACAACTGCGTCAGTTGTTATGGACAGAGGCACACTTCATCTTTTTCTCTTATCTGACAATGTTTCTAAAGCTTTGCTATTGTATAAGGGAGAGCAAGCTGTTATAATAGATTTGTATGGCAGAGGAAAGATGTCGTCTGTTTGTGAAAATTATATAGAGAAGTTCGGTATCAAATCGGTAAAGGCATTGTTTATCAACAATGATAATGCAAATAATGTAAATTCAAATTACAGAGAAGCAATATACGTTGAAATTGATAATTCATTTAGGACAAGCGAGGGCTTGTCGGATGACGAGATAACCTATGTATCACAGAATACTGTTTTGAAAACTAACGGATTTGAAATTAAGGTTTTAAAAGACGGCGGATATTTGATTTCATACGGCGGAACAACTGTTGAATGTGCAAAGACATTGAAAAATTCGCTGTTTGACACAAACGTGAAAATATTATATGATGATAAAAGACTGCTTTATGAAAATACAGATATTTCTTTGACAAACGATAACGGAGACGCATTTCATATAGCAATAAAGAATGGTTCAGATTTTTCAGTCAGGAGGTTGAAATAATGCCGCAGTTAAGCGATATTGAAGTTGCCAGACGTATCCGCACAGGCACTATTGATAATCTCTATTTTTTCTACGGACATGATATTGCATCAATAGAGGCGTATACAAAAAGACTTATTACTAAAGTCGTACCTAATGAGGTCCAGGATATGAATTTACATATCTTTGAGGGTAAAAGCCTTGATTTAGGTGAACTGAGCGATGTCTGCGAGGGACTTCCTATGTTTTCGGAAAGAACCTGCATAACTATAAATGATTTGGATATAGAAGGCTTAAAAAAAGACGATATGACCTATTTAAAGGATATTTTGTCTGACCTTCCGGATACTACGGTAGTTATAATTTACTCTACGGGAATAAACGTATATAAGTCTAAAACAAGGCTTCTTGATAAGACCGGAAGATTTGCCGCATTTTGTGCAAAAAACGGCGTTGCCTGCGAGTTTAAATTCAAGTCTCAGAGCGATCTGGCTAAAATTATAATGGTCAAGGTCGAAAAGCAGGGCTCGTCGATTTCAAAGTCAAGCGCTGTATATCTTGCACAGAAAACTCTTTGCGATATGCTTATAATCAATAATGAGGTAGCAAAGCTGTGTGCTTATGCAAACGGACGTGAAATTACAAATGATGATATAGATTTGCTTTGCTCAACACAGGTTGAAACAGATTCTTTCAGACTTGCTGACGCTATTGCAAAAGGTGATGCTAAGAGGAGTTTCAGCATTCTTGACAGACTTTATGCAGATCAGCT
Organism: uncultured Clostridia bacterium; assembly: GCA_947627045.1. GTDB lineage: Bacteria > Bacillota > Clostridia > Oscillospirales > Ruminococcaceae > UMGS1601. The sequence continues at coordinate 35,116 of CANQUM010000015.1, forward strand.
TGATACAGTTACAATAGTCGGGGGTATATCTTCATCATTTGTTGATTTATACAGAGCAAGGCTTGCAAGGGATTCAAAGAGAACTTATAAAAATGCCGCAGATGATTTTTCATATCCTAAAAATCTGGAATTTAAAATTCAGAATGCTTATAGGGATTGCTCTGGATATAAAGCCGACAGACTTAGAAAATGTATACAGTATTTAAGCGAAGCAGATTTAGATTTAAAGTCATCAAAGACAGATTCAAGAATTATTCTTGAAAAGACAATTACCAAAATGCTTATGAGATGATAAAATGATACATATTGACAAAGCAATAATTGTAGAGGGAAAATACGATAAGATAAAGCTGTCCTCGATATTTGACGCACCGATTATAGTTACCGACGGATTCGGTATTTATAAAAACAATGAGATCTCAGCTCTTATAAGGTTCTACGCTGAAAACGGAGGTATTATTATTCTTACCGATTCTGATTCGGCGGGGTTCAGGATAAGAAACCACATAAAGGGTCTTGTTTCAAATGATAAGATAACAAATGTTTATATACCCGAGATTTTTGGCAAAGAAAAGCGCAAGGACAAGCCTTCAAAGGAGGGTACAATAGGCGTTGAGGGAATTGATAAAGATATAATTATTGAGGCATTTAAGAAAGCGGGAGTTCTGGCAAACGGTGAATCAGCGTTTGAACAGAAAGATGACTGTATAACTAATCTTGATCTTTTTGATTTAGGCTTTATAGGAATGAAGAACAGTAAAATAAAAAGGCAGGAGCTTTTAGAGTCTATGGACTTGCCGAGCCATATTTCAACTTCCTCCTTGCTTGAATTACTCAATAAGGTTATGACTAGAAATGAGTTCTTAAATAAGTTTTCTAAATAAATTTTGGGATAGCGTGGATTTTCACGCAAGAAAGGTATGATGATTAGAATGAAGGATGTAAAAACCGAATATTCTCATTTAATTGACTTAAATGATTATTCTGTTGAATGGTGGGAGCAGGTAGTAAATCTGGGAAAAGAGATATATGAAAGCCCTGAAAGCTATGCTCACAAGCTGGACGGTAAAATAATGGCTACGTTGTTTTATGAGCCTTCAACAAGAACTCAAATGTCGTTTCAGACTGCTATGCTGAGGTTGGGCGGAACACTGATAGGTTTTGACAATCCCTCTACATCATCAGTTGCAAAGGGAGAAAATCTCAAGGATACCACTAAAGTAGTCAGCAGTTATGCAGATGTTTTAGTTATCAGGCATCCGCTCGCAGGAGCCGCAAAGGCGGCTGCTCTTACATCTGACTGCCCTATAATCAATGCAGGCGACGGAGGGCACCTTCATCCAACGCAGACACTTACCGATATGCTCACATTAAAGCTCGAAAAGGGAAGGCTTGATAATCTGACCATTGGTCTTTGCGGCGATTTAAAATTCGGCAGGACGGTACATTCGCTTGTTAAGGCGATGTCCTGCTTTAAGGGAAATAAATTTGTGTTTTTTTCAACTCCTGAGCTTAAGATCCCGCCATACATAAGAGATATTTTAGACGCAGGTGGGATTGAATATGAAGAAACCGACGCTCTGGAAAAGGGAATAGACAAACTGGATGTTTTGTATATGACGAGAATTCAAAGAGAAAGATTTTCCTCGGAGGAGGAGTATTTGGCTCAAAGAGATGTATATGTTTTAGACAGACACAAGCTGATGCTTTCAAAATCTGATTTAGCAGTTTTGCATCCGCTGCCCAGAGTCGATGAGATAACTGTTGATGTTGACAGAGACAGCAGAGCTTGCTATTTCAGGCAGGCAAAGTACGGAGTTTATGTGCGAATGGCGCTTATTCTCACGCTGCTTGATAAAGATTGCTGCAAACCTAAGCTTATTGAGGGTAAAGAATACAATAATCTGCAATGCTCTAATGAAAAGTGTATAACCAATTGCGAGCAATACCTTCCTAAATCATTTAAGGGATTTGGAGATAATCTTGAATGTGAATTCTGCAACGAACGTACTCTTCTGTAAATTTACACATTTGCCATAGAAACAGATAAGGCACGAATATTATAAAAATATAAGGAACAAAACAAAGCATCATATTTAGAATGTGTAGGTATAGGGAATGGAGAAACAGAATAGGCATACGTTCATTTACTGGGACAGGGTAATTATTGCCCTGTGCATTTTTGTTCTGATTATTATTTTTATAGTTATGGGAATAAAGGCGATTATAGGTGCTTTTACCGATGATAAGAAAAATGATGCGGTTCAGGCTGCAAATACTGATACTGCTATAATAGGAGAAGGTCAAAAGCTTCTTGTCTGTATTGATGCAGGTCATGGCGGCGAAGGCGACTGCGGAGCACTGTCGAATGATGAGTCAAGATTTGAGAGCGACGATGATTTGAATATGGCTCATGCTGTTGAAAAACACCTTAAAGAGCTGGGTGCAGATGTTCTTATGACCAGAACTGAGGACAAATACGTTGATCTCTATCAAAGACCTGAAATGGCAAACGATGCTGACGCAGATATTTTTGTGTCGTTACACAGAAACAGTGCTGAAACAGGTCAGGGGGTTGAGGTCTGGGTAAATTATGACGCTCCGGATGACGATACACTGCTTGCTAAGAACATTTTAAAAGGTCTTGACAAGGTGGGGATAAGCCAAAATAGGGGAGTGCAGTACGGCTATCAGGGTTATGACCCTGCTGCAAAGGTCAATTATGTAGTCAACGAAAAATCAAATATGCCGAGCTGTCTGGTGGAGCTGGGTTTTATTACAGATGATGAGGATAACATACTCTTTGACAAAAACCTTGATGCTTATGCAAAATCAATAGCTGAGTCTGTAGTCAAATCAGCTGAAGAACTTAATATTATCAAAATAAGCAATAAGGCTGTTCAAAACTAACCGAATGTAACGGTGCTCAGCCGTCAGAGGCAAGAAGTAGATACTAAATCAAGAAAAAAATTGTAGATGAACTAAAAAATCCTGAGATATTTTTCTCAGGATTTTATATATATTATTCAGCTTTACTTAACGTTATCATTATCTGAAATAATTCCTTTAAGTCCGGCAGCAAGACCTGCAAGCCCTTGAATTTCTGACGGGATAATTATTTTTGTTGCCTTTCCGTCGGCAGCTTTTTGGAATGCCTCAAGGCTCTTTAACTGAATTACTTGCTCGTTCGGATTAGCTTCGTTTAGCTTCTTAATGCTGTCTGCAAGAGCGAGCTGTACGGTTTCAATTGCTTTTGCCTCACCCTCTGCTTCAAGTATTTTCTTTTGTTTAACAGCGTCAGCTCTAAGAATTTCAGCTTGTTTTTCTGCCTCAGCGGCAAGAATTTTTGACTCCTTTTCGCCCTCTGCAACTAAGATAGCCGACTTCTTTTCACCCTCAGCCTGTAGTATTTTTTCACGGCGTTCACGCTCGGCTTTCATTTGCTTTTCCATAGCGTCCTGAATTTCACGGGGAGGAAGTATATTTTTAAGTTCAACCCGATTTACTTTAATTCCCCAGCGGTCGGTTGCTTCGTCAAGTATGACCGTGATCTTGGTGTTTATAGTATCACGGGAGGTCAGAGTTGCATCAAGTTCAAGCTCGCCTATGATATTACGCAAGGTTGTTGCAGTAAGATTTTCAATAGCAGAAAGCGGACGCTCAACGCCGTAAGTGTATTGCTTAGCGTCGGTAACCTGAAAGAATACTACCGTATCTATCTGCATAGTTACGTTATCCTTTGTAATAACTGCCTGCGGTTTAAAGTCTACAACCTGCTCTTTGATTGAAACCCTTTTTGCAACTCTGTCAACAAAGGGGATCAAAAAGTGCAGACCTGTCTGCCATGACACACGGTATGCTCCGAATCTCTCGATAACATAAACCTGTGCCTGAGGAACAATTTTAATGCACGCAATGATTATCAGTAATATCACTGCAATAACGATTAGAATTGGAATATACGCTTCCATAAAAATACCTCCATATATAAATATTTTGAGTCAATAAAAATCAGCTGATTATGAGATAACAAGTTATAGGTAAGATGATTTTATTTTTTTACATAAAGCTTTGAACCCTCAATTTTAGTAACAGTTACATGCGAGTCTTTGTCAATAAACTCACCCGTATCGGAAACTGCTGACCAGTCAACGCCCTTTAGTCTAACACGGCCAGTTGCTTTTGAGTTATCTATATCCTCAATTACTTTTGCCGTTTTTCCTATAATTATTTCAAGATTGGTATCAATATTATTTTTATTAATTTTTTTAGCTATAGGTCTTGTGCAGATTAGAAGTATAGCCGATACCAGAATGAATATCAAAAGCTGTATCCACAATGGAACTTCAAACACTGATAAAATCAAAGCAGCTAGAGAGCCCATTGCAAACCAAATAGAAATCAGCGCCATAGAAGTTATAAATTCAACAGCCGCAAACAAAACAAAGGCAGCAAGCCATATATACAGATATGTTTCCATATTAATCACTATGTCTTTGCAATGCAAAGATTTCCTTTCAAAAATTAAAAATTCACTTATATATTTGTATGTATTTAAAAATGTTTTTCAATAAGAGAATTATATATTTTATTATATCATAATTAAATTATGAATTCAACCGGTAATTCGTAGAAGCAAATTTAAAAGTCAGAGCCTATGTCGGTTAATAGTAAATTTAGTCTTTTGATTACATTGAATTTCCATTGACAAGTTATTGGCATATTGTTATAATTAATTGTAAAAATAAAACAAATGTGCGGAGGTCTTTAAATGAGAATTAAGAGTTTAATAAAAAGAACATTTTCAGTTTTATTGGCAGGTGTAATTGCAGTATCTGTTTTCGCAGCCTGCGGTGAGAATGAGGATAAAAAATCCGATTCCATATCTGCAAAAGAAATGCTTCTGAATGTATTTGATAATTCATTTGATACAAACTCGTTGTTTGGCATTTTTTCAGGAAAGGCTGATAAAGCGTCAAAATCAAATGCGGTTATAGAGTTCAAAAAGGGCATTACAGACGCATTGGGAGCAGAAGTCAAGCCGCTGTCTATGACCTATGACACAAAACTGAAGAGAAATAAGGCAGGTACGGACATTTCTGTTGCATATGACGGTAAGGACCTTGTATCATTAAACGGCGTGTATGATAATGATGCCAAAACTGTTTACATAAAGGTTCCGGAGCTTTCTGACGCATATTTGAGTGCGTCTTCAAAGGATTTAAACGTTCTTAAAGAAGACATTATATCAAAAGGTATGGGTGTTAGCGGAATTGAAAATTTTAAAATTCCTGATTTGAAAAAGCTAACGGAGTTTAAAGCTGTTGATTATGAGGATATTTTGAACGATTATATAAATGCAGCAGCAGATAAACTTCCCAAGTCATCAAATGAGGAGAAATTTGAAGGAGCAATTGAGTCGGTTGAATATAAGTACATTCTTAAAACTTATTCTATAACCGAAGATAACATTAAAAAGTTAGTTGAAAGTCTATTTGACAAGCTAAAAAATGATGATAAGATCAAGGAATATGCAGTAGACATTTTAGGTTCGGCATATGATATTACCGATGAAAATTACGCAACAAAAATTGACGAGGCAAAGGATATACTTCTTAAAGAACTTGATTTAAAATCAGGTAATGTTGAGATAGGTCTGATTTATAACGGTGATAATATAGTTGGAATAAAGTATGGAGATATTGTCTTTTTAAGCGTCGACAGAAACGATGCTTATGCCATAAGCATAGGAGGAAAAGGCATAAATTATTCGTTTACTGCCGTAAAGGACGGCGAGAAGCTTGACATTGAATGCGAAGTAACTGTTAATTCATTAAATGAAAATGCTAATGATTTTTCATTAACGGAGAAAATTAATGATTACGAGGTTGTAGATAAGGAAAACGGATTATCAAACGGAAGCACGGAAGTTGAGGCAGTATTTGGAGACAAGAAGATAAAAATTGTTGGAACTGATAAAGCAGAGAAAAGTAAATTGAATACAGAAATGGATGTTTCGGTTAATGATGTTGAATATGCAGCAATTTCCGTTACAAGTGAAATAACAAATGCGTCAGACATAACAATCCCTAAAGGAACAGTATACACATTAGATCAGATAGAAAAATATCAGTCGTCGATGAAGTTAGATAGGCTGCTTGCTAATTTTAAGACGGTTTTGGGAAAAGATCTAACAGCAGCGTTTTCTAAGCTAAGCGAAAGCTTTTTGGCTAGTAAAATGGGCGGTGCCGATACAGAGACTTCTGAAGATGATGAAGGCGCAATTATGCTGGAGGATTACTATAATGACGACGGGACCTTTAACTACGACAAGCTGAAAGATGCTTTGGGAGAAGAGGAATATAAGGCTTTTATGTCGCAGATCAATATCGAAGACCTTGAAATCGATGCAGACGATATAGAGTTATAATTGAATACAAAATAAAAAAGTCTGGCAGGATTTAATCACTGTCAGGCTTTTTAAGTTTATGTTTTATTCAATTACTTGATAATAGTCTGAGACTTCTTCCTTTTTTACATAGTCGCTTATGCTTAACACCTTTACCCTCAGCGGCTTTTGTCCCATATTTATTTCTATTATGTCGCCGATTTTGACGTCGTATGATGCACGGGCTGGCTTATTGTTTACACAGACCTTGCCTGCATCGCAGGCTTCATTTGCTATTGTGCGCCTTTTTATTATTCTGGTTATTTTAAGGTATTTGTCCAATCTCATATTTCTCACCGCCTAATTATAATTATCTGCCTTAATAAAAATTAAAAGCCTGTCAGTTTTCTGACAGGCAAGCATTATAATGATTTACTTAGCAACTGCGTCTTTAAGAGCCTTTCCAGCCTTGAAAGCAGGAACCTTCTTAGCAGGAACTTGAATTTTCTCCTTAGTCATAGGATTGATAGCGGTCTTAGCAGCTCTGTCACGAACTTCAAAAGTACCGAATCCTACAAGGGAGATCTTTTCACCTTTCTTAAGTGATGTTGTAATTGCGTCAATTACTGTTGCCAATGCTTTCTCAGCATCTTTTTTTGAGTAGTCTCCCTTATCTGCGATAAGGCTTACAAGCTCTGTCTTTGTCATTTTAATTTCCTCCCAAATTGTTGGCTAAAAGCCATAATTATTTTATTCGCTTACCGATATTGATTTTCGGTAAAGCCATTTAAAAGAAATTTTATGCAAATTTCTTTTAGCCAGATTCATTTGTCTTCCTTTGCCTTGTTCCAGTATTTGTCCAACTTGTCCGCTGATAGATCCTGCATATTCTCGTTATTTTCAATAGCCATTTGCTCGACCTTTTCAAAGCGTGTTATAAACTTCTCATTTGCCTGAGTAAGAAGTTCTTCTGCGTTAAGCCCTGATTTTCTCGCAACATTTACAGCTGAGAAAATAACATCTCCTATTTCTTCTGAAATCTGTGCAGTATTATCAGCTTCAATAGCGGCTGTTAATTCGTCGACCTCGTCTTTCAGCGATTTTAGAGCATCGTCTGCGCTTTTAAAATCAAGATTAGCTCTTGAAGCTCTCTTACCCAGCTTGCTTGCCCTTAAAAGAGAAGGGAATACGCGGGGTACGCTTTTTAAAGTATCAGTAAAGGTTTTCTGTCCTTTTGTATCTTTTTTGATTCTGTCCCAGTTTTTCAAAACTTCTTCAGAACTGTTGACAGAAACCTCACCGAAAACGTGCGGATGACGAATAATTAACTTTTTACAAATATCATCTGTAACATCTGAAAAGCTAAATGAGTCTTTTTCTGTTTCTATCTGGGAATGAAACACAACCTGTAAAAGAACATCGCCAAGCTCTTCTCTTAGCATATCCTTGCTGTCAAAATCAATGGCTTCAATAACCTCATAAACCTCTTCCAGAAAATCCATACGAATTGATTTATGTGTTTGTTCTTTATCCCAGGGACATCCATTTTCACTTCTCAAAAGCCTTACGATTTCAATTAAATCTTCAATTGTATATTTATCTTTGAAATTGAAATCGACCATAAGTAAAATAACTCCAATTGATTTTTCAATTATGCAAAATACATTCGCACATAGACTGATGTACAGAATATTAATAAACCTAAAATCAGCACTGTTTGCCGGTTAAAATAAATGCAGTGCAATTATACGGTTCTTTGCAGGATTAATAACCTTTAATATAATACCCCAAATCAAACTAAATTTCAAGGGTTTTTTAAACATTTGTATTAGAAAAAAGGCTTTTTATAGTATTTTTGTTGAAAACAGACAATAAACACATAAATAAAATGTACATAA
>CANQUM010000016.1 GCA_947627045.1 uncultured Clostridia bacterium
GCATTTTATTCAATTGTTATTACATCTATTTCTATGATGTAAATATATAATACATGAAAAAGAAAAAATTGTCAAGTGTTTTATGGATAAAATTTATTAGGATAGGGAATACTAATATTTTGTATGTATAAAATAATAAGCAAGTCCAGCAATGGGCTTGCTTATCCTTTGTATACTGCGGTGCAATTTTTAATCATCTATTTATGGGATTTGCATTGTGTTCATGACATTAACCATAATCTTCACTGCCAGACAGAAGCCTTCGGGAAATGTCTTTCGTTCCAGCAGATTAGTTAGTTCATCCTGACAATTATGTAACTTTTCATACTGTTCTTTCCGGGTGTCAAACAGCATTGCTTGCATCATATCGTCATTTTTCACGACAAGAGACAATGCTCGCTTTGATAGTCCTTTTATGGGGATCAATGTTACCGTATCACAGATCTTCAAAAATTTTCTTTTCGCACATCCACATAGTAAGAGGGCGGCTCTGTCCGGTTATACCCGATACAAAGTCGCCCTCATTTTTCATTTGTTCTGCTACCGCCAGCGTATGCTTGACAATCAACATTTCTTCATCTTTGACCCGGGTATAATCTTTTTTTACTTTATGTTTCACAAATGCTCCAATAGTTACTGCACCAGTTAAATCGATGAGAGTATTAAATGGTTCTGGGCATTTGGATGATTTCTTATAGGTTCTTCGTTTCTTTGCCATTTATACATCACTCCTTTATGACGAAAGCACCTTAATAAGTGCTAAGGAAATTTCATGTGCATCTTGGATGGTGTTATTCCGACCAAGAGAAATTCGGATAGTTCCTTTGGCAGATTCATTATCAAGGTTGATGGCACGCAAAACATGAGATATTTCTGTATTATGACTGTCACAAGCTGACCCTGTTGATACTGAAACGCCTAAAAGGTCAAGTCGGTGCATAATAGCTTCTCCATCTTTTCCAGGAAAAGAGAGGCTTATTAATCCTGGAAGGTTATTCGTTCCCCCATTACGAGAATATCGTATTTTAGCTGTTGTCAAATCAGCCAGAAGAGTATCTTCTAACGATTCTATGTGTGCGGTAAACTGGCTGATTCCGTCACTGCTTTTCTTTAATGCAGCTGCCATACCCACAATAGCGGGTACATTTTCAGTACCTGCTCTATACCCGTATTCCTGGCTTCCACCATCCATAAAAGGCGATACATATATTCCGTTACGAATGTAAAGAAATCCTATACCTTTGGGTCCATGAAATTTATGCGCTGAAGCCGAAAGCATATCTATACCAAGTTTATCCACATTAATTGGTATGCGTCCAACAGCTTGAACTGCATCTGTGTGAAAAGGAATTCCATGCTTGTGAGAGATATGAGACAGTTCTTTTATTGGCTGTATCGTTCCCAACTCATTATTGACGAACATGATAGATACAAGTCCGACATTCTCTGTAATGGCCATCTCTAAGCTTTGTGGTGTGACGATACCATGTTCCGTTGGGTTGATGTATTTTACGTTGCCACCAATATGTTCAAATGTTGCACAAGAGTTTAGGATTGCATGATGTTCAAAAGTGGATGTAATAATAAACTTTTCTGTGTTCCTACTCTTTATTGCCCAATTATCGCTTTCAGTACCGCCAGATGTAAAAAATATTTCTTCTGGTTGTGCACCGATACAATCTGCTATAGTTGTACGAGCTTCTTGAATAGCTTTTTGTGATGAACGCGAAAAGGCATATTTTTGAGAAGGATTGCCAAATTCATGAATCAAATATGGTTTCATCACCTCAAATACATCCATATCAAGTTGTGTGGTTGCTGCATTATCCGCATAAATAGATCTTTTCACTCTATCACCTCACTTAAATAGTTTACAACCTTCTTCTTTAAAATCCTCAATTTTGTCAAGCAGTTCATCAACAGTGCATTCAAGATACTCAGCAAGACAATCCAAACAATAATAATTTGAGATATTCTCACCAAGTAGTTTCTTGTTAATTCCTATTGTATCATTGTTTAAATCTGACTTACCGCATATTACACAGTTAACCATCGACATTCAACTCACTAATGCCATAAGTAGGCACATCTTTTCCTTTAAACTCAGTATCAAGGATACCCATCTGCCTTTTTATGATTTGACGCATTTTGCGTGCAGGGCGCAAACAGTAACGCAGAAAACGCTTTGGATTGACATCTTCGGCAGTTCTAACATTCGGAAACAGTAATTTTAGGTATGCTGTAGCAATTCTCTTTATAGCTTCAGTATCACGCGTATCTGCCTTTTCTGGCACCTCTACTAACTTATCAACAATTGCTCTGTAGCTCGCATCGTCTCTCAAAAGATGCAGAATAGAACAGAAATACTCAGAGTTTAGTGCCCACCCAGAAATCTTCAAATCATCGTTCATTCTGGGAATATCCCACCCTTTTATGAATCCGTGGATACGATCGACAAGAGCGCTTTCCTGGAACAGAGAAGGTAATTCGGTAAACATATTGCTATACTCGTCCATGTTCTCTTGTGAAATATTTCCGAGAAACACCACTCCAGCGTCGGACTTTCCTTCATAGCCGCCAATATTAAATGTTCCCTTTTCCATGTAACCCTGCATAATAGAACGCATCTCGTTTACATCATTAAATGTTACGAGCTTAACTTCATCAATAGCAACATAGTCATTGCCACAAATAAAACCGGGAGTTCTTCGTCCTGTATCGTAGAACATTTTTGCTCGTGTGATTTTTCCGCCATCGGTCAACATACCATACTTACTCACATTTCCGAATACATATGATTTTCCGGTCCCCTTGGGAGCAAGCTCAAGCAAATTTATTCGTTTTTCGACAAAAGGTAGAAGCCTAGTGATCATGATGAGCTTTTCTTCTTCATTTTGGTATCCTGCAGCATTATAGTCAATTGAACCTAAAATCACATCAATCCACTCAGATACAGTAAACTCTTCTCTGGCATCTTTATAATAATCCAAGTCGACAGAGTATGGACAAAATTTGGTAAACCCAGTCATCTTAATTTTTCCGGGTATTTTCGGCTTAACAGAATCATCCGGGAAACGATACCCAAGTTCAATTACACCCCAGGTTTCCTGACCATTTACAAGTTCGCTTTTATATTCTTCCCATATATGAGGTTCAATGATTGTTTCTTTTGATGTTAATCCAAAATTTGGAATAGAGAATGAGATTTCACTGGTTTTTATGTCAATATCAATAGCTACTTTTGTCAGTATCTGAACACGCTCATTTTCGTAAACAATACGATTCTTGATACTAATCCATTCTTCTTTTCTAGGAAGATAGGTATGAACAAAATCTGCAACTTCTTCTACATCAAAATTACCCTCATCATCACTAAACTTTTTTAGAAGCCAGTCTCGAAGAAAAGAAGGCAAACTTAAGGAAGCAAAGAAATTGCTTTTCTTCAGATCCTTAAAGACGACCATCTCGCTAAAACACTCGCGAAGTTTTTCTTCCATGTGTTGTACCTCCACCTTTACAGAATACCTTTGTTATTGCTATCCATACCTTCGTTTCTAACTTTGAGAGGAAGTTTCATTTTAATAGCATTGTCATCAGAATAAACATCTACATAATATATTCTCGGACGTTTGATATCGGGCATATCGACCATATAATAATTGCTGTCTATTGGTTTTGAGTCATAATACTTGCCATCAATTTGGATATTGATATTCGGTAGCATTTCAGATATATAAATCTTTATAACAGCCTTTTTTCTGAAGCTTACTGTTATTTCAGGCACATCATTAAGATCATACGTTGATACATCCACAGGCATAATTAGAACTTCAATTTCACCAGGATGGTAAGAGAGCTCAATAATCGGAACTGTTACCTCCTCCAGTGTGGCACCCCCGTGAACTTCAACACTTGCTTTTCTACCACCTTTGAAACGGTCATAATTAGCAAGAGCCCAAAAATCACCTGCATCAGTAGCATAGCAGGGTTGTTCGTCAACTTCGCTTTTCAGGCAACAACGCCCAGAGTGTTTACCTTTTTCTTTCATTTCCCATATGCCTTCGGTTTCATGAATTACTGCGAGCCGACTTGCCCCGTGGTCGGAAATCATAATTGCTTTTTTTATTGAACCAGATGCTAGTTTTTCCTTAATTTTAGTCAATACCTCTCGAATGATATCAAGCTCTTTCGACAAATGGAATGGTAGCTTCGTTTGTTGATAGTCATAATTATCCTTACCGTGATGTTTAATCTCATCAATATCTTTAACAGAAATAACCGGATATTCGCTGTCTGCAAATATCTCCAAAAATTCTTTGTTTTTAGATGTGATAGACGGAAGTTCACTACGACAAATAGAAATCTTTGCCATTAGATTGAGTTCTTTGCACACAGTCATAATAAATCCAAGATATTCTACTCCCATTGCATCCATGAAATAAAGTTGGGCACCAACTTTATTAATTTTCTCAATTAAAGAAGAGCGAGGAGGCAGAAGAAGGTTATACTCACGTTTTTCGGCCTGATCCATGACAAAAGTTTCGAACTCAGGAAGAATCCTGTTTATTATTTTTTGGTATTTATATAACTCGAAATACTGGTTAAAAATATCATGTTTGAAGTGATATGCTGATAAGTAAGCAGCTAAATCAGAGTAGATAAGCTGAAGAATAGTAATAAGATCTTCCTTTGCGAATTCATATCCATACTTGTCTAATATGAAGAAAATCTGCTCTTTCTCTTTTGTTGTGCTATCCGTTAGGTAGTATATAGCATTTTTGCCCTTGCTTAATATGACTTTGCAATAATCGACCACCTCGTCAAGCGGATTACCAAGCCAATTTAGTAACTGTTTCCTTTGCTTATAGTATCGCATAAACCTTTTGTTTTTTGGCTCTAGATTCAATATTGACCGATATAACTGCCTAATAAGATCATTTTTTTGTTCAGCTGATATTGCCGCTTTATTTAAACACCAGTTGTTAGGAGCCCCGAAGATTTTAAGTGCAGTGAAATAGAGCCATTGTTGATCACTATCAAAGGTAGGATAATTTTGAATAACAAGATCAAGCGTATTATAATTACCGTAAAGCGAATTAACAACATCTGCCCATGAGTTCTTGTTAGCGAATTGTTGCAACGCATACGCCCATTGGTTTTCTGTCCCAAGAGTTTCGTTTATATTTGATGTAGTTTTGTCAATAGTACAAAGAATATCATAAGCTTTGTTGAGATTTGTTATAGCGATCAAGGATGAAGGAAAATAATCACGTTTCTTGCTCGTTATGACATATGCTGTTTCCACAGTTTCTTTTTCGAGATCCGCTAAATGATCGATTCCGTATATTATTTTATCCTCTTTCTTAAATACAAACTTATCAGTTGTAAAAATAAGCGAAGGTTTGGTATCCTTTGAATCGTCTATTACGACAATCCTATTTTTGAACCGTGGATCATTGAATGAAAGATACTTTTTGCACTGGTAAGTTAACAAAATAATATGTCCAGTGGGACACATTGACAAAACACTCTTCAAATTATCCTTAAGATACTGTTCGCCCTTGAGCTTCAGATAAATACTAAGTTCAGTCACAAAAAGGGTGCCTGTATTTTCTGACAACTCATTAAATAGTACATCCATCTGAGGAAGCTCATCTTTGGAGCAATATTTATTTGCTGAAATAAATATTGAACTTCCCACATTGTAGTGCGTCTTAATAGCCTGCAAATCCTCAATGTTTTGTACGTCTACTATTAATGGCTGAACATTACCTTTAGAGAGGTGGCTATTTATTTTTTTGATTGCATTATCAATACTCATACACTACTTCCTCATTCTTCCTTTATAATCTCCATACCAACAATCATATTCTCCTTGATGAGTTCTTTAAGATATCTCTTCACCTTGGAAACATCCATTTTATCAATTTTTTCTAAAGCTCGATCGCAACCAGACTGCACATATTTTGCTTCGGCCATCTGTCTGAGCTTTTTATCAACTTCCGGCAAAGCAAACCACTCATAAGGTTCTGCTGTAATATGACCGTCAAGGTAGTTCTTGACTTCTTCAATATCTGAAAGCATGGTGGAATATCCCTTGATGATGTTTGTGCTAAAAATACGATCCAGCACTTCAGGATCGTTCATTTTATCAAAGAAGGTTGCATTCTCTATAAATTGAATAGCCTTGTCAATTGAAAGAGCATCAGGATGTGCTTGATTTATAGTACCAAATGCGGATCGAGCCTTTTGCAATTCATCATCGCTGATGAGGCAGAGAATAGGCATCAAATTCTTTTTTGACCACTCTCTAGGAGAACTGGTTCCTGTTTTATCGCGCCACAGTTTCTTGAGACGTTCATTACCGAGATTATTCCTATATGCCTGCGATTTCTGATTAACAAGGTTAATATATTCGGATTTCTCAGCAGTAAATGTACCAGCAGGAATTGTATGGTACAGCTCTAGGATCTCTTCATCACTAAATCCATCAAGATAGTAGGAACATACCCTCTTAAAAGTCTCGACTTGGTTATTGCGGAATGCGATAAATGCGGTTCCATGAATACGTAATAAGTCAAGGAACTTTTGCTTTTGTGAATCTAAAATCTGCCCAGACTTCTTTATAGAAAGAAGCAATTCAAGAAATGGTCCCAAATCATCAAAATAGTTTTTTGCAGCTGCATATGAAATGCGGATATACTGGCATTTATCACACCATTCCGCAACTACTTCATCAAAGGAGACGGTGCGGTCTACGACCTTGTTGCTTTCGTTTATGATTTCGTATTCGAGAATTACTTCAAGGATTTTCTGCTGCGCAGTCTCGACATTCCATACCCAGTTCGCTGCATCGGCATCAAATTTACGGCGAAGAACATTAATATACTGCCCGTTATCCCCAATCTCTGCAGCAAGTGCAGGTAACCGACCATCCTCAAACTGAGAGAGATAGATGCGCATACCTTCTGTGCAATTTTCTTTAGATAGAATAGACTTTAAATCCTCAGAAGCTTTTTCATTTGCAATGCAAATGCGACCGATTTCTATAGCAATATCACTTTCTGTCTTTGAACCACCTAAATTATAGCTATTTGCAATGCCACAGAAGTTATCAATTAGCATATCAAGGACTTCTTTATTTACACTGATTTCACAGGAATCAAGAACATATTTCAACGTCCAAACAGGAAAAGAAAGCTCTTTCATCTTGCTACGAATACGCTCTCTTGTTTGTTCTACAGATGTACAGAGATTTTGAGGAATGCCAAATGCTACGGAGGTAGCCTCATTAAAAGCTTTTTCTTCGTCAGTCATAGCTACGATATATTTTTCTTTATATCGTGGGTTCGGTGTAATTTGCAGATTGATAATTTCCGCTACCATTTCCTTGAGTTTGTTTACATCAAGGGCATCGTTGGTTAGGCCGTCACTCCAGCTATATGAACCATTTGCATACTCTTTAAGCAGAAAGCCCATTATAAAGGCAGTCAAGTTGCATGGCATAAAGCCATAAGGAGCGACTTTTAAAGAATCATAAATCGTTTTAATGGAAATACGATTGCCATCCTTAAAAGCTTTACTAATCATAGTATCAACTTTGATTTTAATTCTGGAAATAAGTGTATTGGGATGATCTATCCAATACTTTTCTACGAGCCATGCATCTTTCAACGCATTTTCAAGTTTGGTTGCTGGGCTTCCAGATAGGAATGTGCCCGTTGTCTTTTGGTTTGCTCCACAGCCAACACCCTGCTTTAAGCTGCTGGGAGTAAACATATTTGCAATAACATTGTAAGCTGATTCCAAACATTCCGGGAATTTTGTTTTATTGATTTCTGCCAAAACACCGTAAAGGGCTTCCATAGAGGTTACACGTTCACCATCAGATTTCTCTGCGGTATACACGATAAACTCACCGTCACCAATTCGTATCTTCCACTTTTTGAGAGAGTCTTTGGCATTATTTGCGTATTGTGTAGCGAGTGCGTTATCTTTACCCTGTTGGTACATGGACTGTGCCATATCGTCTCGGTATTGGTTATAACCATCCTTGCCAAAAGGCGTAGTAGTGGCATCAACGAAAATCATATGATAGCTGCCATCTTTGAGGGCAGCTCGAATTTTCTTACCGACAGCTACACTCTCATTATCGTCTTTAGCAAAGCAGACAACAGCAATTATTTTATTCTCAAAGTTCGTTTCTTGATTGCGCAGCTGTTTGATTTGCATATCAAAGTCCGCAGCAGAAGCATAGCGAAGCTCATAACGTAGTTTTAAAGCACCACCAAGTGTAACTGCATCAGTGACGGAGGTTTTGTCTATTAATTGTTCCGTAATAAGAGAAGTAGTTGTCTTTCTGTCGATTTCATCTTTGAACTTATCAAGTTCTGCACCGCTGACTTCATTCACATATGCGTTATACTGGAATTTGCCTCCACCTAGCTGCTTCTTGAAAAGCACTTTATCACGAACCAATTTTTCTGCGCAACGTCCTGCAGCGCCATCCATGTCAGAGCCTTCAAATGCGTTATTTACATTTTTCTCATTAGGAATGAAAAGTTCAACAGAATCGCCAGCGTGTTGGGAAATTGCTTGCAGTAGCAGAACGGTCTGTAGAACTCGTTTCTCATCGTTAGCTAGCCTTTGATTTGCTCCAAGAGTAAAATAGTCAAGGACAGAGCGAATGTCATGTGCAAGAAAATCTTTTCCCTTATCATAAAAGAACATCCACAACATATCAATTGTGAGGAGAGGATTCTCATCCTCAGGACCGTAATTATCAATGAACCACTGGAATCCCTTAATTTCGTCACCACGGTCATTTTTGATAAAGTCAAACATACTCCGCTGATTTGAATCAAAGGCTGAGGAGATATGCTTCAATAACAACGCTGTATATGGATGTATCGGAAGGATATCCTTTAGTTCTTTATCATCAATATGTGCAATGCTCTTCACAAGTTTTCTAGACTCCCGTGTGCGGTCCTGCAGATCATCTGTGATTATTTCCCAATCCTGTAGCACTTCCGGGTCAGTATTCTTTTCCATTGCGGCACCCATCAACTGGAAGGCAATATTCTCCGGCAGGCTGATCTGACTATGTGGATTTACAAAACGTCCGTTCAGCTTGATAAAATCCTGATCACGGTCAGAAAATAACCCTGTACTGACATGAGTTACTAGAATGAAATAGAAGGGATCTGTTTCGCTGATTTCAATCAGCTCCTGGAATCCAGTAAGATTACGGGTGTTGTTATAGAAATATTCCGTAAATTCATCCCAGATGAAAACAATCGCCTTTAACTCATTGATCTTAATTGTTTCTTTGATCCAGTTTGTCAGATCTCGGGGAGTCATAGTAAATGCTTTAATCTGACGTTCCCGTGCAACCTTAAAAATCTTTTCCATTAAGGTGTGGAGGGCAACATCTGAATATGTATTTAGTTTTTCAATAATATTGTCAACAGTGTCACCACCGAAGAGATTTGAATAGCTGCCTTCAACATAGATACCAAAGCTCTTTTTATTTTCGGAATCAGAAAGATAACGGATCACAGACTCTTTCAAAGAATCTGATCCCTTGTTTTCTATTCCAGAGGCAGTAAAAGCGTGCTCAATACTTTCCTGAATTGCAAGGACAAGATCTTGGTCTCCATGAATACTTGAAGAACCATAACGATGTACAGTGAGAACTTTACCGCTGTTTTTTATTCGTTGAAGATTATTGCAAAGATCATTGTCAAGATTATATTTTTCAAAGTATGTTTTGGTATCTTCTTCAGACGCGTCAAGCAATTTCTTTAGAGTCAGAACAGCATGGGATTTACCTGTACCATAGGCACCTTCCACCCAGATAGAGAGTTTCTGTTTACGGTCAAGTACGCTAACAGTATTTTTGATAAGCTTCACAAAGGTTTTGTGAGGAAAGAACTTCTTCCACATATCTGGGTTAGCGTTAATAACAGCTTCATTTACTGCAGAATAATAATCTGGATCAATATTAAAATAATGTCTGTATTTCTCAAGTATCGGCATAGGTAGTTTTTCCTCCTTATAGTAATGTCAGGACATCGGAAGATGTCTTCTCGGAATTCAAAGTGATACTATCTAAATCGAGATTAAAGCTTGTTGTGATGAACTCAGGATAATTGATGGATAGACCGTTCAGAAGCTTTGTCATTGTATCACGATCCAATCCAAATATCTCAGTAGGGCTGATTCCATCGCTATCCACAGTGTGATCCAGCAGACGAGAGAGGGTGAACTGATAATAATCACCGCAAGCTTCTGCGAATTTGTAAAGAGAATAAAGGATAACAATAGGTTCAGGTTGACGCCAAGGCGTACGTGTAATTGAAATCATACTTTTTTTGATTTCACCGTTTCTGTTTTGTTTTTCATTTATTTCAGGAATGCCAAATCCAATTTCTTTGAGAGAGGCATTTGTGTCAAGAATAACTTTAAATCCATTCCAAAATTCACCTCTAGCTTTTTTTCCTCCATCCTTTTTCGTTGGATCTTCGCCCATATCTAACAAAAGCTGCGCCTCGATATAGTGTTCGTAGAAAGGAATGTTTTTGATATACCAATTAAAAGCAGGTGAATAGGCTAGATTACAGAGAATGAGCGCCCAAGAAGTTACAGAGCTAACTCCTTGACCTTGAATGAAGGAACCAAATTCGGTTAATTTTTTCTTAGATGTTATACCTGCATCATTCATTAAAACAAACATTGTATCTGTTTTTCGGTTGCCAGGTTCAAAAGATTGATCCTTAAGAAATTTCTTAATCCAATTGGCGTCAACTCCAACACTCAGATAACGATTCAGTCCTTTTAGTGATTTCATACTAGTACTTCCTTTCACTGAGTTATAATATAAACATCCGCTAATTATTTTAAGGCAAGCATGACAACGTATACACCTATCGGATATTGTTAACCCACCACTATTCATAGTGATGTTTCTACTAGGACATTCTGCTTCACATGTTTTGCAATTAATACAATATAGGGTTTTTGCAAGAATGTTCTTAAAATAAAAGATAAATTGGATTGCATTTTTTGTTTTTCCAAGGTTTTCTATTTTAAATACGGTTTTATCATCATAGTTAAATAAAGTACATTTACGTATTGCACCATTATACTCCAATAAATATTCCGTGTCGGAATTCTCATAAAGCGATCCTATTGTTTTATACCAGGTTTTCCATTCTTGGCGAAGTTTTATTACGGTGAAAATGTGGTAATCCTTATTTTCTTCATACTCAAAACGTTCCGGTTCTGTAAAACGCAATTCACGACCGCTTAATCTTGTTTTCCAACCACCTGTTTCAAGAAAGATACGAGCATTATCTCCTGACAAATCTTTACTACTGTTTTCAACTATCTTTTTACAATACATATCCACTACTTCCGGAAAACATTGGTGCTTTATAAATTCATGTTTATCAGAAGAATTTGGGCACATTATGCATCCCACACGGTTAAAACCAAATTTATAAGCTTTGTTTAGTAGTAAATTGTGTGCATAGATAAGCAAAAAAACTTCCGCAGATGACCACTCCAGTATAGGGTGATAACTGTATTGTCCAGGGAGTTTTTTTCCTAAACTAAGTTCGTCATAATCTGCACGAGCAGTACTTTCGTCTCCTCGAACACCAGTAATCATCATAGAATGAATTTTATTCATTTTATGTATTTCGCATAATTTATTAATTACAGGAGCTGTTTTATGCACAGTACAACACCATCTTACTTTGCGTGCTGGGGCACCAAACAAATCCCATGAATCTGTCGCCTTCATGTTAGATGTTGCTGAATAGAAAGAAATATTATGCTCTTTACAGTAGGTTTCTGTTTTTTCTACAACTGCATCTGTTGTTGGAAATTCCATATCCGTATTACTAAAGAGGACTTCGAAAGCATTGTGTGGAAGTGCTCGTTGAACTAGGTCAAGAGTAACAATGCTGTCCTTGCCACCACTAAATGCTACATAGAAAACATCGACCTTGTCCTTGTAGCTTATATAAGTGTTGTAAATCTTCTTTATCGTATCTTGCGATAGCTTTTCAAGTAAATCACGATTCTTTTCTACCATTGCCGGAACATCAACAAAGCGAAGAGCTCCACCATTTGGCTCGGGATCATCTGTGATAATAATCTCTGGAGCGGTATATAAAGAGCCGCCTTTCGTTTTGGCAACAAGTCGACCTCTATAAAAATAATTATTTGCCTCTGCCCACATATATGGGTAGGTATCATTCTTGGCATAATTCCAATACTTATCAAACCTAAGAATGTCTAGTTCTTTATAATACACGGGACGAGGTTCTTTGCTAAATGACAGCGGAGAGCTGTTTAGCAAGAGCCCTCCAGTAGTTGGATCCCAGCTATATGAATACATAGTTATTTTGTTCCTTTCCTATTTCTATAGGTGTTCGCCTGGATCAGAATTTTTTCAATATTTGAGTACTTCCTACGTGCAAGGTATCCTTGCTCGACTAAGAATGCTAAAGCCTGGTCTCTTTTGAGAGTAACATCGTTCTCAGCTAAAACGGTAGAAAGAAGATCATCAAAAGTCTGGATGTCAGATTCAATTTTTACAATCGCCCCGACACAACAGTTACGGTTAAAGCCTGAATGAAATAGACGATACCTTTTACTGTAAGCGTACACATAATGTTCTAAGAGATAAATGTTCCACGGAAATCCAGCATCGGGAAATGAGCCAAAGCCATTAACTTTTCCAATAGCTAGATAATCACTATTGCAGAATCGATCAATAGCTCTGTCAGTTTCTTCAATGCGGAATTGTGCCATATTTTTAGTGACAAATTGCTCTCGACTTATTCTTAGCGAATTGTCGTACACCGCCTCAAAGTAGATTATAGAGTTCATCTCCGACGCAAGGGTCGTAAGTTCAGCCACTGTGAATCCCTGACGGCTTTTTGCATAGTTACCAAACACATCGGTCATAGAAATTACATGATCAAGACTGCTAATGATATTACCTTTGAAAGAAAAACGCTCTTTCAAATGGTATTTCAAGACACCACGCATTCCCATTGCGGAAATAGGTAGATTGTTCTCTATGATAAAAGGATATCGAGCGTGGATTATTTCTATTAGCTCATTTCCGCTCAAAAACAGTTTGTCGCTAATGCTCTCTCTTATAAGATTAGCAATGTTCTCGATTTCTTCCTCAGAGAGATGTACAACATTTACATGAAAATAATGACTTTTTCCGTTATTTACGAACTCGCCACTCATTCCCAAGATCTGCATAACTTTATTTTGTGGAATGTGTGATAGAGTTTTGCATATCTCGGAGCATTCCACAGGAACTCCTGTAATTATCAGGTAGTTTTTGACTTCCTGTAGTGGATTCACTTGAGTCAAGGTGTCCTTGCAAATGTATTGGCTCTCAAGGTGGAATTCCCCGTCATTATAAAATGCAATATACGCCTTTAGCATACTTGCATCATAAATGTAATAGTCCAAAAAGATCTCAGAGAAAGATCGAAACAGAGCTTCGTAATAAACAGCTTGTTTACCTTCGTTTAAACTTGCTCGTATAAATGAGAAGAGCTTGTTCCGCATTTCAGCAGGAAGCATAGCAGCGGGGGCAAAGATTTTTTTATCATAACGAATGCCGCAAGCGAGGAGCATAGCTTCAATATCTGCATCCGAAATTTTCGGGGTTTCGTTATTTATTGCTTTATAATATCGGCGGAATTTTTTCATGTCAAGTGGTGAACCTATACGGAAACCACGCACAAACTTCTCTGCCAACACTTTTTCAAATAGTACGGTGTTCACACGGGTCTTTGGCAATGCAATCATAGTTGATTTTGATACAGGTGTTCCTGTCTTGAAATCGTAATTGATTTCGTAATATTCAAGTAATTTTGAAATGGCCGCCGAAAGGCGGTTGTGCTGACGTTTATTAAGCGCAACAAACTCTTTGTTTCGGAATAATGCTGCTACTGCTTTAGTGCAAAGATCGTAATCATCAGTAATGAGCATTTGGGATTCGAGATTATGTTCTTTTGCAAAAGTTTCTGCGCATCTGATCGCCGATGTATAATTTCGTATTGTCGAAGAGGCAAACCCATTCTGTAATAACCATTGTGAAAATTCATCGCGGTTATGATTACTATTGTGTATTGTAATATTTTTTGATCGTTCTTCCATTGTTGACTTACCTGTCATCCTCATTTTTATTGCATTCCCGGATATTGGTCTTATATATTTATATATGTTGATTGCTTCGGCAAATAAACGCGTTGTAGGCTTCATTATGGTTTTTACAAAACATGCAGACTCCATACTTGCCACTTGAAAGGTAATGCCATTTGTATTTAGATAAGCATTATCAGTTGTAGATCCATTGTTTTTGGCACATTTTTAGTTAGTTAACATATATTAATTATTTTAGCAATATTCATACTAGTTTCTATATTATAAAACTTATTGTAATTGCCCGCTTTGTTACTCACAATACATTGCCGAACTTACAATTTAGCACTTTACATATCTGTGCCAGTTTTTAGTGACAAGTTCATTTTTAATGAGTTTTGTAAAGGTAGCTGGAGATATACTCACTGCCTTTAGAAGTTGAAGACTTAGTCATTTTCCTTCCAATTAGCAATGACATATTTTTTTAATTTGATGCAATATTAGCATCATATCATTCGATTTTTTAATCTAGTATAGCATATTTCGACGAATTTTGCAAGCTAAATTGTTTGTTTTCAGTAAAATTTTAGAAGTTTTTAGAAAAGTGCAACGATGTAGTAGAAGTTTGAAAATCCGTTTTAATGTAGCGGTATAAAATTCAAAATAGACAAAGACATGTTATGATTATAACGAGGTTACCACGATACTGTATTATTTGTCTGTTGTTATTCTTAAGTACATGAATATACTCAGCTTCATGATTAATTATTAGCAATAAAGACATTCATACAAGTAGCGGTTGGGGTCATTTTTACAGTAACAATGTTATGATCACATTAAAGACCATAGTGCGGTGCGAGCACGTAGAAATAGTAAGAAATGCGAAAACAGCTATTTTTCAGTCAAAAATATTTTAGTTGAGTTTAGGATCAGTTAAAACACAAGTTCAAGTAGGTTTTCGCAGTTGTGTTTGTATAATTATTGATGTAAATATCTATTTCCTTTTTCTTTGTTTACAGCATTTCAAATTTTGATTTGTAAAACCATTTGACAAACATCTTTAAGTTATGGTACTATACAGTGCAATAAGGCTAATGCCCTAAACTAGAGCATTAGCCTTGAGATTTTTATATCATCAAAATAGCAGTAGGTTAAAATAATGAAGTAAAAGAAAGTCATAGCATCAATAAAGCATCAAATTACATACAGTTTTGTATTAGGGTTTGCACAAAAGGCTAAAACTCGATGACTATTTTACAGGTTTACAATTTCCAACAGTCGCTCCAAAACCGAGTGCCGAGGGTTCAAATCCTTCTGCCCCTGCCATAAAAGGCAAACAAAAAAGATGCAAAGCTGGAAGCCCCGAGAATCGGGACTTCCAAGCGTTATCGAGCAACTTTTTATAAAGAGTGTTTTATAGATGC
Source organism: uncultured Clostridia bacterium (assembly GCA_947627045.1). Classification (GTDB taxonomy): domain Bacteria; phylum Bacillota; class Clostridia; order Oscillospirales; family Ruminococcaceae; genus UMGS1601. Next base: position 15,606 of record CANQUM010000016.1, read on the forward strand.
ATTTTGATAGTTTTACAGTTGTAGAAGGATTGAACTAATACAAAACCAAATATTTAAAAAAGTATGCACATAGAAAAAATTTATGTGTTTTTTTATTTTAATGCTAATTGGCAAAAAATAAATATTTGACAACTTTTAGATATATTGATACAATAAAAATGCAAATGTTAGAAGTTTGTAATAATAAGGGGATTTATTGTTTAAATTAGGAGGAAAGAAGTATGAAAAACTTAAAATCAAGAATCATAAGCATAATGATAGTAATGTCTATGATTGCAACAGGTACAGCACCAAAAGTGTTCGCCGAGGTTATTAATGAAAGTCCTGTTTCAGAGACAAGCTCTTCTTCACAGAGTGATGAGCAAACATCTTCTGATGAACCTGAATATATAACAGGTGAGATTGAAGAACTTAGAACAGAAAATAGCAAAACTTACGAAAAGTCAGACGGAAGCCGTGTGGCAGTTGTTACAGAAGAACCGGTACATTTTTATGATGAGAAAAATGAAGAATGGCAGGAATACGATAACCGTCTATCATATGATGAAAATAAAGAAAAATATGAAAGTAATGAAACAGGTTCTGATATGAAAGTGTCATTGCCAAAGAATTTTGACGGGCAAAGTAATATTGAAGTTGAGTTAGATGGATATAAAGTATCAATTATACCGATTGATATAAAATCTTCTGCGTCAAAAAAGGTAAATAATAAGAAAAATATAAAAAGTAATAAGGTAAAAGAACTTAAAAAATATGATTTGGAGGATTATGTATCAGATTCAGTACTTGGCGGGAAAGTGGAATATAGTCAAGATGATAATACAAGTATAGAATATATATTCAGCGGAAGTAAACTGAAGGAGAATATTGTTCTTTCCAAAATACCCGAAAAAAAGCAAAAGTATTCATTCAGAATTAACTCTGACGGGTTAACGGCAAAGCTTAATAAAGATAATTCAATTAAATTGCTGGATAAAGACAAAAAAGAAGTGTTTACTATTCCGGCACCTTATATGTATGATGAGTGTTTTGAATTTTCTGATAATATAAAAACAAATCTAAAGAAAGATGGTTCAGAGTATATTTTGACATATACTCCGAACTATAAGTGGTTGTCAGATGAAAACAGAACATATCCTGTGACTATTGATCCAACAATAACTTCAGCACTATATGCTGATAAAATAGTCGACACATCAGTATTTAGTGCTACACCATATAATTATGATACATTTACTACCCTATATGTAGGTGCTCTATCTAACAGAGATTGCATAATGGATGCGTATATAAATTTTAAGGGCTTGCCTGTTATGGATAGATTTTGGACAATTTCAAACGCTAAACTTAACCTCAAGACCGCTACAAATGTAAGTAATGAAATCAATGCGTATAAAATAACTTCTGACTGGGAGGCAAGCAATATTAAATCTAATCTTCCATCAGTGAGCAACACAATACTTGATGTATGTTATATACCTGCTATCACAAATGCAAAAGTAAATTGGGATATAACAAACGCTGTAAGTGATTGGTATTATGAAGGAAATAACTATGGAATTAAGCTCTCATCACCGTATGCTCAAAATAGTCAATCAATGTTTTATTCTGCGGAAACAGCAAATGCTGCTGATAAACCATATTTGTCAATAGAGTATAAGACAATATCGGCAGCACAGATTGAAAACAGCAGAACTATTGATATTGGCAGAGCAGGAACAGCAACAATAAATGACTTTTCCGGAAATGTTGTATTAACAAGAGAAGATATAGGTGTTGACGGGAATGTTATGCCTGTAAATATCTCTATGATATATAACTTAAATTATTTTAACAGTGCAGAATTCGGATTTGGGTTTAAAACAAATTATTCACAGTCAATAAGTTTTAGAAGTGATATAGGTCTAAATAAGTTTTATGAATATTATTGCGGTGACGGAAGTGTTGTATACTTTGACTATGATGCTGAGGCCGGAGAGTATATAGACCGAAGTGGAAGAGGGTATAGCTTTAAATATAAGGATACTACTACAACAGGATATGACGATATAATTGTTACCGATCCAAATGGAGATGAACATTATTTTGATCAGTACGGAAGACTTTCACAAATAGTTGGTACTCAAGGTACTGCAAACCCAGCAATTACAGTTGCATATACAGGTGACTATACCAAGATTTTTGAAATAGACTATATAATAGACGGTTCAGGTAGAAAATATGATTTCAACTACTCAAACGGAAGACTGACGGATATTTCATATTATGGAAAGTCATCTTCAGTTTTGAAAAAAGTTTCATATGAATACGACAGCATTTCTAACCTCAAAAAGGTTACATATCCTGACGGGAAATCTGTAAGCTATAGCTGGAATTCACATAATTTGATTTCTGTGAACAATACTGATGGTTATCATGTGAACTTTTCTTATACCAGTTATGATTTAAACAAGCAAAGAAGAATAAGCTCTATAAAAGAATACGGAAGTAGCGGAACAAAGGGTGCAGATATAAGTGTAACTTATTCTCATTATCAAACAAAGTATACAAATAATAATACAGGTGATACAGAAACATTAGTGTTCAGCAATGAAGGGGATTTAATATCAACATATAATTCAGAGGGTCAGGTTACTGCTAATGAGTATGCAAAAGGCTCTGGAACGCATGGGGTAAACAGTCTTGTAAATACTTTTGAACACAAGAAAAGTGAAACTAATTTAATTAAAAACGGGGAATTTGAAAATAATTTGTCTGGCTGGACTCAAGTTAATGGAGCAAATCATCTATGGAGCAGTTATGGTCATCCAGGAAACGGCGGTTCTATAGAATTAAAATTTCCAGATGCGATTGTTTTTCAGAAAATAGATGTATCAGGAACAAAAGGCGATACTTACGATATAGGGGGTTGGGTAAATGCAAATGCTTCACCTCGTTATCCGATTAATATAACAGTTTCATTCTATAATGCAACAAATTCTGTAGGTTCGCATATTATTAGCTTTAATCCATACTGCACTGATTGGCAGTATGTAATGAAAAATGTCGAGGCTGACGAAGATTATACTCATTTCTTTGTTACTATAAATTATTCAGATCAGATTAATTGTGCTTACTTTGACGGTGTTGTTGTTTACAAAGCCGAAAGTGCAGTCAATGAGAATGATGATTCAGAATCAGATACTGATGCGGATACTGATGAAGAAATTCCTGAACCTACAACATATAAAGGTTCTGACGGAAGTATTACTACAGTTGATGAAAAGGACGGTGTTAATACTATTACTGTTGAAGATAAGTACGGCAATAATCTGTCAAATGCTACTGTAGTTGACGGCGTTACAATGTCTGACAGCAATGAGTATTCTTCAAGCGGAAATTATCTCAAATCTTCAACCGATTCTTCAGGTGTTAAAACATCATATAACTATAACGAGAATACCGGTAACCTTAGTAGCATAAATGTTAATAATAATACTGTTAATTACGGATATGATTCAATGGGGAATATAACTAGCGCATCGCAGAATGTTTCTGGTTTGAGCAACGGAACATCTATTACAAATTCGTATGATTATGACAGCGGAGACAGATTAAGCAGAATTACCCATAACGGATTTAATTACTACTTTGGTTATACTGAGTTCGGTTTGCTTGAATCAATTACATCAGATAGTAACAACCTGATAAATTATGGTTATGACAGCGAAGGAGCTTTAACATCTGCCAGCTACGGTAACGGTCAGACAATAGATTATGAGTATAACGATGACGGAAACAGTTCAGCAGTCAGTCAGGACGGCAAAATACTTTATGGTTATAATTATGACGAGGACGGCGTGCTGACCTCTGTTGATGATAATACTACAGGTAGGGTTATAAATTATTTGACAAACTCTGACGGTCAGGATATAATAGAAGAAACAGGAAGCGGTATATATCATAAATACTACGAAACAGAGAATAAAAAAGTAGAGACAATAGACAACAAGACAAGGACAACGGAAACAATAACAGATGATGATTATACAACTAAGACTAGATATTTAGTAAATAATTATTACTCAACTTTCTTAAAAAACACAGATAAGTTTGGCAGAATAACAAGTGAAAGAGTTTGCAGAAACAATAACACTTCTGGTTATGATGTATACAAAAAAGAATACAGCTATGAAACAAGCGGAAGCGGAAAAACCTCTGAAAGGGTATCGCAATTAAAATACGCAGGCGGATATAACAGAACAATAAAATACGGGTATGATGCAAGCGGAAACATATCAGAAATAGACGGAACAAAGTATGTATATGATGAAGCAGGGCAGTTAATAAGTGAAACAAATGAAATAGGCATGTTAAACAGAAAATATGTCTATGACAAAGGCGGAAATATAACAGAACTAAAGAATTTTATTAACGGCAAGCTGACCAAAACAAATACATATACATATGGGAATTCCGATTGGAAGGATTTGCTAACATCATACAACGGAAATAAAATCACATATGATGAAATAGGCAACCCATTGACCTATTATAACGGAATGGAATTTAAGTGGACAATGGGAAGACGGTTGAAGTCAGTAAAAAAAGGAAATGCAAATATAAGCTACGCATATAATGCAGAGGGACTGCGAACACGAAAAATCATAAGCGGAATACAATTTAATTACTATTGGAATGGCGACAAGCTGACAGGACAGACATGTCAAGGAAGTACGCTGTATTTCTACTATGATAAAGACGGCAATCCGATAGGGTTTGATTACAATAATAACCATTATTACTATATCACCAATCTGCAGGGAGATATAATAGCAATACTTGATATTAACGGCAATTTAATGGCAGAGTATAAATATGACTCATGGGGAAACTGCACTATACTACAAAATTTAGATAATATAGCAAATACAAATCCTTTGAGGTATAGAGGATATTATTACGATAGTGATACAAATTTATATTATCTGCAGTCGAGATATTATGATGCTAATATCGGTAGGTTTATTAATGCGGATGAGGTAGAGATGGTTCAGCATGATGATGAAAATTTGTTTTCATATACTTCCAATAATTATATAATGTATAATGATCCTTATGGAACCGGCTCTCAAAAGATAATGGCAGCACCTACAGCAAAAGATTTAGATATTATTACTTGGTCCATAAAGAATAGTGGATTGAATAAAAAACGGTATGCTACTTTAAATTATTTTTCTGGTTCAAGAAAAAGTGGTAATTCAACTATTTATACGTTTACCTCAACTAAAAAAACTCACTTCTATAAAACAGAATATTATGTAATTAAAAAAACAAGAAAACAATGGTATAAGTATATAAAGGATAAATATGGAAAATTGCAATCCGTAAATAAGTTTTTTAAACAACTTGAACTTGAACTGGGTGATCCAGTATGGGATGCAGAACCTTCTGTTTCTAAATTAGCTAGTGCATTAAGTAAAATTGCAAAAATCATAAATTTGGCGACTATGCCTCGTGAAGCAAACTATATTATAGATATGATGAGAAAATATGATAACTCTAAGAATAAAAAAATTAGAAATACAAAGAATATATATATACCTAATTCTGCTCATATTTATGACTGTTATTGGGGGAAGAAATATATATTTTTCGGTAAGAAGGTATTGAAATATAGTTATAATAAATGGGCATACCCATATTAAGGAGTAAGAGATGAAAAAAATTTTTTTAATAGTTTCAACAATCGTTAGTGTATGTGTACTATCAAACTGTACAAATAATAAAAACATATCGCCATTTGTTTACGTCGATTATAAAAACGGAGTTGAGCTTTATAGATATATTTCAGATGAAAAATATATTGAAAGTATTGATATACCTGATGAATATAATGGAAAAAAAGTAATAAGAATTGAAGACGCTGCTTTTAATGATGTTTATTCAATTGAGAAATTAAAGCTCCCAGAATGTTTAGAGGAAATCGGTGATGATGTATTTACTGGTCAAAATGAAATACATATAAAAAATGTTCCTAATACTATTAAAATTGTAGGTCAAAGTAATTTGGCATCGAAAGAAGTAAGTCGATATAATCTACTGAAAAACAATCCTGATTTTAAGGTAACCGACAATGCAGTGTTTTCAAGTGATGGAAAAATTTTAATAAGTTATGACTCATCAAGGAAAAGTGAAGATTACATAATTCCAAACGGAGTAAAAACAATTGCAGAAAATGCTTTCTTTAATGCTGAAAATCTAAAAAAGGTAGTTATTCCTGAAGGTGTAGAAACATTAGAACATAATGCTTTTTTTAATTGTGACAAACTAACAGATATTAGATTTCCACAATCTTTAAAACATATGGAAGCCGATTCTGTTTCACAAACAAAGTGGTATGAAGAACAAAAAGGAGAGGTTATAATAAACGGAAAATTTTTGGTAAAAGAAACAGAAAATGTGGGACAGCAATATAAAATCCCAGATGGAATAACTCATTTGCTTTGTGATTTTTACGATTATGATGAAGATGAAGAAAATGTGCCTTATCTTTCAGTTTTAACATTACCGAAGAGCCTTGAGTATATTTCACCCGATATTGATCTGACTAATGTTTCAATATATCAAATTGAAAACGGAAATTATAATTTTATTATTGATAATAATGGAACAATTTTATATAACAAAGATAAAACAAAACTTGTAAAATACAGTAAAGGAAATGTTCAAAGATTAGTTTTAGAAGATAACATAAAGACAATAGGAGAAAATGCTTTTAACTTTTCAACTATCAGTAATTTAATATTGCCTGATAGTCTGGAAAAAATAGAAAAGTATGCTTTTATAAGTTCCAATCTAAAAGAAATCAACATACCTAAGAAAATTAAAACAATAGAAGAGGGAACATTTGCTGAATGTTATGAGATTAAAGAGTGCAAAATACCAAACTCTGTAGAAAGAATAGAAAGGTATGCATTCAGCGATATTGACGATTTGGAAATAACAATTCCCGACTCTGTAAAGTATATTCACCCTCAAGCATTCGATAATAGTGAAAACCTTAAAATTGTTGGTAAAAAAAATTCTTTTGCAGAAAAATATGCAGAAATATTCGATATTGATTTTAAAGAAATTGATTAAAACATTTTTAATACTACAATAAATAGTATTTTATAACCAACCTGCAGGGGGATATAATAGCAATACTTGATATGGACTGTAATTTAGTGGCAGAGTATGAATACGACTCATGGGGCAACTGCACTATATTAAAAAACACAGATAATATAGCTAATACAAATCCTCTTAGGTATAGGGGTTATTATTACGATAGTGATACAAATTTATATTATCTGCAGTCGAGATATTATGATGCTAATATCGGTAGGTTTATTAATGCGGATGAGGTAGTTTTCTTAGGAGCAAACGGCGGAGTAGTTTCAAATAATTTGTTTGCTTATTGTGATAATAATCCAGTAAATAATGTTGATTCAACTGGACATATTGCGGCAAATATTGTAGGTGCAGTTATAGGAGCAATTGTAGGAGCTGTAGGTGGGTACTTTTTGACTAATTGGATAGCTAATAAACTTGGTCTAAAGAGTTGGAAGAGAAAACTTTTTGTATGGGGATTAACGGCAGTAATTAGTGCAGCAGCAACAACTGTTGGATATTTTATAGGTCCATATATTGCAAAAATCAGTAACAAATTGATTAGTGCTATTCGTTATTCATTTAAGCCCAAATTCGGAACTAAGATTGGTCGTTTAGGTACATTAGTTAAAAATACAAAACCTACAATAAAAGGATTAACTAATCATGGATTGAATCGAATGGCAGAACGTGGTATTTCTAAGAAGCTTGCGCAGCAGATTGTCAAAAATGGATATGCGATTTCTCAATCAGGTGGTAAAGTTTTATACTTTACTAAAGCAGGAGTCGTTGTTTTGAATCAATCTGGTCAAGTTGTAACAGCATATTCTGCTAAGTATTTTGATATAGCTATGCAAGGAATAATAAAATTATTTTTTGGGTGATAAGTATGGTTGAAAAAATTAATAAAATATTGTATGATTGGGATCCAATAAATCTTAAAGAATCTTATGTTCCTAAAGATGAGTATCTACCAGAAGCACAAATGATTAAAGATTTAATTTTGAATAGTATAGATTTAAATTCTCTTGGTGATAAAATTTTTAATATATTTTATGAACAGTTTGGAAAAGATTTAATTAATTTTAATTACAGTGATTGTAAGATTATTGCTGATAAGATTTTAACAGTTATCAAGTAGTTAAGAACGAAGTTAAAAAGAGCTAATAGCGGTTCTGAAAAGAATAATGTTGCTTATATGTTTTCAAAAAAAGCAAATGATAAGCCAGTTTTATCTTGTACTGGAGGGGTATCATATGGAAAAAACGAAAATTAAAAGAATTATTCTAATATGTGTTATAAATATAATTATAATAATAGTTTTTATACTTTTAGGAACAAAAATCTATATAAAATCAGAGATGCTTTATGAGAAATATGTAAACGATGGTGATAAGTGGATATGCAAAAGTCCGATAATTGAATTAACTTATTATTCAAGTAAAAAAATTGGTTTAAATACTTATAGTGATTTAACTATGGCTGAAATTGAAGATGTAGAATCTGAAGTAATAATAGCTAGTACTGGAGGTCATTCAAAAAATTGGGATTTTATTTATTTAGATGATAATTCCGCGCCTCCTATTTTAACAGGTGAGTATGAAATTAAAGATGAAAATACACTTATATTTCATGTGTCAAAAAATAGTCCGTCAGGTATTGCAAAACCTGACAGTGATTTAGTATTTAAAAAAACTACTCATAAAAGATAATCATATTTTTTGCGATTTACTGGAACGGCGACAAGCTGACAGGACAGACATGTCAAGGAAGTACGCTGTATTTCTACTATGATAAAGATGGCAATCCGATAGGGTTTGATTACAATAATAACCATTATTACTATATCACCAATCTGCAGGGAGATATAATAGCAATATTAACAGTTTGATTAATGCGGATAATGAGGAAATGATATATTTTGCAGTAAAAAGGATATTCACGAAAAAGTAGGTGTAATTATGAAAAGAATTATTTTATTAGTAATTTGTTGCTTAGTGTGTGTTTTTTATATAACAGGTTGTAGAGAAAAAGTTGATAAAACTGATAGTACTTTAACAACGACAATAGATACAAAAGCTGTTAAAAAAGAGGTTCAAAAAGAAGAAGATGGCTCTTTAGGTAGTATATCAAAAAGCAAAAAAGAAATAAAAGAAATAACGGATAAAAATATTGAGCTAAAGTATATAACTTTAATGGAAAATGATAAGAATGAACTTATTAAAACGTTTTTAGAAAAAAGAATTATTTTTACTACAGATGATGATATAAATTTTGGTATACCTTCGGAAATAAGAATAATTAAAAAATGGGATAAATATGATGCACTATGTTATAGTGTTTATAAATGTAAAAATGAAAATATCTATGTTTTTATGATAAGGGAAAAATATAATCCCCAAAAATCAGTTCTTTATTCACCAAACACGGTATATGAAGGATTATTTATTATGCCTGTTGATAAATTATATTCCATTGAAAATTTTAAAGATATTGTTGTAAACAAGTCGGATTTATCAGATGTAAAAAAGATTTACAAATATGCAGATGTCTTAATTGAGCAAGAATTAAGATTAAGTAATTCAAAGAAAAAATGTTCCATTGACATATTATCTAAAGATTCCTGTATATCGATATCATTTAAAAAATCAGGAAATAAGTATATAGTTACTAATATAAAAAATAATGCACATGGTTGGTTAGCTTCAAAGATAGCTTATTTAGATAAGAATTTCAATTAAATTTAAAAATCTATATGATATGATGCAAGCGGAAACATATCAGAAATAGACGGTATAAAGTATGGATATGATGAAGCAGGACAGTTAATAAGTGAAACAAAATATTTTGCAGTAAAAAGGAATTTAAGAAAAAGTAGGTGTAATTATGAAATTATTATCTAAAGTTCTTATCATCATATCAGTTATCTTATTTTATATTTTTATTTTACTTTTTGTGATTTTGACAATTGCAGCTTTTTGGTTGGAGTATAGTATTAGCGATAATAAACCAGAAAACTATATTGCAGAAAATAGTTTGTCAGAGATAGCGTTTAATCGAGACGGATATTTATATAAAATTAATAATGAGCTTTTTATATCTGTCAATTATGGTGAAAATTTTGAAGTTAAAAAAGCAAACAAAAAATATTCTAGTAACTATTCTGATTTGGATAATTATTCGAATACTTTGTTTGAGGGTAAAGATCCATTAAATAGTTACTATCTAATAAAAGATGATAAGTTGTATATAAAGAACAATGAGTTAAAAAAATGTATTGATTTAGAAACATCGCAAATAAGCGACTTTGACAATGAAAAAATAGAAGGGAAATGGGATTCGTTACAATAAATAGTTATAATTTTTCATTTGCCGAAGCGGAATAAAATGTTAATATCATTGCAACAAACAAAAAGGAGAATTTTAATGAAGATATCAAAGAAATTTTTAATTTTATTATTAATACTAATAATGCTGTTATTAGTAGGCTGTATAAATCCAGTAAAAGAGATTAAGAATTTAAGAGAAATGAATCAGGCTATGGAAGAAGGATTGGGGCTAATTGATGAAAAAAAGACACTGAATTTTTATAAAAAATCATGTAGTTTTATTAAAGATAATGGACTATCTGACAGTTTTTCTATGGAATATCTAAAGAATAATGACAAATCAGTTAATGTAGAATTTAATTCAATATGTAAAGGCGTTTTAATTGAATACATATATGGTAGTGATTCATATGGTGATGCATTATTGTTTAAAGAAGGATTGACATTATCATATTCAGATAAAACAAAAAAAGTCAGTGAAATAGAAACCACTTGGGACGATTACAGCGAATATTTTGAAAAATTTAGAGAAATCAAATCTGGTATTATAAAAATATTAGAAAGTATAGAGCCGGATGAATACGCAGGTTATGAAAGTGATGAAGGACTTCCATATGATGTTGAAATATCTTATAAAAAAAAGGATATAAAAAAATTAAATGTTTTTGATTTTGATATTGAAAGTCTTGACTTTTATTTTGCTTGTGACGAAGAAGGCGAAAAATTCAGTGATTTCTCATTATCTGTATATATAAATAAATCCGAAAGATGGAAAATTTGGTTTGGAGATAGCCCTATTACCGCAATGAGTTATGAGGAAATGAAGGAAAGGTTTAATTTGAAGTTATAAAGATGAACTTCTAATAAATGGTTCATGCAGAGGTTTCAGAAACATAGGCACATAGAAATAAAAATCTATGTGTCTTTTTCTATTGTTCGTTTTTACTGGACTTGTTCATAAAATTAAGCGGTGTTTCTTTTTTTGATATTATAACTTTTATTATAGTACTGACGAATTTGAAAAGCCATACTCTTATCTTTTCGATGATTCCGCAGGCTGTGAACACAGTCAAGCAAATAAGAAGTATTTTAAACGGGTATGTATTTGACTTGTAGAAAGATTTGTCGCTTAGAAAACTAAAAAAGTCGTGCCATAGTTTGTTTCTAACTAAAAAGTGTTCGTGTATCATATAAACTCCGAGATTTACTGCGGCGATATAGTTTATTGCTTTTGACTTGAATTTTAAATCTCTGAAAAACAATAAAAGGCAAGCGCTCTGAATAACAACGAACGGATTGTTATTATTGCTTGATATATTTGAATAACTGTCAATGAAATAGCAAAGCGCAGCGTTTACAAGGGTAAGAAAGGCAAAGACAAACAAATATATGTATCGGGCATTCTTTCGGCAGGGAATATGAAGTCTTATATAACCGCCGAGAATATACATATAAATAAATCCGTATAGACATTTGCCGTCGGAATCGAATATTTTATCAAGTCTTATAACTTTGCTTGTTTGGTCAAGCTGAGCAAAAAGCGTCCAAACTGAGAACATCAAAAACAGTATAATAATCAGTCTTGTATACTCTTTTTTTGAAAGAGCAGTCAGTGTTTTATTAAGAAACGGACTTAAAATAAGTACAAGCAGATAGAGCGTCATAAAGTACCATATTCTTGAGGTAAACGGAAAAAACGCTCTGGCTTTTTCGATACTGTTAAGCTGCCAAAGACCGAAAATCTGACCGATAAAGGGAATAGATAAAGAGTAAAAAAGCATAGGCAGATATATTTTGGCAATTTTACCTTTAATGCTGGCTAATGTTTTGTTTGACAAAACCGAAAAATACCCGAAAATCAAGATGAAAACATAAACAGGGCATCTTGATGATAAAAAAATCAGATAGAACACAGCTTTGTGCAGACCTGACAAATTATGTTTAGCAACAGAGCTGTAGCCACCGTATAGGCATATGTGCAGAAATATCACCTGAAGCATCATAAGTATCCGCAATAATTCTATACCTGACTGTCTTACTTTAGTTCTTTCTATATTCACCTATTCATCAACCCTTTTTGCGATTATATAGCAATATATGCAAAGGTTGTACAAATTATTATTTGCCCTAAGCATATAATTCAAAATATAGTCTATATATTAACCATATAAGCAATTATACTCAATAAATTGAGTATTGTCAACAGGTTAAGTACAATATAATAATAATTGTAAAAAATAAACGCGGGGTGGTTTTATGATAAGCTATAAGCCGTTTTATGAAACTCTGGCAAAAAAAGGTATAACCGAATATTATTTGATATACAAACAAGGCTTTTCTGCAAATACTATTCATCGAATTAAGCACGGCAAAGCAATAAGTACAAAAACTCTTGACGAAATATGCTTTGTACTTGACTGTAAGGTTGAAGAGGTTCTAAAATACGAAAAAACATAAAAGCTGTACATTTTCAATTAAAAATTGTACAGCTTGATTTTAATTATAGTAAACTCATTTTACCGTACTTGACTTAATCTATCAGATGTTGTATAATTTTTTTATATATTTTATGGAAAGATATATAAATCTATTTAGAATTGGGGGCGGCTTGATATGAGAGTAAGCAAAGCAATGGTAAAATGCTTGGAAGCGGAGCAGGTCAAAGTCGTCTTTGGTTATCCGGGAGCGGCAATTTGCCCGTTCTATGACGCTTTATATGAGAGCGAAATAAGACACATACTTGTTCGTCACGAAGCAAACGCAGGTCATGCGGCAAGCGGTTACGCAAGAATAACAGGAAGACCGGGCGTATGTATTGCGACTTCAGGACCGGGTGCTACAAATCTGATAACTGCTATTGCAACTGCGTATGCGGATTCTATACCGCTTGTAATAATAACAGGTCAGGTCAACAACGAACAGATAGGCTCTGATGCTTTTCAGGAAGCAGACATAACTGGTGCTGCCGAACCGTTTGTAAAGCACAGCTATTTAATCAAGAACAAGAATGAGCTTCCGAGAGCATTTAAGGAGGCGTTTTATATAGCAGGTACGGGACGTCCCGGACCTGTGCTTATTGACGTTCCTATGGACGTTCAGACTCAGGATATAGATTTCAAATATCCCAAGACTGTAGACATAAGAAGTTATAAGCCGACTACAAAAGGGAATATGCTTCAGGTAAAGCGAGTTCTGAAGGCGTTGAACGAGGCAAAGAGACCCATTATCTGCATAGGCGGAGGAGTTTTCTCGTCAAATGCAGTAAGCGAAATAACAGAACTGTCTAAGGTCATGCAGATACCTGTTGTTACTACAATGATGGGCATATCGGCATTTTCTGCCGATAACGAGCTGTTTTTCGGTATGATAGGAATGCACGGAAAAAGGATCGCAAACAAGGCGGTAGAGCTTTGCGACGTTATTTTTCTGGTAGGTGCAAGGGTAGGAGACAGGGCGATAGGAAATCCCAATGCAGTCAAAAAAACGACAAAGGTTATTCATATAGATATTGACCCTGCTGAAATCGGCAAGAATTTAGGCGTAGATATTCCGCTTGTAGGAGACGCAAAGCAGGTATTAGGGCAGATGCTGGAGCATATAGAGCCTAAAGAGCATACCGAATGGCTTAAAGAACTTGACAGTTTTAAATCTGAGGAGATTTTAAAGCCTGTTAAGCAGGGAAAGGTAAACCCGAGAAAGTTTATAAGCGATTTGTCTGACAAAATGCCTAAGAACACAACGGTCGTTGCAGATGTAGGGCAGAATCAGATTTGGAGCGCTACCAGTTATAAGATCCGTGACGGACGCTTTTTAACGTCAGGCGGTATGGGAACAATGGGGTATTCGGTTCCTGCGGCGATAGGAGCAAAGCTGGCAGACGAAAACCACCCTGTTATTGCAATTTGCGGCGACGGTGCTTTTCAGATGTCTTTTATGGAGCTTGCAACTGCGGTTCAGCACAATGTTGACATTAAGATTGTGGTTATGAAAAACAACTTCTTGGGAATGGTAAGAGAAGTTCAGACAAATGTGTATAAAAATCATCTGACGGCGGTCTCGCTTGACGGTTCGCCTGATTTTATTACTCTTGCAGAGGCTTACGGAATACCTGCAATGAGAGTCGACAGCGAGGAAACGGCACAAAAGGCGATAAATAAGCTTGCGTCGCACAAGGGCTGTTATCTGGTGGAATGTGTTGTGGATGATTTTGAAAGCACACTATAATATTACGATTACGAAGGGAATGTTATATATAATGAAGTATACTATTTCAGTTTTAGTTGAAAATCATGCTGGAGCTCTGTCGAGAATCTCGGGATTGTTTTCGAGAAGAGGATTTAATATTGAGAGCCTTGCTGTGGGTATAACAGACGACCCTGCGGTTTCGAGGGTTACGATTATAGTAGACGGAGACGAGTATATAGTCGAGCAGGTTGAAAAGCAGCTTAATAAGCTGATTGACGTTATCAAGGTCAAAACTCTGACAAAGGACGAAAAGCTGGAGAGGGAGCTTATACTGATAAAGCTTAGGGTTCCTGCTGAAAAGCGAAGCGAGATCATGACTATTGCTGACATCACAGGAGCAAAGGTCATTGATATTTCGCTGACAACTATGACTATTCTGCTGGCTGACACATACGCTCATATTTGCAGGCTGGAGGAGATAACAAAGCCTTATGATGTTCTTGAGGTCGTAAGAACAGGAACGATTGCTATACAAAAAGGTCAGGATGTTATGACTTTTAAAAAATAAACAATTAATTAAAACATTTATGTAACATTTTAAATTCATAATAGAATGTACGAACAAATAAATTACTTAAACATAAAAATAAGGGGATTTATTTCCTTATTATAAAAACAATATTAAACTGCATATATTTGCAAATTTTACATATAAAATCTAGGAGTATTGCAGTCGGCAAGACAATTTCTTGCCTCTTGTTTCTTGCTTCTGATTTTCTAATTTGCATATACATATGCAAATTATAGGAGGAAAAGAAAATGTCAAACACAAGCACGGCAAAGATTTTTTATCAACAGGATTGCGACCTTAACAAGCTCAAGGGCAAGAAGGTAGCTATTATCGGCTACGGAAGTCAGGGACACGCTCACGCATTAAATCTTAAAGACAGCGGCGTTGACGTTGTTATCGGTTTGTATGAGGGAAGCAAGTCATGGAAAAAGGCTGAAGACGCAGGTCTTACCGTTATGACAACGGCAGAGGCTGCAAAGGCTGCTGATTTGATTATGATTTTAATTCCTGATGAAAAGCAGGCAGCACTTTATAAGAGCGAGATCGCACCATATTTAACAGAGGGCAAAACGCTTGCTTTTGCACACGGATTTAATATTCACTTTGGATGTATAGTTCCGCCTAAGGATGTAAACGTAATTATGATTGCTCCTAAGGGACCGGGACACACAGTTCGTTCTGAATATCAGGCAGGAAAGGGAGTTCCTTGTCTAATCGCAGTTGAGCAGGACGCAACAGGCGACGCACAGGATATAGGTCTTGCATATGCAGCAGGTATCGGCGGAGCAAGAGCAGGAGTTTTAGAAACAACATTCAGAACAGAAACTGAAACCGACTTATTCGGTGAGCAGGCTGTACTTTGCGGCGGTGTTTGTGCACTTATGCAGGCAGGATTTGAAACTCTCTGTGAGGCAGGCTATGACCCGAGAAACGCATATTTTGAGTGTATTCACGAGATGAAGCTAATTGTTGATTTGATTTATCAGTCAGGCTTTGCAGGAATGAGATACTCAATTTCAAATACCGCAGAATACGGCGATTATGTAACAGGACCGAAGATCATTACTGAGGATACAAAGAAGGCTATGAAGAAGGTTCTTTCTGACATTCAGGACGGAACATTCGCAAAAGACTTCTTGCTTGATATGTCAGACGCAGGCTCACAGGTTCACTTCAAGGCTATGAGAAAGCTCGCTGCGGAGCATCCTGCTGAGGTTGTAGGCGAGGAAGTTAGAAAACTTTATAGCTGGAGCGATGAGGATAAGCTCATTAACAACTAGCAACGATGACGTTGGCGGCGAGCCGCCGCTGGCTCTATGCCTTTGAAAAGTTTGATAAACGTAGTAGTTTGATCAACGGCGGGCTTGCACTTAGATACAAGAACAGATGAAAAAGATAAGAATAACGGTAACGTTGGCGGCGTGCTGCCGTTGGTCTACGCCCGTGAAAAGTATGATAAGCAAAGCAATTTGATTAACGGCGGGCTAGCAAAAAGATATAAGAAAAGATAAAAAGATAAGAGCAACGGTGATGTTGCTCTTTTTCTTTTATTATTCGATTATATATGCTTCAAGTCGGTAAATAGGAAATCCCTCATTTGAGAAACGCTTTTCATATTCGGTCATTATATTTCCCTCAAAATTGGAGTTGTGCAAGTCAAATGTAACATTTTTAAGTGCAAATCCGTTTTGTGAAAATTGCTCTATTGAAAATTCAAAGAAGTTAGCATTGTCGGTCTTTTGCCAGATTTCTGCGCCATCGTTCAAAATAGACTTATATATTTTAAGAAAATTGTGATGTGTGAGCCTGTGGCTTGCGTATTTTTTCTTGGGGAACGGACAGCTGAAATTCAAATATATCCTGTCGATTGATTTGTTGGGAATATAACACTCCAAATATTCGGCGCTTCCACGCATAAAATATAGGTTTTTAAGTTGTGCGGCTTTTGCGTCCTCGGCGGCTTTCACAATTACGTTGCTTGCCTTTTCAACGGCAAGAAAATTCACTTCAGGGTTTTGTTTTGCAATTTCACATGCAAAGCCTCCCTTTCCGCAGCCTATTTCCAAATGAACAGGATTTTCGTTTTTGAAAATCTTTTTGAGATCAATATACTCTTTTTTAAAAACGGCGGTTTGAAAATTTCTATCTTCACGCTCCATAAAGAATATGTAGTCGCTGCATTCCCGAAGACGTTCTTCAAGATGCTTTTTTCTTCTCATTCGCATAGATTTTTCTCCGTTGCATAAAAAGTTTCCTGTAGATAATCGTCATATATTATCTTCTACTTCAATTCCTCCCACCGGGCGGATTGAAATAATATGACAGCTTCCTTCACCGAAGCAACCATTTAATGTCTCTTTGAATTTATCCAGCTTATCATTTGGAACAAATGCCTGAATAGTTCCTGCAAAGCCTCCTCCGTGTACCCGGCAGGCACCTTTCCCGTCAAGAACCATTTCTGCAAGATTTAAGCCGATTGAAAGTCCTTGTTCCTGTGGATTTTTGTTGGCATAAATATTTTGAAGATATTTGTATGAGCTGTTGCCCGACCTTGTTACCTCTTTCAAAAATGCCTTGAAATCGCCGTTTTTGAGCGCATTTGCCTCTCGCTCAACTGTTTCGTTTTCGTCCAAAAAGTGAAGTGAACGAAGTACAGCACGGTCGCCTAGCTTTTTTCTTAGGGTATTTATGTTTTCAAGAACATCGGAAATTGTTATTTCACGAAGAACCTTTTTTCCGAAAAATTTCGCTACAGATTTCATTTCATCTGGAATAGCAGCATATTCGGGAGTTAGATCTTCGTGGCTTCCCTTTGTATCGACTATGCAAAGACTGTATCCGCACTTTGCAAAATCAAAATCGATCTTTTCAATAACGGGGCTTTCAGCGTCTTTGAAATCAATAGTTATAAAGCTGCCTATGCTTGAAGCCATCTGATCCATAAGTCCCGAAGGCTTGCCAAAATATTCATTTTCTGCAAATTGAGCAATTTGTGCTATTTCTACATTTGTAGCTTTAAGGTCATTATAAAGATAGTTTAAAATCGTTCCTATCAAAACTTCAAAAGCGGCAGAGGAGGAAAGCCCCGAGCCCTTCAGGACATTTGAAGTTGTATACGCTTTAAATCCTCCAATACCGTAATTTTTGTTTTTAAAGCCTGCGGCAACTCCTCTTATAAGCGCAGATGAATTTCCTTTTTCGTCGTCTATAACGGAAAGGTCGCTTAAATCGACAATATCTTTGGGAAATCCCTCAGACTTCACCTCGATAACATTGTCGTCAGTTTTTCTAACTATTGCTATAACGTCTAGGGAAACACCTGCGGCAAGCACTTTTCCTAGATTGTGGTCGGTGTGGTTTCCGCCTACCTCTGTTCTTCCTGATGCTGAGAAAATGCGGTACTCACTGTCGCCGTAAAGCTCTTTAAACTTATCAATAGCCTTTTTGTACCTTTCAGTTTGTGCATTTTCATTTTCTTTGCCGTAAAGTTTTTTTATTGTTATTTTTGTTTTTTCAGACATATATATCCTCCGAATTTACTCATTTTTAAAATTATTATACACTACCTGTCTTAAATTAGCAAGTTGATTTAAGTACGATATTTATAATAGATGATAAATATTTAAAATTGTGTTATAATTAAATAACACTAAAATTTAAAGTCAATAAATAAAGTATAATATAAAGGGGGCTTGCTCTTTCTGAGGAGCAGATGGATATGAATATTCAAAATAAAATATTTAGCAAAATGGTTGAATATTATGCAGGGGATCCAAAACGTATTCAGCATTTTGCAAAGGTATATACATTTGCAAAAATGATAGGTGAGCGTGAGTGTCTTAGCGATGAAACATTGGAAACCTTACTTATTGCTGCAATTGTTCACGACATAGGAATAAAGACCTCTGAAGAAAAATATAATTCTTCAAACGGCAAATATCAGGAGATCGAGGGGGAAAAGATAGTAATAGAGTTTTTATCCGAATTTGATTTGGATAAAAGCATATCAGAGCGAGTAGCATTTTTGGTCGGGCATCATCATACATATAATTTGAAGGAGGGCATTGATTATCAGATACTTATTGAAGCAGATTTCTTAGTAAATGCTTATGAAGACAATTTGAGCAAAGCTGCGATAGAAAAAGTGATGGAAAAGATTTTTTCAACAAAATCGGGAACTGACCTTCTTAAAACTATGTTTGGCATATGAGAATCAGTTGTGGAAATAAAATACTGGTTATTTTGTCAGCGTAGAAAGGATTTTGCGAATAAGGAAATAATTTATTATATATTTTTAATAAAAGACTTGCAATTTTTTAATTATGTGTTATCATATATTTATAAATGTTTTTACATTTATTAATTATTGAAGGAGGTATGTTATTATGGCATATAAAATTTCTGATGATTGCATCAGCTGCGGCGCTTGTGCTGCTGAATGTCCTGTAGGGGCAATTACAGAGGGCGACGGAAAATATGTAATTGATGCTGATACTTGTATTGATTGCGGTGCTTGTGCAGGCACCTGTCCTGTTGACGCTCCGTCAGGCGAGTAATAAAATTGTTACATAAGATCACATACCGATTATTCGGTGTGTGATTTTTACTTTTAATTTAAAAATAAACTAAAATGGCTCTTGCAAATTCAAGCAAGAGCCTTATTTTTATTAATAGAACATTATAACAACAGTACCTATAGGTACATTTTCATATATATACTGTGCGTCGCTTAGTGAAATACCCACACAGCCGTGAGAACCGAAGTATTTATATCTGTCTCCTCCGAATGAGGATTGCCATGTAGCGTCGTGAATACCCACACTGTTTTGGCTTATATAGTTCCAATAAGAGCATTTAGATTCATATGAACCCTCAGATGTTCTGCCCTTCATTGTTTTGTTTCTTTCTTTCATCCAGAGCTGATAAATTCCGGGGTAGGTCATTCTTTCTTTGGTGGGCTTTCCGGAAACGACTCCGCATTTAAGCTTTACCTTGCCGTTTTTGTAATACCAAAGCGTTTGATTTGTAAGGTCGACTTCTATATATGTATTAAGCTGTGAAATGTCGTTTATAACCTTCTTTTCGTCATTTGCAGAACGCTTAACTTTTCCCTGAGTATCATATGTATATCCGCCGTTTGTCCAGTAAACAGGTTCAATAGTCGTATTTTCGCCCTTTTTAAGAGCCTTGCATATTGCTTCAGCCGTTTTGTCTGCGTCAAGAAAATACCCGAAAATACCGTCAAACTTTCCATCGGCACCCCTTTGGGCTTTGATTTTTACAGTACCCTGAAGAGTAGACTTGAATTTTCTTGTTTTGTTAAGCGTATCATATTTACTTCTTATTGAATTTACCCATTCCCAGACGGACTCCTGATCTATTGTATAGCTGCCGTCTTTTTTTATCGTTACCCAGTTTTTGAATACGTCATAGGTCAAATTTTCTGTTGTATAATCAAAATCTAATTTGACCTCTAAATTAAAAACCTTGTTAAGATCCTCCAGCTTTTCCTCAAGATCGCTTGAAACTACGGTTGGCTTTTTATAACAGCCCGTATCAAGTAAATTGATTTTTTCGGTTCCGTTATTTACTGCCTCTTTTGCAGCTTCAAAGACCTTTTCTGTATCAACAATATCTCCCTGAACTTCAGGTTCTATAACAAAACTGTCATCCTTCAATACGATTTTAGCGTTTTTTGACGGAGTAACGCCGAAACTCGCATTTTCTATAACGTCTTTGAGCTTATCCTCTGAATATGAGCCTTTCATTGAAATCGTATAATTGGATTTTTTTATAAGATTTGTAAACCAAAGCGCTTTGTTTTCCTGATTTATAATTTTGTTAAGCTCATCTTCAGTAGAGTATGTATAATCGATTTTTGAATAATCAATGGTAATAGTTTCACCGTTTAACTTTTCTAAAATAAGTTTGTCAATAGCTTTATCGTTGTGAACAGCCTCTGTTGCTTCGTTTACGTTCATTCCGCCTATTGATGTTCCGTTTACAAATGTGTTTGGCAGAAAACTGTCCTTTGTCATCATATAGCCGATGATATAAGCTCCAATCAAAAGAATTATCACAAGCCCGAACACAAATAAAATTGCGTTTCTGCCCTTATGGCTGTGAACTTTCATGTTTTTGAGCTCGTTATATCTTGTACCGCGTTCGATTTCTCTTTGCAAACCGGCAGCTTCATTACTCGAAAAGCTGTTCTTTTTGCTGTTGTTTTGATATGAATAATTTTTTTCTTTATTGCTTTTATCAAAATCATCTTCACTGTTTCCAAGACTTTTATTGATCTGGTTTATAATGTCAGTCTTTGATTTGCGGTCAGAGCTATATGATGATTCATTTTGTGAAGCGTTTGCGGTTTTTAATGCCGTTTGATAAGCTTCTTTATTTTGCTTTGCAGTTTTGTTTACTTCGGCAATTATTTTTTCAACATCATAATCCGAGGATATTTTGCTGTTATCATCTCTATCAAAATCTTTGCTCATCTGTATTTTCCTTTCTTAAAATTTATATCTGCTTTTTATCTGTAATTCTACACGGATAGTTTAAATATATTATACCTCAACTTTAAATTAATTACAATACAAAAAAGCAAATTTAATTCTGTTTTTTTACTTTTTAAATCTAGCTGATTTTGAAAAATACAAACCTTTTACAAGTGATTAAATATTTAGACATTCAGATATGCTTTCACAATTTCTCCCACATAAGCTGTGTGAAAGTCTTTTTCAGGATACCACCTGTCAATAAGCGTTTTATCGAGAAAACACTCAGGGTCAATATCCTGTGCGAATACTTTTCTGCAAATTAGAATCATCTCTGCCTGTTCAAATGTTGTGGTGCTGTCGATAAATATTGGAGTGAGTCCTGTTCCCTTTGCTTTATCAAAATCTCTTCCGCTTTTTGTGCCGCAGAAATTCAGCTTGTCTTTATTGCCGTCTTTTAAAAAAGATATAGAAAAATAGTCGTTTTTATCAACAAATTCTTTGGTATACCTTTGCGGTCGGATAACCGTAACAGCAACGCTTTTTCCCCACATAGTTCCGACGCTTCCCCATGAAGCGGTCATCATATTGTATCCGTTTTCATCTCCTGCTGTAACCAAGAACCAGTCATCCGCAATCTTTGAAAAAGGATTGATGCTTTCCAATGATTTGATGTCGATTTCTTTAAGTGCCATAATTTTTCCCCCTACCAGATAAAAAATATAAGAAGCAAGATACGAAATTTTTCTTTATCTAACCTCTAATATTATATATCATTAAGATATGATTTTCAAGGTATAAATATCACCTTGATGATTATATTATAAAACTATTATATATAGACAAAGTGATGAAAATATGATAAAATATCCATTAATTAAAAACTTTAACGGAGATTTATTATGAAAAAATTTTTAATTCAGAACAAGCTGGCACTAACAGCGATTTTATTTGATATTATTACTATTATTGCTATCATAGCGTCATTCAAATATGACTATATTACATGGGGAGCTGTTATTCTGGGGGTTATTGCGGTAGTTCTGAATATCAAAGCAAAAAGAAAGCAAAAGGAAAAATTCAAAAGGAATAATGAATAAATATACATAATATTCGTGTATATATTCATTATTTATACATTTAACTGATAAATATGCAAAAAATCATAAAAAATTTGCATAAAACCCTTGACATTATCAAACTTTTGTGTATAATTAACACAAACATAAAAATTTATTGGAGGATAATATTATGGCAAAAGAAATTAAAAAGGTAGTTTTAGCTTATTCAGGCGGACTTGACACATCTATAATTATTGCGTGGTTAAAGGAAAATTACAACAACTGCGAGGTAATTGCAGTATCCGGCGACGTCGGACAGGGAACTGAGCTTGACGGTCTTGAGGAAAAAGCTATAAAGACGGGTGCTTCTAAGCTTTATATTGAGGATCTGAACGATGAATTTGTAGAGGATTATGTATTCCCGACTGTTCAGGCAGGTGCTGTTTATGAAAACAGATACTTGCTGGGAACTTCATTTGCAAGACCTATTATTGCAAAGAGAATTGCAGAAATTGCAATAAAAGAGGGCGCTGACGCTATCTGTCACGGCTGTACAGGCAAGGGCAACGACCAGGTCAGATTTGAGCTTGCGATAAAGGCTTTTGCACCTGATATGGAGATTATTGCTCCTTGGAGGATTTGGGATCTGAAATCCCGTGAGCAGGAGATAGAATATGCAGAAGCACATAATATTCCTCTTAAAATAAACAGAGAGACAAACTATTCAAAGGATAAGAACCTGTGGCATCTTTCACACGAAGGTCTTGACCTTGAGGACCCTGCAAACGAGCCTCAGTATGAAAAGGAAGGCTTCTTAGAGATGGGAGTTTCACCGATTCAAGCACCTGACAAGCCTACTTATGTAACGATTCACTTTGAGAAGGGTATTCCTACCGCTATTGACGGCAAAGAAATGAAGGGCGTTGATATTGTCAAAACACTAAACAAGCTGGGCGGGGAAAACGGTATCGGTCTTGCCGATTTAGTTGAAAACCGTTTGGTCGGAATGAAGTCGAGGGGTGTATATGAAACTCCGGGCGGAACGATTCTTTACCACGCTCACGATGTTCTTGAGACTATTACTATCGACAAAGAAACTGCAAGAATGAAGCAGTATATCGGTATAAAATTCGCTGACATTGTTTATAACGGTCAGTGGTACACACCTCTTAGAGAGGCACTTTCAGCATTTGTTACCGAGACGCAGAAAACCGTAACAGGAGATGTTAAGCTAAAGCTTTACAAGGGTAATATCATCAACGCAGGAGTTACTTCACCCTACACATTGTATGACGAAGAGGTCGCAACCTTCGACGAGGACAATGTTTACAATCAGGCTGACAGCGCTGGCTTTATCAATCTGTTCGGACTTCCTATTAAGGTTAAGGCTAAGCTGGACCAAAAAAGAAAGAAGTAATTGGTGTTAAGTTAGTTATAAAAAACTATCGGGGTGGCATTTTTGCTGCCCTTATAGGTTTTTATAGGGAGTTTAAACTCGAGAAACATTTCTAAAGGAGAGATTTATTATGCCAATGTGGGCAGGACGTTTTTCAAAAGATATTGACGAGCGGGTAAACGATTTCAATTCGTCTATAAAATTTGACGCAAGAATGTACCGTCACGATATAAAGGGATCTATTGCTCACGCAACAATGTTGGGCGAGTGCGGAATAATTGACAAAAGCGAGAGCGAGGTCATTATAGACGGGCTGAAAGGTATTTTATCAGATATTGATAACGGTGTTTTGGAATTCGACCCGAATGCTGAGGATATTCATATGTTTGTCGAGGCGGAGTTGACTAAGCGTGTAGGCGATGCAGGAAAAAGACTTCATACTGCACGTTCAAGGAACGATCAGGTCGCACTTGATATAAGAATGTACCTTTTAGATGAGATAAAGGAGATAAGGAAAATAACAGTCAAGTTGATAAGAGCCATAACCGATATGGCAAAAGAACATATTGAAACGGTTATGCCCGGATATACTCATCTTCAGAGAGCACAGCCGATAACCTTTGCTCATCATCTTATGGCATATGCAAATATGCTCCTGCGTGACATAGGAAGGCTTGATGATACCTATAAGAGAATGAACCAAATGCCTTTGGGAAGCGGCGCTTTAGCTGGTACTACCTACAATATAGACAGGCAGAGAGTTTGCGAGCTTTTAGGTTTTGACGGAATTACTCAAAACTCTCTTGACGGAGTTTCGGACAGGGATTTCTGCATAGAACTTGCGAGTGCAATATCGATACTTATGATGCATCTCTCACGCTTTTCGGAGGAGATTATTCTATGGTGTTCGTGGGAGTTTAAGTTTGTAGAGCTTGACGACGCTTACGCAACAGGCTCGTCAATAATGCCGCAGAAGAAAAACCCCGACGTTACCGAGCTCTTAAGAGGAAAAACCGCCCGTGTTTACGGAAATTTGAACACTTTGCTTTCTATGATGAAAAACCTGTCGCTTGCTTATGATAAGGATATGCAGGAAGATAAGGAGGCAATATTCGATGCTGTAGATACGGTCAAGCTGTGCATAAACACATTTATACCAATGCTGTCGACAATGACGGTTATAAAAGAGAATATGAGAAACGCGGCGGCTAAGGGATTCATAAACGCAACCGACTGTGCAGACTATCTTGTTAAAAAGGGTATGCCGTTCAGAGACGCTTATAAAATAACGGGTACTTTAGTTGCAAGATGTATAGAGTTGGGCGTTACCCTTGAAACACTGCCGATAAACGAGTATAAAAAGCTGAGCGATAGCTTTGATGAAGATGTCTATAAAGCTATTTCTTTGGATACCTGTGTGATGCAGAGAAAGTCGGCAGGAGGACCTGCACCCGAAAGCGTCAAAGCGCAGATAGAGTATGTTTTGAGAGAACTTGATAAGTAAAAGCGAAAGGCAATATATATGAAAACAAAAATCTTTATTGACGGAAAAGAAGGTACGACAGGTCTTAAAATCTTTGATAGGTTCAAAAACCGTAACGACCTTGAAATTTTGCTCATAGATGAAGACAAGCGCAAGGACAAAGATGAGCGTTCTAAATTTATAAACAAGTCGGATATTACTTTTCTGTGTCTGCCTGATAAAGCGGCGATAGAATCTGTATCGCTGATTGACAAAAATAACGACCACACAAAGATAATAGACGCATCTACTGCTCACAGGACAAATCCCGACTGGGCATATGGTTTTCCTGAGTTGTCTTCAGCACACAGAGAGAAGATAAAAAACTCAAGCAGAATTGCTGTTCCAGGCTGTTATGCAAGCGGATTTATAAGTCTGGTTTATCCTCTTATCAAAGCGGGTATTCTGCCTAAGGACTATCCTGTAACCTGCCATGCAGTATCGGGATATTCAGGAGCAGGTAAGAAAATGATAGCAGTCTATGAGGGTGATGAAATCCCTTATGAATACAATTCGCCGAGACAGTATGCTCTTACGCAGAATCACAAGCATTTGCCCGAAATGCAGAAAATCTGCGGTCTTGACTATCCGCCTGTTTTTAATCCGATAGTTGATAATTACTATGCAGGAATGGTGGTTACTGTGCCGGTAATAACAAGGCTTTTAAACGGCAATTACACAGCGTCTGACATACACAAATCATTAAGCGAGCATTATAAAAACGAGCATTTTGTTAAGGTAATGGAACCGAGCGGAACAGAAACTTTGCCTGACGGCTTTTTGGCTGCCAATACACTAGAGGGAACAAACGATATGCAGATTTTTGTCTGCGGAAACGACGAGCGTGTTTTGCTATGCTCACGGCTTGATAATCTGGGAAAAGGAGCAAGCGGTGCGGCAGTTCAGTGTATGAATATAGTGCTTGGAATTGATGAGAGAACAGGGCTTGAATAGAGTTTTAATTGTATAAATAACGAAATGAGGACAAAAATGACAAAAGTTTATTTTGTACGTCATGCAGAGCCTGACAGGAACATTCATAATGACAGAACAAGACCGCTGACTGATGAAGGACTTCGGGATTCTTTAGAGGTTACGAATGTTTTAAAGAACAAGGGTATTGATTTTATGAT
>CANQUM010000017.1 GCA_947627045.1 uncultured Clostridia bacterium
ATTTATTTCCGTACTCGACTCCAAACAAGAAAATTAAAATTGCCTTAATATACTTATTGCGCTTTTTTATTTTCATTACTACCACCTTAATCATATAAGTTATAAGTGATAAAAGCGGAACCGGTTCCGCTTTTACCTTTTAACCGTAACCTTACACTGCGCCGAATAGCCGCTTGATTTTGAAGTAGCAGTTATAATTGTAACTCCAGCGCCCTTTGCCACAATTGTAACCTTGGTAGTGTCGCCGCTTACAAAATCCGCTACTGCCGCGTTTTGCACGTCCCAATTACAGCCGTTCGCGGCGGACAGTCCGGAAACGTAAATATCAATTTTTTCTCCGACCTTTAAGGTAAGCTCCGTCGGGTCGAGGTATATTCTGCCGTCGTCGATAATCGGCGGAATTGTCGGAGTATATTGCGGCTGAGTCGCAGGCGGGACATAAACGGGGTCGGTTTGCGGCTGTACCGAGGGCTGTGACTGCTGCGGAGCTTGTGGTTGCTGTGATTGCTGCGGTTGCTGTGATTGAGATTGAGACCTCGGAGGATCTGTCGCTTTCGGCTTTGTTTCCTTCTCAGTCGGCTTTCGAGTTGCTTTCTCGGTTGCTTTCTCGGTTGCTTTTTCGGTTGCCGGTGAGGTTGGCAGCACGCCCATTATAGAAGTACCGCTTTCGAGCTCTGTCATCGCTTCCATTTCCTTTTCGGTAGAAGGTGCGGTGGATTTCTCTTCGCTTTCCTGCTCTACTTCGGAATACGAGGACTCGGTCGTTTTATCTTCAGACGGCGATTGATCCCCATTATTGGTCGCCTTGTAGATTATACCGGCTATTATAAAGGCGATAAGCAAAACAACAAAAATAATTATAAGAGCCTTTTTATTTACGGCGAATTTGAAATGTGACTTCGTGGGCTTTTTAATTTTTCTATCATTCAAGATATTTATGTCGTAAGCGGTCAGCCGGTTGTTGATTATGTATGCAAAATCCTCCGCCGTTATAGCTCGCGTTATAACGTCGGAGGTGTATTTTTTTACTTCGTTTGTATATTCCGCGTTCAGGCCGGGATAAATCAGGATTATTCGCATATCGTCATAAATTTCACGCGAATATTTTATGCTCTCAATTATTTTCTCTATCTCGTCGCCGGCGTCGGCAATTACAATTCCATGCGGATTGTATTCCGCCATAGCTTTATCTATTGTTTCCTTGTTAAAAACGCTTTCCGCCGCCAACAGATTGCTGTCGGCGGCGTTTTTAAACATCTCCTTGTAAGCCTTGCTCTCGTTTTTGTCGCAAAACAAAACGTAATTCATTATTTACGCCCCTTTTCGTTTTTCTCTGTTTTTAGAGAATTCATAAAATGTATTTTTTGAGGCTCTGTATGCTCTTCTCTGAATTAATTTTTTATCCTCTCCGAAGGTGGTCTGGCAAACCTTATACATCATTGTCGTTTTGGGGATTTTGTTTTCAAACTCCACGATTTTGTTACCGGCAATAATTAAACCGCGCCCGGGCTCATCGGAGGTTATCAGCTTCTTTTGCGCGGGGGAGAGCTTGTAATTATCAAGTATGTATTTGAGGTCGTCCTCCTTTTCGCGAAGAAACACAACAAACTCCGAGTTTTTCAGCATATTCATGGCGTGACTGTTAGTCAATGCCCTTGATATGTTTTGTGTGAGGGCAGTCGGAACGCCCCCGTATTTTCTGATGCGCTGATAAACCGTTTCAAAAAACGCCGAGGATTTTTCATCGTTAAGGACAATTACAAACTCGTCTATCCAAACCCACGTCCGCACTCCGTTTTCCTTGTTTCTGCGCACACGCTGCCATACGAGCTCAAGGAGTATCTGCATACCGACGGTTTGAAGCTGTCCACCCATATTATTAATATCGAACAGCATAAAACGGTTGTTGTATTCTATGTTCGTATGATGTGCGAACATATCGAACGATCCGGATATATACAGCTCCAAATCGTCGCACAGATTGTCGGAAACCTTTGTGTTCTGTTTCTTTAAGATATTCCAGAAGTCCTGAAGTGTGGGGAGCGGCGCTTCTCCGTTTGAGTCGAGGAAGCTCTGATACGCTATTGTTACACAGCGGTTTACCATTGAACGCTCAGAGGCGCTGAGCTGCTCGCCCTTGATTTGCTCAACGACCATCATTATAAATTCTTTCTTATTTGAAAGCGCCGAAATGCCGTTTTCCGAAAAGCTAAGATCCGTATCGAATAGATTAATATGCGTCGGCGAGTCCGGAGCTATGGACACTATCGTTCCGCCGAATTTTTCGATTATTTCTTTGTACTCGTTTTCGGGGTCTATTATTATGAACTCATCATCGGTAAATTTAAACATGGCGGGGATCATCTCCGTCGCCTTGACAAAAAAGGATTTACCGGAACCGGATGCCCCAAAGACAAAGCCGTTCGCGTTAAGACCCTTTGTCCGGTCAATTATAAGGAGCTTATTCGACTTGTTTTTTCGTCCGTAGCAGAAGCCGCCGCTGTCTATATAATCAATCGACGAAAAGGGGATTAAATTGGCAAGCTCGTCTGTGAGCCAGAAGAAATTAATGTTGTTTCCGCTCATATTGTTAAACGAGTTTTTCGCAATAGGAAGTATCGCCTTTAAGCCTTTCTCCTGCTGCCGCGTCAAGGCGTCGATAACGCATTGGTGCTTTCTCGCGAGGTTCTGAAGATATTTTGTCAAATCCTCAAGCTCCTCCTTGCTTCCGGCAGAGAAATAAATAAAAAGCCCCGCCTCAAATAAGTCGCAGTTTGTCCCTGCGAGCTTCTCCTGAATACGTTCAATCTCCTTTTCTTTGTCGCGAAGCCTATACGGTATATAGCTCGAGCCTCTCTTGCTGTTTATCTCTCTGCGCTTTTCAAGCTGTCCCTCGAGCGCGTCGAGATTGTTTTTAAGTATCTGCGCACTTTCGTCCTTATCAAGCCTTCTGATATGCTTCGACACTGTGATTTTATACGGGTGATCGAGCAGGTCGCTCAAAAACGAATCATCAATATCGCGCGAGAAGCGCTTTAGGTACATAACGCGCCCAAAATTGGAGCCGGTTTCTATGTATTTGATTGGATCGAGCCTTATGTGCGACGGTGAAACATAATCCGAAAGCGCCATTCCGTGCTTATATAGGTTCTGTGGCAGGCGAAAATCCGCGTGACCGTCCGGCTGATATATATCGTGATATATGCCGAGTATCTCTTCAGGCGTTAAAATTTTTGTTTTTACGTTTATCTCATCCAGCGTTTTTTCAATGCTTTCATAATACTGAAACAAGGTGTCGGGGCTGTCGAGCTTGCCGTTAGGAGTGTATGATATTACGCCTACAAGCTGAGTGGTGCACTCTTTTCTCACACATTCGTTAATTCTCTTTTTCTGAAGCTTCTTATAATCCTCTTCGAGCAAGGAAAGCATTTTTGAGCCGCCTGCGAGGTTGTTGTTTTCGGAAATCAGAACGCTTTCCAGCACCGCCCTGTCATATTCCCTGTTCATCAACAGTTCTTGGTATGTCATATCGCAGGGCAGCGAGTTTAAAAGCTCCTGATATTTTTCGTATATGTTGTCCTGCTTTGTTTTGTCGAACGAGAGATAATCTATGTTACTAAAGGAGTAGCATAAAACGTATCTGTCGCCATCTCTTATCATACCGTTTTCGTAGATCTCATCGAAGAACAATACGCCGGACGACTTTCTTTTTTGAACGCTGCTTTTAGCTTCTCCGGCGGATGAGCCTTTGCCTTGTATGATAGTTGCGTTCTTATTCTTCTTTTTCTTCATCGGAGTATATGCCGTCCTTTCTTGTGTGATAGTCTACCTTGATTTTTTTTACAAACAGGCTGAATAATACTTGTATCAGCGAAAGACCGTCTATTTTTATAAAGCCGACAGCCGCTGCGGCAAGTATTTCAAAAAAGATAATGCCCATCATAAGGTCGATTTGTACCTTTCCCCACATTCCCCATAAGGAGAGTCCCGCAATCACGATTCCGGCCGCGCCTATGGCTATCTGCTGCTTGCTCAGTCCCATAATCCATGTTCCTTTATCCACTATGTTTTTAGTTATCTTTACTCTTCGCATTATACTTTCCTCCTTTAACCGCCAAGAATTTGAGAGAATATCTTAGGCGGCTTATTTATAAACGTACATATAGCCCATAGCCCGATAAGCGTGCCTAATGTCGGCCATGCAGAAATATCAAGCATAGTCCTTTCGCTTCCCGCATCGGCAATCATTTGACAGCCTATCGCGTAAAGCATGGCTATAAATACGATAGATACGGCGACCGAGGCAAAGGCCATAAGGAATCTTTCAAAATATTTTTTCGTGTTTTCTCCCGCCAGAAAAGCAAAGAAAACGGGGGAAATGGTAATAAGGCAGGTAAGCTCAAGAGCTCTGACCATAAGCTTGATTATACATTTCAAAATCGAAACGATGACCGCTATACAGAATATCACCAGCGGAAGCGCGAGTATCAATGTTCTGAAAAATGTAATAAGCGGAGCAATTACCGGAATGTCGGAGGTTACCGTAGTGAGGTTCGCCTTGAGGACTAAATTAGAACCGGTTTGTACGATCTGTGAAGCTAAATCATTCAAAATCGACACGATCAACAGGCATACGCTAAACGCCGTATCAAGAAACACCTTTCCGATTATTAGCTGTACAAAGGCTTTTATCATCACCTTTGGATCGGCTATGTCAAATCTGACTACGGAATTCATCATACTTGAGAAAAACGATATAATGAACACAAGATACGAAAGGCTCAGGAAGATCGGCTTATATTGGGTGGCAAAGGACAGTATTTTTGCATATGAAAAAAACAATGTGTCCGCTTCAGCGCCGGTTCCCATCCTTATGGTTTTGCCGAAGAATTGCCAAATGCCCGAAAGAATATTGAAGACCGGATCGTAAAAAAATCCCGTGCTCTCGTTGGATACAGATACAGCCATGTTGTGTATCTTTGATTTCAAATCGGAGAATTCTCGGAATAATTCCTGAATGCGATTAATGTATTCATTACAGTTATAAGCGGTATGAGAGCCGCGAGGATCAAGCATAAAATCATGAATTTCCATAAAAAGTCCCTGGTCATAGCGCCCCAGCGAGCGGGCAATTCTGTCCAAGTCGGATTTAACGCTGATTTGCTGACTCTCGCTGAGCTTATTAAAGTCATCGATTAATTCGTATATATCCTCGTTGTATTCCTTTATTGCGGCGCTTCTATATGAATAAAGCCTCAAAAGCGACGTGTTTTGAGTGCCGTCAGGATATTGAAAATTTAGGTTCATCATCATATCGTCGGTGTCATAGTATGGGTCGGAGAGTGTATCCGAATATGTATATTGACTTGCAGACAGTACAGTTACTGCCGCTGAAGCTGTGCCCGATGTTAAAAGCGGAATAAAAAGCAACGACGCAAGCAGAGCAAAAACTATGATTCTTTTGTCTATCCCTTTGTTTGCCCGTTTCAGCCTTTGCAATTTTAAAACCTCCTTTCAATTCAAGGGCAGACGGAGGATTTTTCCGTCTGCCCTTCAGGTTTATTATTAGAA
Organism: uncultured Clostridia bacterium; assembly: GCA_947627045.1. Taxonomy (GTDB): domain Bacteria; phylum Bacillota; class Clostridia; order Oscillospirales; family Ruminococcaceae; genus UMGS1601. The sequence continues at coordinate 5,572 of CANQUM010000017.1, forward strand.
GAAAATAGCTTTTACAGCGACGACCGCGCCTACACAGGCTGCGGTAACGCAAAGACCGGCTATGCCGCTGTTCCTGCCCCTTACATCCTCGTTTGTCTGTCCCTCTACAATCTTTACCAAAGACGGAAGTCCACCGCCTGCGCCGATTGCAATTGCCAGTACCCAAACGATTATATCAGCAATCTGATCTGTTTGCGTTGTATCGACGTTGGACGGAACTGTTGGAGCGGCGAGTGAATTTGTCATTCCTATTGCCATTGTGGTAACCGCCATCGATATGGAGGCTACTGCTTTTTGTACTTTTTGCGCGGCGTTTGCCAGCCGCTTTATAATCTTTTTCATCAAGTGATTTCTCCTTTGCTTCTTAATTTTTTGCCACGCTGTCGTTTATCGACTGCATGGTTTGTTTCATTGTGCCTTTAATCCTTTGGGTGGCCTTTTTCATTACATCCGCGGCTACTACAACGACAGCTCCTACTCCGGCTGTAGCCGCGCCCGCGGCGGTTGCTGTTCCTGCGGTTGCGGCTGTTCCGCCGACGCTCGCCGCCGTCTTTCCGAGTGTTGCCGCACTCTTTGCCGCTTGTCCCGCCTTTTCACTCGCCTGCATCGCTTTTCCGGCTCCTTCAGCCTTTTTAGCCGCGCCGCCTGCCTTTGACGCTTTCTTTGCGGGTTCTATGTATGAATAGTCATTGTCTATCTTGTTCGGAACGCCGTCCGCATCTATATCTCCGCCCAATACGCTCTTGATTTCGTCGTTGCTTGCGGGCTTGAGCTTAAAGCTTTGCGTCCTTGAAAATTCAAGTCCCTGCTCGGTCGGAGATATGATTCCTTCCTCAACCTTTACAAGTCCATGTTTGTTGAGCTCCTTAAAGTTGTTTATCACCGCCTGCTTGTTGGGACTGTTTTCGATGGAATTCATATCAATGTAGTCGGTATACTGAAAAACGCCCATGTCCTGCGAGGTACCGTTCAGCTCGACATATCCCAGCTCCTGCTCCGGCATTTGCCGCTGTATTTGCTCCATGCCGGCATTGATTTGGTCGTTTTCAAATTGGTTCACAAAGTGCTCGCTCTGCGTAAGCTCTCTGCCTTTGTCGGTGAGGTGCATTGTTCCGCCGTCGTCTATTGAGATATATCCGTCGTCGCGGGCGGAAACTATATTCCGCTTTGTTGCCTCGTAAACCTCTTTGTCCGTCGCATATTTTTTGACGTCGGTGCATTTCATTCCGTCCACTCCGGCAATGTCCGTCATGTTTCCCGTGAATTTCATTTCCTGCGGGGAGAGCTTACCCTCCTCCGCAAGCTTTGACTTCCTCTCCTTAACGGCTCTCACAAGACGAACTATTTCGCCGGCCTTTTGAATGCTCTGCACTCTTTTCTGCTTTCGCTCCTGCTTTTTGGCTTTGCGCTTGCTTTCGGCCTCCTCCAGAGCGGCAGCGTTTTCTCCTATGTCATACATAATCATCATCTCCTACTGTTACAAATTCGGGATTAACAAACTCCTCGTTGACAAACTCTTCGCCGGTGAGTATCTCGGCGTCCTTCGGCTCGTCGCCGTATTCCTCAATTATTTCTTCCGGGTCAAAGGGTTCGCCGATTTCCTTTTCTTCTTCGTCTGGACTATCGAACAGTTCTGACGTCTTCTTCGCCTCATCCTTCTTTTTCCGTTCGTATTCGCTCTTGCGCTTTTCATTTATTTGACCGTAAACGTCGGCTATCCTTGTGCAAAGCGTTGTGTTGAACTTGCTTCCGCATTCGTCTATCCTCGGGTGGCTCAGCGTGTCGTATTTATTCAGATAAAACGGGTCGTTATATCCTACCCACACAAAGCACCTGCCGCCGAATTTTTTGGATTTGCCCCTCGGCTTGACAGCCTTCGGTATCTCGTCCGGATAGAGTATCGGGCGGGAAACGTAATTTTCGCTGTCCTGTCCTCCGCCGCCCTGATTCATTCCTCTGTTGTATGAACGCTGATCTACCCGCACCGTCGTGTTGCCGAGCTTCTCGGATACATACTTTTTTGTGTCGGCGTCCTTCGAGCCTAAGAATGTGAATATGTCGCAGTTTCCGATAATGCTCTCCCACGTCTTTTCGTATATGGCTTTCAGCTGTGCAAGGCCTTGCAGGACTATGCACGCGCGGATATTGTATTTTCTTATGACGGCGAGTATTTCTGGGAAGTCGGGTATTTTGCCGATATTCGCAAACTCGTCTATTTCAAGGGAAACAAGATGCTTTAATCTGCCGTTTGGCTGTGCTTCGGCGACGCGCATAAGCTCGGAAAAGAGCTGACTGTAAAATAAATTGGCTATGACCTTGTAGGTCTTTTTAGCCGCGGGAACAATGAGGAATATTACGGTTTTTTCAAATCCGATCCTGTCAAACTCCATCTCGTCGTTATCCATAAACACATCGACGTCTGACAGTGACCAAAGCTGCAAACGCGTTGAAAGCGTTTTAGCAATTGAGCCCATAGTTTCCTCCGGCAGGTTCAACATTCCACGCCACGATACGAGCGCCGAGGCGTTGGGATCCTTGCATTCCGCACTGTATTTGGACATACAGCGCGCAAGCTCGCAGTTACCGGAAATTTTTCCGCCTACATACGAAATCGAATTAACGAGCCTTATAACGCGCCCGAAGCTTTTCACCTCAGAGCCGCTATGGAAGAGGTAAAGCATAATACAGGTCAGAAGCTCCCTTGCCGAGCCGGTAAAGAAGTCCTCCTTTTCGCCCTCGCCGGCTGAGTTTTGCATAAAGAGCGTTGACACCTCAAGGACATCCTGCTCATTGTGCATATATTGAAACGGATTGTAGGAATTAGAGAGATTTATGTTTGTGAGATTTAACACCTTTACCTTGTAGTGGTGATTGATAAACATTCGGTATGTGTCCCTGAACAGTTCGCCGGAGGGGTCGGTTACGACATATGAGCCGAAAAGCTGAAGCAAATCAGGTTTTATCTTTCGGAACGATTTTCCGGCTCCGGAGCCGCCGATTACCATCTCGTTGAGATTGGCCGTTTCGTAAGACTCAAGAGGAACGTAAAAATTCTCTCCGCATGGAATTCCGTTTTCCTTATCCTTTTCAAATACCTTTTTGTCCTCGTCGTCCGCCCATGACGCGGAGCCTTGCTCCATATTCTTAAATTCATCTTTTTTTCTGCCGGTAATAAAGAGGATTACCATAAGCGCAAAGAGCGCGTATGCCCACCAAAAAACAGAATATTGGAGGACGATAAGGGAGGGGAAATCAAAGGGGATAACTAAATCTGTTTTAAAGATTTTGCTCAGCATATTCATTCCCGACTCTATATCGGTAACGGCTCCGTATACATGGCAGTAGTTTGAATAAAAATACGAAAAGAAAAGCATTAAAGCGAAAAAGGCGGCAAAGGCTATGGCAAAGGCTATGAGCTTAGCCTTGACGCTCGTTTGTTTTCTCAGGACGTTCTTCCTTTTTTGCTGCAAACCATCACCTCCAAAAACAATTGGGGCCCCTTTCGGGAGCCCCGTGATTCGTGCGATTACCAAGTTAACGTTTGATAGCTGGTCTTGCCGCCTGAGCAGCGCCCTGCATGGGCAACGCCGAAGCCGCGTTTTGAGTGTTCTTTGCAGAAAGCTTGCCGAGAATTTCGTTCATCGTTGTCTTGTTTGCCTCGTCAAACTTGATCTTTATGTTTTTGTCCTCCGAAAATCCGCTGCACTGCTTGTAAAGATCCGGGCAGGCGGCTTTTAAATTCTTGAAGGTTTCCGGATCCACCATGCGATACGCGTATTGGGTGTTGATTTCCGCCTTTACTGCCGAATCAAGCTGCTTGTATGCCTCCTTTGACGTGGGGACAACTATCGACTTAAAGCTTCCGTCAAGCGCCTTGTACGAGGGCATATTCCAGAACTGTCCCTTATCGCTTTGGAAAACGCTGACGTTCCTCACGACAAACGAATCTCCGATGCTGATAGTCCCCGCGCCGATTTTTCCGTTTTTAAGCGGCTGACTATACTTGGCGATGTTAGCGTCGATTTTTGCGTTTACAGGGACGTTTGCCCTTATGTCCATATCCACATCAGGGTTTCTGTATTTCTCAAGCACCTTTGCATTCAGCTCATCGCGGGACTGCTGGGTCGTCGGAAACGCTATATCCTCGTATGCCCCTTTGTTTTTGTTGAATTTTTGCGGCATCTGAACGTACAGCTCGCCGCTTTGTGTGTTCCGTTTTATCGCAATCGAGTTGACCGTCAGGGTGTTGTCAACCGTGACAGAGGCGAGTGCGACGGTGTTGTTTGTTGAATATTCCAGTGGGCTTACATTAACATTTGTAATCATAATTATTCTCCTTTTTTAAAGTGCGTTGATCGGCACTATATTCTTATATATTTGATTTGGGTAATAAAAAAAGCCCCGACCTTTCGTCAGGGCTGTTAATTGTACATTGGACTCACCTCCAATTCTTTATTCTGTTTTCGCTAATATCCGGCAGAAGAAAAAAAGCGGAACCGGTTCCGCTTTTATAACATCTGCGGCCTCCGGATTTGTGACTGGCTTTGCTGTGCTCCCTTTACAATTTCGAGAGCCTGCAAGGCTGATTTGTCGGGCTGATACTTATTCAGAAGCCCCTCCATTTTTTCAGCGTCGATATGCTCGACCGACGTCAAGGAGCACATTCTCTCTGCGTTTTTGTCATTGTCAGACCATGCATACATTCCGTTTGTGAGCAGCTCGCGGCGCTCGCCGCGCTCATTTGTAACTGCGTAGTGCATGAATTCCTCGCCGTTGTCGCGGCGGTAAAGAGAGATGATTTTTATATCAGGAGCCGCTTGGGTATCTGCGTCTTTTTTTCCAATCGAATTGTTATCAATATTTAAAATAACGTTCAGCTCATTGACCCTTGATATTTTTTCTTTAAGCTCCTGTTCAAAGGGGAAAGGCTTTTCGACGTCCTTCTTTGCGACTTCAAACTGCTTTTCAGTATTTTCAAGGTCGTTTTCAGCATCCTTGAGCATTTCCGCAAAGCGTTCAACGCCATTGTCAATGCGAGTGATATTACCGTGAATATCATTTCCAAGAGGCACATAGCAGCTTGTTTTGCCTTGGAGCCTGACGACATACTCACGCCGAACAGTGTCAAAGAACAAATTTGTTTTAAATCCTCGGTAAGACCCGAGCGGAACAGAGTCGGGGCTGTTCATTTTCTTGCAGGCGTCGATAATTGCTTTGCCGGCTTCAGCTTTTTCGGAATAAAAAACACCTTTAACCTCCATGCCGACAAAGCGGTCGTCGGTAGGCTTCGGGTGTTCCTGCGCCGTTTTTGTATCTGCCTTTAACCCCTCTATACGGGAGTGCAGGGAGGCAATACGCTGCGGATAATATTTGATTATTTTGTCCTCCAATTTGTACTTTTCGGATAAAAAATTTGACTTAAGCATACTAAGTCTCTGAATCTGAATATCCAAATCCATTTTATCCTTTATGTAAGGATTTCCGGTCGCAAGCATTTTTATTTCCGCATAGGATAACGCTGTTTCGTCTATATCCTCTGCTGAACGCACCGGAGATTTGCTCGTCATAATCTGACTTACAAATTTTTGTTTTCCCTCAATAAGTTGATAGAGGTAACTATCAAATGTCTGCTCCGTTACATAACGATAAATATGAACGTCTTTATTTTCATTGCCCTGCCGGATTATTCTTCCTGAGCGCTGCTCAAGATCACTTGGTCTCCACGGACAATCAAGATCATGCAGCGCGATGAGTTTGTCCTGAACATTGGTTCCCGCGCCCATCTTTTGTGTTGAGCCAAGAAGAACCCTGACCTCGCCCTTGCGAACCTTTCGAAATAGCTCCTGTTTCTGTGCTTCGGTGTTTGCTTCGTGTATGAAGCGGATCTCATTTTTCGGAACGCCTCGTTCAACGAGCTTTTTTCTAATATCGTTGTACACTGAAAATTCAGTGTCGGACTTTGGAGTTGACAAGTCGCAAAAAATAAGCTGTGTTAATTTTTTATCGGTATTGTCCTGCCATATTTTGAATACATTCTCAACACAGGCATTTAACTTGCTTCCTTCAAAATCCGGAAGAGCGGGATTAATAAGCCGTTGATCAAGAGCAAGCTTGCGCCCGTCATTGGTTATTTTTAACATATTATCTACGCTTGAATCCACCATTCCGGCACGGATTTTTTCAGCTCGGTCTCCGAGTTCCTTTACCATGTCCTGCTGAAATTCTGATGGTTTAACAGCAATGTTGTGGTAATGGGCTTCAGGAACCGGCAATTTAAGCATATCGGCAGTCTGAATATCGGCAACCTCCTTGAAGGTTGACATCAGTTCAGGAAGATTATAAAATCTTGCAAATCTTGTTTTGGATCTGTATCCCGTACCCTCGGGGGTCAATTCTACGGCGGCTACATTTTCTCCAAAGGTGGAAGCCCAAGCGTCGAAATGCTGTAATCCGTTCTTTTCAAGTGCTGCATACTGCAAATATCTCTGAATGGTATATAACTCCACCATAGAGTTGGAGATAGGCGTTCCGGTCGCAAAGACCGTGCCGCGTCCGCCCGTGATTTCATCAAGGTATCGGCACTTCATAAAGAGGTCGGAGCTTTTTTGCGCCTCGGTCTGAGCGATCCCGCCCACATTCCTCATCTTCGTATAGAGATAGAGGTTTTTGTAATAGTGGCTCTCGTCAATAAAGAGCCTATCAACGCCAAGCTCCTCAAATGTCACCACATCATCCTTACGGCTTTGGTCGTTTAGCTTTTCAAGCTTCTGCTTAATGGATTTTCGGGTTTTCTCAAGCTGTTTGACGGAAAATTTCTCTCCACTGTTGTACTTTAAGTCTGCTATTCCTTCGGTCACTTCTTCAAGCTGTTGTTCCAAGATTGCCCTCTGTCTTTCTAATGACATCGGTATTTTTTCAAATTGACTGTGCCCGATAATTACCGCGTCGTAGTCCCCGGTTGCGATACGTCCGCAAAATCGTTTGCGGTTTTTTGTTTCAAAGTCCTTTTTCGTCGCTACCAAAATATTGGCGGCTGGGTATAACTGTAAGTATTCTGCCGCCCATTGCTCTGTCAGGTGGTTTGGGACAACAAAGAGCGACTTGTTACACAGTCCGAGCCTTTTGGATTCCTGTGCCGCCGCTACCATCTCATATGTTTTTCCTGCGCCAACGACGTGTGCGAGCAATGTGTTTCCGCCATACAGAATATGAGCCACCGCGTTTTTCTGATGTTCCCGCAGTTCAATTTCGGGATTCATACCGCTAAATATAATGTGACTGCCGTCATACTCACGAGGTCTTAAATTGTTGAATTTTTCGTTATACAATTTTGTCAGATTTTCTCGGCGAGTTGGATCCGCCCATATCCAGTCCTGAAAGCCTTGCTTAATTAGCTCCTGCTTTGACTGAGCGATTAAGGTTTCTTTTTTGTTGAGGACGGCTTTTCTTTTGCCTTCGTAATCTTCTATATAATCAAAGATACGCACGTCCTTTAGATTCAGAGTTTCCTCAATTATCTTGTAGGCGTTGATACGAGAGGTGCCGTAGGTGTTGTATGCCTTGACATTGCTTTGATCGTAGGATTTACCCTCGATATTCCATTCTCCCGTGTACGCAGAAAAATGAAGCTTGATATTCCACTGCGCCCACCGGGGAGTGTCTAAGAATTCATATATAAACTGCTCAACAATTTTGGGCGGCAGCCAAGTAGCGCCAAGGCGCACGGAAATTTCATTTGCAGTTAAGTCTTTCGGCTGCACCCTTTCAAGTGCCTCCACATTGACCGTATAATCCTCAGGATAAATCTCCGCAGACTTTTTAGCAACGGCAAGCTTTTCTCTGACATTACCGGAAAGATATTCATCCGCTATAAGATATTTGGATTTTGTGCTGTCTCCATCCCCATATAAAGGATTTAGAAAAATAACGCCCTTCAGGTCGTTGTAAATCTCCTGCTCTGTTTTGCCGGTGAGCTGCTGCATATAAGACATATCGACAGCTGCTTTTTCTCCCATTGAAACGGCAAGCGCTTCGCTTGCCGTATCGACCTCGGTTACGGGAATATGCGGCTTAATGGTTCGCTTTGAGAACATATCCGCCTTGCGTTCCAATTCGCCGTTTTCATTAATAACTTCAAGCGAGACCAGCAGAGGATAAGAACTATCGTCATCGAAAACGGAAGCGTTCGCTCTGCTGTTAATCAGACCGTATTCCTTTGTGAAATTGTCATAAAGCGTATTCAACTTATCTTGCGCCCGTTTAATATCACTGTCCGAATAATCCTCGGTCTGCAATTCGATAAGCTCTCTCACGCAGTCACGAATGGCAATCATACCCTTAATGCGATTTTTTGCAGTGGGGGAAGCTTCCACCGGCGTCATTTTCGAGTTTTCACGGAAATAAATTGCATCATCTACGACCGTGTAAGAAAAGTTTCGCACGTTAGGATCAGCGGGGATTGAATTGTCCTCAGTCTCAATTTCATTGTCCGTTTCATAGTCTGAAATTTCACCGTGGATATTTGAAATAGCTTCTGCGAGTTGGCGTTCAAGGTCTGCATTCTCATATGGCTCACAAGTGCTTTCCGTTCCGAAGCGACCCGTCGCCATTTTCATCTCGCCAAGCACCATTTCGGGATGTCTGACAAAATATGAGTTCATCTGAATACCGTTTTTATCGGTATCAAGATGAACCCAATCCGGTTCAATATCTATCAGTCTGTCTCTCTTTTGCAGGAACAGAATATCCGACACAACCTCCGTGCCGGCATTTCCTTTAAAGGTGTTGTTCGGCAGTCGGATTGCTCCCAAGAGCTCGGCTCTCTGTGCGATATATTTACGCACCGCCGGATTGGTCTTATCCATTGTGCCCTTGCTCGTAACAAGCGCCATCATGCCGCCCGGACGCAGCTTGTCAAGACTTTTTGCAAAGAAGTAGTCGTGAATAAGAAAATTGTGCTTGTCGTACCTTTTGTCGAGCACCTTAAAATCTCCGAAAGGCACATTGCCTACAACTCCGTCAAAGAAGCTGTCAGGTACATTCACTTCCTCAAATCCACAGGCGGCAATAGAGGACTTTTGATAAAGCTGCTGCGCGATACCGGCAGAGATAGGGTCAAGCTCTACGCCGTAAATCTTTGCGTTTTCCATCGACTGCGGAAGCATACCGATGAAATTGCCGACTCCGCAGGAAGGTTCCAATAGGTTACCCTCACGAAAGTCCATCTGCGAAAGAGCATTGTAAATAGCGGTCGTAACTTCCGGCGGCGTGTAGAACGCCGTCAGGGTGCTTTCTCTTGCCGCCGTGTATTCCTCCGGAGTCAGCACGGTTTTCAACTCCAAATACTCTGTACCCCATGCGGAATTGTTCTTGTCGAATGCTTCGGGGATACCGCCCCAGCCGACATATTTCGATAAAATAACCTGTTCCTCCGGCGTGGCAAAGCGGTTTTCCTCCTGACATTTTTTAAGAAGCTGAATAGCCATAATGTTTCTGCGGAAGCGTTCTTTTTTACCGACCGTTTCCACGGGGTTTGCTTTCAGGTTAAAGGTGTGTCGCTCCGACATTGGTATATCGGGGTGCAGGTCAAAGGACTGCGCCTTGCTTTTCGGATTATTAAAATTTGGTATGAGCGGCTCGGAGGGGGTTTCCTGAACAGGTTCTCCCGGCTGCTCACTTGCAGCTTGTTCTATTTTCTCTACAACCTGCTCGGCAGGAGTTTCTGCCGGATTTTCCGGCATAAGATAGTCTGCCAATCCTTCTTCCCGCATAGCACGGACATAATCATCTTTAAGGATAGTGTCCGGCGTTACCACCGCAAGAACTTTTCTAGCTAAATCTTCCTCAAAATTGTAGCCGCTCAGGTCACGGGGCGTAACATAAAACCTTTTGATATCGCCGTCATAATCTCTGACTGCTTGCTGGAATTCCCTAAGCTGCTCGATGGTGAAAGGCTCCTGTGTGACCCAAAATATCTCGTTATCGTTTACTAAATCGACTTCTTTAAAGCGCATTTCATGTGGAATAAGCTTTTCAAACTCAATAGAATCAAAGCGCGGCAACTGTTCCTGTGCTTCCTGCTGCGCTAATTGCCGCTGTTCAAGGTAGTCGGGGTCGTCGTATTCGTTTATATCAAACGGAGCCGACTCGTCCTCTGACCTTTCTTCCTCGGCGTGTATGTCCGTAACCTTTAAGTGGTCGTTCATCGGGTTTTCCCGCACCTTACGGTCAAATTCCTCCCTTGTAAGCTCTTTGTTGAATAATGGCATTTGTGTGTCGTAGAGCATAACACGGCTCTCATCAAGGGAAAGAATTTCATACTCGGAAGCGCCGATATACACGCTGTCGCCAAGATGATATTCGTACCTCGCCTCCTGCTCGTCCGTCTGCGTTTCAGGCTGTGGCGGAGCAGTGAAAAGGATTTCTCGGTTGCGGCGCCGCTCGGCAGCTTCCGCTCTCCGTTCTTCCTGCTTTTGAAGCCATTCCGGGTAGCAGGCTTTTTCTTTTGGGGAAAGGTATCGGTCGAGCCTGATCAACTCGGCAATGCGCTTCTCTACCTGTTGCCAGGACAAATCAATATGAGGCTTATCGTCCCCAAAGCCTCTTGAAATACGGATACCCTTGCCGTCGTGCTGTTCGTCAATGCCGACTCCGACAATGGCAGGGTAAACACCGCCCCAACCGTACTCTTTTTTCAGAAAATCGGCGTTCTCCTTGGCGGACAGGCTTTTCTCAAGCTGCTCGTAGATACGCATTTTCCCTTCCGAAACGCCGCTTCCACGAGTCAGAACTTCGTCTATGATTTCCTGAGAAAAAGTAAAGGCAGAGGGCTTTCGTTCCTCTGCCTGACTGTTCATCATTAAGGTTAGCTGCCCGTCCATAGACGGTAAGGGCTTTATTTTGTCCTCGTTGTTACGGTCATACCACTCTAAGCGAATATAACCTCCGTTTTGACTATCTCCTTCGCCCGATTGCGAATGTTGTTCATTTTGCGCACCCACGCCATCATGTCGTTCGCCTTCAGTTCCTCCGTGACCCCCTCGTCCTTCGCCATCTGTCTGACGAGAGTTTCCTCCATCTCCTCCGCGCGCCGCTGGATCTCCGCCAGATGCGGAATCAATTCGCAGCTCGTGAGCAGATTGCAGTAGAGTCCCTTGCGGTGCTCCTTCAAATATTGTTTTCTCATTCGCGCGTACATTCTCAGCTCCACCTCCGGCTGCTCCTGCTCCGGAAGCTTCAGATCGGGTATTAGATAATCTCCCTGTCTCGTGTAGGTTATTTCTGCCATTTGTAAAACTCCTTTCCGTTTTTTCTCTATTGATATTATAATCCGTTTTTACATCGTACACAAGCTTCTGCTCTTTACGATTAAGTAAATTTACCTCTTTTGCTATTTCAGAAAGACACATTGCAGCAATAGAGCTTGCCGCAACGCCCAAAACGTTAAAAACCTTTTCATCACTGTAATTGACAATGTTTTGAAAATCTTCATTGCTAAAATACATATCCGCGTCAATGCCGAGTCTTTCCATTGCCATATAAGCGACGCTGTTTGTAACAAGCTCCCTGCTGACTGCGGTTATAGCGCTTTCGTCTAAATCCTCAAGAAAGGTATTATCAACAATCGGCAACAATTCATTAAGATAATTTGAAATATTGTTTTCAACCGCCTTTTCCGAAACTGATATAATAGCGTTTGCAAAGCTGCTCTTATCTTTTAGCTCTCCAAATGCGCTTTCAAGCATATTGATAACTTCAGTTTCATATTCCGGCTTCATTTTCCAAATAGGAACCGGTCTTGCGGCATTGCCGGCGCGTGTGTCCGAAATGTCGAAGTAATGGATTAATCGCTGATTTTTATGTCCTTCGTCCTCGAACACGGCAATACCTTTAGTTCCACGCTTTACCCATCTGCCAAAGCTGATGTTCCAGCGTTCAATAGGAAGAACCGCCGTTGCGTCAGGTCGTTGGGCATAAAGTAAAAGCTGTTCGTCAAAACGCAACTTATAGTTACGGCAAGCTGTTTTTAAAAAGCTTTTCCATTCATCAGGGTGTGCCGCTTTCTTAACGGCGTCATTATACAAATCAATTATTAGGTCATATTTTCTCGCCATATTAAAAAATTCATCTCTTTCTCCTCGGAGCTTTATGCTCCTGATTTTGCTTTTGCCGCTCCTGCTCATGAGCCTTTTTCGCGAGCTCGGCAGGCGGATATGTATATTGCGGATCAACGCGATCCGGCACACCGTCGGCGTCTGTATCTCTGTAAGCGTTTACTTTATTTTCATACCGCCTTTCATTTTTGCATTTTTCTGACCTCCTTTCCGATGAGAAGCATTCGCTGAAATAATATCGTTGATTTTTCTTTCCTGCTCCGGCATATATACCACATTGTATTTCTGATTGCCGTATTTTACAAAGTTCTCGCGATTTACCTTTTCCGAGAATTTTCCCACGAACGCGGCAAATTCAATGTTTCCCTCAGAGCTTAATCTTTCAAGCTGCTCCTTTGTTATGATTTTATAGCACAGTCTGACTCCCTGCGCGGCGGCCTTTTCTTTAAGCCGCTTGTTGATCTCCCTTGCGTTTATCACCTCCGATATTTCCCGCTTATGCTCGGGGTATATTACATCAAGAATCAACTTCTTGTTGTTTGGCTCAAATGCTATGTTATATTTTTTGTTGTCCTTTTTGCTTTTGAAATACGCTATATCAATTAAGCTCCATAGGCGATTGCCTTTAAGCGCCTTGAGCTTTTCCTCGTCTATCACTATGAAATTGACCGCCGCTTCGGACGCTTTCTTTATTCGCCTGTATTTTGCTATGTTCTCTTTCTCCTCAACTACCGCCGAATAATAATCGGCTCGCAGCCCAAGCGCCAACGCAAGATTTTTTACATTGTGTTTTTTCAATGTAACCTCTGCTATACCCGCCGCGTGATTAACCTTAGCGCTGTAAAAAAACGGTTGATTGCAAAGCAAGGGGAGTTGATGAGCGTATATCTTTATTCTTATGTTTTCGTCGGGAAGATTTTTTAAAGCTTTGTAATTGATGTTCCCGACAAACGAAAAGCTGTTTTTAATTTCTTTTTCTGATGGGTATGACCTTCGATATTTTTTTCTTTCAAACGAAAGCCTTGAAAGAAATATTTTACTGCGCCGAGAAAACAAAAGCATAAGCAATATTTGAATTACAGATTTTAAAATAATATGATTTCCGTATTTGCTTTTGTCGTCGTTTTTAAAAATCGGAGCAAGGTCTTTCGCCCGTTTTTGTATTATCGGAACCTTTACGCCTAAGTACTGCGGCTGATGGGAATTGAAATATTCTCTTTCCGCTTTTGAAAAATCCTGCCGTGTGTTTTTTACTGTACTTTGATTTTTATTTTCCCCTATTAGAACGTGGTCTATCTTAAACCTTTTAACAATGTTATCCTGAGCGAAAATCTCTCCGGCTTCCCTTGCGAGTGTGTTTAGGCGAATACATTTTTTCTCACCGTCCTTCAGAATCGTTATGTTCTTTCCGTTATAGTTTACGAAAAACTTTCTGCCCGCAAGAAATTTATCAAGATCGTTTTGAGTTTTTATCTTGGGATTTTCGATTGCCGATTTAAGTGCAATCGCGAGCTCCACCTTCCACGACTGCTTCCGTTTTGAGGCCTCGCGAGTCGCGCTGTTGATTCCCTTGTATTTTTTTGTTTCGTAATTCACACCTAAAACGGACAAATTATGCTTTTTGCAAAGATCGTCGTTTACGCTTTGAAGCTCGGAGAGAGTCCTTTTGTTGTCGGCAAACTTTTTCCCCGTCGCAAGATTTATATTATTGACTATAAAATGGCTGTGGAGATGATCGCGGTCAATGTGCGTTGAAATTATAACCTGATGATCCTTCCAAACCTTTTGCGCAAATTCCTTAGCAAACTCGTGCGCCTGCTCGGGCGTTATTTTTTCATCCTTCGGAAAGGACTGATAAAAATGGTGGCAGAGTATTCCTTTGTCTTGATTGAACGTCAGGCGAACGCTTTTAAAATTATCGGCAATATCGTTCGCCGAGCCGCCGCAGCAATTCTGATAAAAAATTTTATACGCCTTGTCCTCGCGCCTTACATATTCTATTGCCGAAATGCAGTGCGACGCCGATTTTATTTTTCCTCTTGAGCCGCTGTTTTTGTTTCCGACCGATTGTATTATCGACATTTAAAGTCACTGTCCCGACTGCTCGTATTTTTCAATCGCCTCGTAAAGCAGAGCCTTTATCTCATCGAGCTGATACCTTATTGTGTCCGGCGACGGAGGTATTACGTCTTTCTCCTTTTCAAGAGTCATTGACAAAGCAAAATCAGCTTTCCGTTTAAGATATTCCATTTGCTTTTGGATCAGCTCGATCTGTTTTTGAGAAATCGTTTTATTCGTATTTGCAACTTTTGCAATTTGATTGATATTGTTTCCGACGCGGTTTACTTCGATGAGCAGCCTTACTATCGGCTCGGGGTTAATTACCCTTTTCTTTTCTGAAAGGGTGAGAATGTATTTTGACAGGGTAAAGCCCGCGGCTCTTGCTCTGCTTACAAGAATATTTTTCTCTTTTTTCGTGACGCGGATAATTATATTGTCGGTTTTGTTATTTTCGTTTTTTTGCAATTTTTGACGCCTCGCTTTTTTAATTTTTCTTTCTGTTTGTCTGCTCTCTCCGAACCGACCGCCTGCGGTTCGGTTTGGAGGAGCGCAAGCACAGATTTTGTATATACAAATCAAAAATTTGTATATACAAAATCGGCTTGTTAGGGAGAGCCCTAAGACCCCAAAAATCACTGCGTTCAGCAAAAATGACGGTTCGGTTTTCGAATTTGTAAAAGATTGATTTTTTAAAAATTCAAATTTTTTCTATCAGAAAAATGAAATTCGATTTTTGCATTTTTCCGATTTTTGTTTTTTCCCTTTTCATTTTTGCCGAACGCGGATTTGGGGATTTTTACTATCGGCGTGTACTAAGTATTAAAGAAAATGGTAACGAAAAAGAAAAGAACGCAAACATAGAATATCGGTTTTAAAACTCTCTGTCGTAACCACTGCATATGTCCGTCGTCATTTTCGTAAGTGCATATCATATATTCTATCTCTGCAAATAAAAAGACGCCTATACTAATAGCAGCAACAAGTTTAAAAGCAAATCGAACTGCGCCGCTTGTAAACCATGTTACAATAAGGCAACCGCAAATAAACAGTCCCATAATAATGATGAAAGGAAAAACATATTTATTTACCCGTATATATTTCTTGTATTGCTTTTCAAGAGATTTTTTCTCTCGTTCTTGCTTTTTACGTTGTTCGCTGTTATCCATAATTTCGCCTCCTTATTTTTTGAAAAATAAAAAGCCGTTAGAGAAACAACAATTAAAGATTTTCCTCTTGGCGGCTTTGCGCCGCGTCGAGAATTTTTTTAAATTCCGCCGCAGTTTTAATTTCACTTTTGCTGATGATTTGCATAATCTTTTTCTGTTCGTCCTTTTGTTGCAGCGCGGCAAGTCTTTTAATCTTTTGCTTCTGCGCTTTGATTTTTTCCTTTGACCTGTTAATGATTTCTTCAAGCTGCAATATCTTCAACTCGCAGCCTTCGATTTCTTTTATGTAATCCCTCATTTTTCAACATCGTCCTCTGCGCCGTATTCGATATATTCATCGAGCGGAGGCGCGAACTCATCATCGGGCAACGGTATATCCTCGCTCGGAACATTTTCACCGAATGCCGAAACCTCATTTGTCTTTTTTGCTCCTGCGAAAAATGCCTGTTCAACATTTAAGACAGTGGATTTTCTCTTTACGCCGTCTTTGTCTGTGTAGTTGTTCGTTCTAAGCTCGCCCTTAAGAGTTATTTCCTGCCCTTTTGAAAAATGCTTATGGATAAATTCCGCCGTCGCTCTCCACGCGGTGCAGTCGATAAAATCGGCGGAATACGTCCCGTCCGGGTTTTTATAATTTCTCTGGCAGGCGACGGTGAAGTGCAAAAACTTCAATTCCTTATCGCCGTTTTTCTTGCTTTGCAGCGTCGGCTCCTGTGTGAATCTTCCTGTGATTGATACTGAATTTAACATTCTTTTTTCATCCTCTTTTCTTAATTATAATTTTTCGTCTGTACAATTATCGTGGCTTTCTAAAAATAAAGCTGTGCGCGTGAGTAAAATTACTTCGTCTCATCTCCCTCCTTAAAAAATTCTGACAAAATGACGTATTCAAAGTAATCTCTTACCCTTGAATCAAGTAAAACTATCGTTTCCGGACTATGGCAGCTTTCTTTAGGAAAAGCTATGCGGTATCTGTTTGCGATTGTTTTGATTATTTTTATATCCTTGATGAGAATACAATGATTAAGCGTGATCGTCGCGTATGCCTTTAGCCTCGGGAGTCCTTCTACTTGCCGGATACTGATGTTCGTTATTTTTGGTATGTTCATTTCATTCTTCCTCGTTAAAAAAATTATTTAAAAGCTTTTTCAGCTTCATATGCTTTTCCTTGCTCAAAAGCCTGCCGGAGCGTATCATATCGCGGATGCAGGAATCGACTTCGGAATATTTAAATGCATCGGTTTCGCCGTTTGCATCAAGCATAAAGGAATAATTGTTAAGATTAACCTCAAGTTTACCATTATAACGGAAAGAGAAACCGCCTCTCGGCTTCAGCTTTTCCTTTATCGCTTCCTGTGAAGTAGGCAGATGCGATATGTAATATTCAAAAATTTCTTCTGCAACATAGTAAGAAAGTATGGCTTCTTCCAAATGTTTTCTTCGTGCAATCTCATCAATCGTATCACACAATTTCTTGTCGGCGTTATCCTCGTTTTCTTCTTCAATGATTTCGCCTTCTGCTTTTTCGCAATCCGGCATTTCTCCGTTAAACGCTTCGGACGGCGGAAACCCGCCGTCCGAATATTCACTGTCAATGTTATCGTCATCATTACCCTGATCCTCGTCGGATATGTCATCGACGGCCTGCTGCGTTATTTCTTCGGTCATGCTTTTATAATCCCGGGAAAGATTATAGGCGCGATTGATAGTCATATCGCCCTCCATAACGCTTTCTTGTATCTCATCGGGAAGATTAGATATGCTGTCATACTTTCTAACCTGCCTCTCCGATATATGCAGCATATCCGCGATATTTTTTTGCAGTCCGCCCGAGAGCTTACCGTTATCCTTGAGATCCTCAAGAAGCTCCTTTACTCTTTTGTAAAAGCTGAATTTCTGCGCCGAGGTGTATTCTCTTGTTTCAAGGTTTGCTTCGTGCAGCCGTAATTCCGCCTGTATCGCCTCCAGATCGTCGTAAACCACGCATGGGACGCTTTTCCAATTAAGCCTTGAAATCGCCTTAAAGCGCCGTTCTCCGCTTATTAGGTGATACAACCCGTCGCTCCCCTTATTCACGCACAGCGGCTCTATGAGCCCGTAAGCCTCTATGCTCTTTGCAAGCTGTTCCACGTTCTCGGCGCTGTCGTTTTCATTGTAGGGATTAAACTCGGCGGCAACGATCTCCGACGTCGGTATAAGCTCTTGCCTGCTTGTGCTTTTAAGCTCCTGCACCGTTTCGTTTGCGTCGGCAAAAGCTGCGGTTAGGTTTTCTAAGTTTATAGCCATAACTGTCAGTCCTTTCTTAAATGTTAAAATTCATATTGAGGAATTCCTTAATCGCTAAAAATCATTCATCCTTTTGTGCGAATGGTAATTCGTTGGTTGTCATATCATCTATTAGCTTCTTGCTATATCTTTCTCCGTATTCCCCATCGAGAGGCACATTATGTATTAAATCTATCCATTTTGCATCAACAGTATTAATTATATCTAATATAGTATTAATTATATCTAATGTCGCAGTATTTGTTGCCGTCAACGAAGAAATAAGCTGCAAAATCATTTCGGACGCCTCGTCGGGATACATAAGAATTCGTATATACTGTTCTTTTGTTTCTTCATCTGTAATTATCCGGCTGTACTTCATTAACTTTTCCATCAGTTTTTTTGCGTCCGATTCGGGTTCCTTGTTTTCCAAATTGATAAAATTCTTTTCTAAAGTCTCCATTAAAAAATCAAACCCTGATGGAGTAAGAATCAACTTTACAGGCGGTAATGATTTCCACATAGAATTTGTCTCCTTTTTCTTTGTTATTTAAAATTTTTAGCGAATGCGGCTTTTTCCTTTTTCCCGAGCTTGCGGTAATACAAAAGCAGCTGCCGTTCATCGACGGAAAGCGGATATAACAATTCATCCTTCTGAAACAGAATAATTTTATCATTTTCCGGTTCGATAGTTTTAGGCGATACTTCTGCTTCAATTTCGCTGTCGAAACAGCGTAAAAGCTCGTCATATGGTATATTGAGGAGCTTTTTTAATATCAGAATCGTATTTAAACTCGGACTTGATTTTCCGGTTTCATAGTAGGAATATGTTGATCTGTCAACTTTAAGAGTATTAGCGACCATTTGCTGTGTGAAGCCGCAGCATAACCGATAACGGATTAATAAGCCTGATATTTTATTAGGCATTCTTGTCACCTCGCTTTTTTGTGGTTTTTGTTATTTTCTTTTTCTATTCTCCCAATATATGTAATTTTGCCAACTCTATCGCTATTTGATATTCGCGCCCGTATTTGTTATTGCCGTGTGTTTCTTCAACCGCAGCCGCGAATTCGTCTATTGTGCCGGTAAAGCAACCGCACGTTACACCAATTCCGCCGTCTGCTGTTTTGTAGAATGTGGTAGCGTCGTTACGGCTGCCTATACTATCAGCAACAAATATATCTTGTTTACTTTTGATGTGAGCTCTTCCGCAAACATGGGCGTTGCCATCAATGCAGGCTTTGCCGCTAACACGGGCATTGCCATCAATATAAGCACTCCCATTAATATAGGCGCTTTCATGAACAGTGGCGTTGCCGCCAATACGGGCGTCGCCATCAACACGAGCGTTGCCGTCAACATAGGCATTGTCGCGAACATGGGCATTACCACCAACATTAGCGTTGCCAGCAACAAAAGCCCCGCCACCAATATAGGCATTGCCATCAACACAAGCACTGTCATCAACACAGGCATTGCCATAAACCCAAGCTCTGTTTTTAACACAGGCGTTGCCACGGACGGTAGCACGACCGAAGGCACGGGCATTATCGCCCACCCACGCACAGCCGAGGTGGGATAGATTATCTTCCGTTTCAATGTAGCCGCCCAACGTGCCGACCGTAACACCGTCCGTAACTATTTTTTCTGTACCGATTCGAAAATCAATTAATGCCCGAATACGGTGCAACACCCTGCCATTAATCCAAATAGTATCATCAGGAATTAATTCGTATTTTTTTGTTTCTGCCATTGTCAATCCTGCTCCCTTCGTTTTGCCTTATAATTGATTTAACTGTTATTTCGTCTTTAGACGAGTCGTTGTTTATTTATCCTTTTTCTCGTTATCTGCTCTGGAGGAAGATATTGTAAACGCCATTATACCAATTCCAATTAAAGCGCCTATAATAAGTCCCATAAAAAATTCAAGCATTTACTTCATCTCCTTTATTACTTCTTCGGCAAAGGCGAGGTAATCAACAGCGCCGTTTGAACGTCTGTCGTATTCAATAATTGGCTTGTGATGATTTATTGCCTCGGAAAGCTTTGTGTTTTTTCGTATTACTGTATTAAAAACAGGCAAAAGCCTTTGCGACTTAAATGCCTGTGTGTATGCTTTTTTGTTAATCGTATTTTCATACTGTGTAATCAGCACGCCCATAACTTTTATATTCGGATTTGTGAAGCGTCTTATTTTGGTTATTTCCTCCGACATTTGCATAAGTCCGGGCAGTGCAAAATCGTCCGGGATAAGTGGAAGAATAACAAAGTCGGCCGCTGTCAGGGCGTTTTCCTTTATCCGCTCGCCGGACGGCGGACAGTCAAATATTATAACGTCGTATTTGTTTTCTATCGGTTTAAGGGAGGATAAGAGAAGATATTCCTGTCTCCTCGTCATCATCATAAGATGAGTTTCTATCTCGCTGAAGCTCCGGCAGGACGGGAGAATATCCAAGCCCTTATACGGCGTGTTTATGATTGCCTGTTCCGGCGCACAACGCCCCGTCATCACCTCATATATCGTATTTTTAATATCCTTTCGCTCCTTTAGGTAATACGACGTGCTATAAGCCTGCTTGTCCAAATCGACAAGCAGTACGGTTTTGTTATACTCGGAAGCGAGTATAGCTGCTAAATTCACCGCCGTGGTTGTCTTTCCACAGCCGCCTTTTTCATATGTAACTGCTATTTTCTTTGCCATAATTGTCGTCCTTTCATAATTGATTTAACGGTTATTTAATGCCGAGAATTTTACCCTCCTAAAAAGCAAGTCGGACAAGATTGTTCTCTTGCCCGACTTGCTTGTAATATTTTTAATAAAATTTAACAAATGTTATTTTATCTATCCCGCTTAATTTTCCGGCTCTTTTCTTTCGCCTTTGCTACAAGCAAAACTCCGGCAGAGAAAAGAACAACAGCAGCCGCGAGGCATACGCCTGTTGCTATTTCACCGGTTTTAATGTTCCCCTTACTTCCATTGGTATTTATGTCGTTTCCGTTGCCGTTCGTGTCTATACCGGAACCGGTTCCGCTTGTAATCGCGGTTGCCGTTTCCGGCTCGGTTTCGATATTCATAACGAACTTTGGACTTGCGTCAAGCTCATAAAGCCATTGTGAGCCGTCCTCGGAAGTGTAGGGCAGAGACACAAGAAAATCGCTCGGCTTTTCCTTAACGATTTCCGGAGCAGATACGCAGGAAACGATATACACCCCGCGCTTATCCGTACTGAGCGTTATAGACGTTTTCCCGTCTGCGCCTGTCGCCGGAAGTCTCATGAGCATAAGCTTCGACTTGTCAATGCTCTTTATATCTATGTCCGATTTATCGATCGTAAAGTCTTCGTTTATTCTGTATATTTCAAACTCTACGCCTTCGATGGGATTGTACTCTGCGTCCACAGCCGCTATATTCAAAACAACGTCGCGGTTGTCAGAGATAAGGTGAGATGTTGTGGTGGCGTCCGCATCTGCCGGATAAACCACATCGCTTGCCTCCGTTTGGAAGACAGGATCTGTTGCCGGATTTGTAGACGGATCCGTTACGAAATCTGTGTTTGTTTCAAAATCGCTATCCTCATCTGTTGACAGCTGTGTTGCTTCAACGATTATCGTTTCTGCCTCGCTCTCCGAAATTTCATTTTCATCCTCCGCAGACGCTGCTATGGAAGAAAACAAGCAAACGGTAAACGCAAGAGCAAAAAACAGAATTGCTATTCGTTTTTTAAGCATATATTAACCTCCTTCATTTAAAATTCTTTCTCCGCGTACAAGCAGACGGCGGGCGTTGAGTCCGCCGTCGCTTACGCAGGTTACAAGCGTTACATAATCCTTTTCCGGGATGATCTCGGTATATTTTGTATCGGATGGCAGGCATTTGACAATTCTATCCACTTTATAGGTCAGCCTTCTGTTCTGCACGTTAATTGTGAATTTATCGCCCTTAACAAGCTCGCTTAATCTGTCGAACATCTCATAGGATAGCCCCGTATGCCCGACAAGCACCGCATGAGTGCTTTTACCGCCGACGGGGAGAGAGGTGTTTTTCATATGCCCAACTCCCTTGGCGAGTACGCTGTCGCTTGTGCCGTGGTAAATTGGAAGCTCTATATTTACCTTTGGCACGGAAATATACCCTATCATGCCCTCGTCGCCGAAGGACAGCGCGTCGTAATAGTTGACGTCTGTACCCTCGCCGTTCGAGATCAATCTGTTGTATTCGTCCGCCTTGGCAAAGTCGCCGCTTGAATCTCCGTCTATACCGGCAATGTAGTCTGTAATAATATGACTAAAATTATTTTGGTATATTAGCTGTATTACAAGCGGAGATACAGCGACCGCCGCTCCTATGATTATGCAGACAAATCCAATTATTCGCCCTTTGCGCATTTTCTCTTTTTGCTCTTAATGAACAGAACGGCTATGCCTACGCATACGACGCCAATGCCCGACGCAACTACAAGCAGCCATGAGAAATTACCGCCTGTGTGCGGATAATTTACCTCTTCTGTATTAACGGTTGTAACATTGATATCCTTCTTGTAATTATGCGAGGTGCTGTTGATTGTAATCTCAAAGGGCTTTTTAAGCAGCTGGTAGCCCTTTGCTGTCTTTATTTCGGCAACATAGTATGTAGTTTCGCCCTTATTGGAAGGATTATCTGCTTCACCGTAGATCAGTCCGCGAATATTTACCATTCCGTCTGCACCGGAAACAACAATTGCATTTGCCTTACCGGAAAGATTTTTATCGTCGGCATAATAGATACCATCCTTCAACTCGAATTTGATTGGGTTGATATTCTGCTGCGCGTCGCTGAGCGTTCTATACACGCTGAACTCTACTCCTGCGAGAGTGTCGCCATTTACATCCACCTTTTTCCACGCATAACCTCCGGTATGAACCTCAGGTGTTCTTGACTTTATGTTATATGCACTGTCTGTTTGTATGTCGTTTGTGTAGTCAAGCTCCGCAGTATTCGGGTTATCTCCGCCGATTATTGCCTTTTCATTAAGAACGGTCGTAAATATAGTCTTGAGCTCGTTAAAGTCCTCAAAGGCTTTAAAATTGGTTACTGATACTGTGATTATATTGTTGTTCTTGCTGTCGATCTTCGAGTGGTCAACTGAATAATTCGCAGCGCTTATTGTTGTTTCACTGCCGTCAGCCTTTACTCCGATAAGCTCCACAGACTTATATGTGCAGCCCTCGGAAAGAGTGTCCGTGATAACGTACTTTGACATTTTTCCGATCAAGGACGGAACAGAGGTCGTTACCTTCCAATAAACCTCCTTGTTTATATCCTGCGTTACATCCTGATGCCAGCTTGTCTTATCCGTCGATACTTCCTTATCAATCGTTACATTTTCATTGGGAACCTTGATCTTGTTGTCCTCAACGACTTCACCGTCAGCTTTGTCGTGTATATCCGCGCTGTTGTTTACATCGCCGTGAGTATATGTAACTGTTCCGTCATCGTTGATTGTAAATCCGTAATATACTGTGCTGTCTACAATATAGGATTTGTCATCTGCGGAGATCTCTCTGAAACGGTAATCAGTGTGCGTCGGCAGATGAGTTACAGTGAATTCTCCTGTGCCTGCCGATGTGTATGTGCCGCCAACCGGTACCCAGCTTACTTTCTTATCCTTAGTTATATTCTTTCTTTCCAGTGTGAAGTGGAAGCCTTCGAGCGGATCGTCTGAATTTAAGTCGTATTTGTGCAGAGTTACGTTTGCATACTTCGTCTGGTTTTTCGGCTGAACGGTTATATCGTACATCCACGCGGTTTTGTCCGCTGTTGTGGTCGGTACCGAGATAACAAACGGAGCCGTCTGCTGCCTTACCTGAGCGGGGGCAAAGGTTTCTTTAACGTAATAAACGCCCAAGGCAAGATTTGTAAATGTGATTTTTCCCTCTGAGGTTGTATAGCCTGAAGAGTTCCATGTGTTGCTGCCAATATATGCAGCTTCATTTTTAGCTATATCGGCGGCCTTAGGAAGATCCTCGGCTGAGTTGTAATTGAAAAACTCGGTCAGATCCTTGATCTTGTAGAGTGTAAACTCGACTCCCTCTATCGGCTTTGCGCCTGCGGGAAGGCTGCTGGTGTATGTACCGTCGCCCGGAGTTGTCGCGTTTTCATAGGCTTCGTCCTCCATCTCGTATTTATAGAGAGTGAGGGAGCCCGTCTTTGTTTCGTCGATAAGGTTCTTGCTAACGCCATCGGCCGCAAACGCTGTGGTTCCGACTCCGGCAAATACTGAGAATGTCATTAACATTGCGATTAAAAAGCTGAATAATCTTTTTGTTTTCATTTTAAATTTTCCTTTCCTCTTAAAAATAAAAATGGTGAGTGGAATGAGGATCAACGCCATTCCAACAGAAATAAAAATAGTTTTGTCAAAGCCTCCGGCGATCGGGAAATCTGACGTCGGAGTATTGTACATTTCCTTGCTGAGCTCCGGGCTGTCCAAAATTATCTCGACTTCCTCCTTGAGAAGCTGATAGCCCTGAGCCGAAACAGTCTCGGATAAATAATATGTGCCGTATTTCAGATCGGCTATTACGATTTTTCCCTCGGCGTCCGTCAAAAGATCCGTCGAGCCGTTCTCATCGGGAACATACTCGTTATTTTCGCCCCGGGAAAAGGTAAGAATATTATGCTCGCTGTCGGTGATATTCATTACAACGCCCGCGAGGGGAAGCTTAGTATCGAGAGCCTTCTTCCAGACAGTGATTTTCCCCTTCCGGCGGTTTATCACTCGCGGCAGCTCGGTATCATC
Source organism: uncultured Clostridia bacterium (assembly GCA_947627045.1). Taxonomy (GTDB): domain Bacteria; phylum Bacillota; class Clostridia; order Oscillospirales; family Ruminococcaceae; genus UMGS1601. Next base: position 29,956 of record CANQUM010000017.1, read on the forward strand.
TTCCGACAAGTCTAAACGCAGGCTCACTGTATCGGTTATCTCTTCATAGCCCTCGTCTGTCGGCTTGTAAAGCTTTACATTACCTTCGGTATCTATTACCGCTTTGATTGCATATCCGAGCGGCTGATAGCCGTCGAGAGGCGTTGTTTCGCTGATATAGTAAACGGTCTCGTTTTTCGTGCTGTATCTAATCTTTTCTGCGGTGAGCAAACCGTCTGAGCCTGTTATCAGCTCGCCGATTTCTTCGCCGTAAAAATCCTTTGCGGGGGTCTTGCAGTCCTCGTCGGTATAGAGAGTAAATCCAACTCCTTCAAGGTACTTTATATCGTCGCCCTTGCCGTCGTCGGTCTTAACAAACATGAGATCTATCATTGTCGGGGAGTTAGCGATTCTGAGTTTGGTTGTTTCTCCTGTGCTGATTTCAAACGTTTCTCCGTTTGTTATGTCTACCTTGTATCCGTCGGGTGCTGACTTTTCTTTCAGTACATATTCTCCTGCCGGAAGTCCGTAAACCGTAAGAGTACCCGGATCGCCTGCCGGAGCAACTCCCGCAAAGAAGTATGGACGCAGATCCGTTTTGTTGCTATTTACCGCCTCGTCAGTATCTACATATCCTGCATCATCGCCGGTATATTGATAAGCGCCCATAATCGGGTTAGACTGGCAAACAAATGCGTTTTTCATCAGCACCTCTTTGCCGTTTTGCACTGCGTAAAGATTGAAAAGCAAGCTGCTGCCGCTTATCGCTTCGCCGGTATAACTGTCAAATTTTTCAACGTGTAAGTCGCCCTGATTTGAAAAATTAAGAGTTTGATGACTGTCGTCGATATTCTTATGAACTGCGATTGTATTTCCGCGATATTTGAGCTCCTCGAATACTACAACTGCCTTACCCGCATATGGGATCGCATTTATTGTGTACTTTATTTTAATGCTCTGGGTGTTTGCTGTAGCTTCAAAAGTAATATCCGCAGACTTGGAACCGTTCGCGATTTCTACGGAGTTGCCATCACTTGCAGCATTCAAAAGCTCTATCGGAGCTTCATCATCCTTACCGACCACGCTGCCGGTTATGGTGTAGCTTTGCCCTGCAATTAGCCCTGTCATGGTGACGGTATCCTCAAGGGTATATTCGGCTGCGGGGACTTTTTTCTCTCTACGATCCGTCACCTCTGTCGTGACCGTGGGGTTAAGAATACTTACAGTCTGTTCCGTATCCTCCAAATCCTTGTGTTCGGCTATTACCTTGCCGTTATATTTGAGCGTTTCAAAAACAACTAAGTCTTGTCCTGCGTACTTTGAAGCGTCAAAGTCAAAGGCCATATTAAACCCCACATCTCCCTTTCGAGCGGTGAAGGTTTCCTCACCTGTTGATATTACATTTCCGCTTGATTTTTCTACGAGCTGACCCTCTACGGTATACTCCTGTCCTGAAATAAGTCCGGTAAGCTGCACATTGTCGATTATCGACGAGTTCTCTAACGCATACGCATAATGTGTTTTTGTCAAAGAGTCGGTCGCGGTAGTCTTTATGCTCGGATTGAAAACGCTTACAGTCTGTTCCGTATCCTCCAAATCCTTGTGTTCGGATATTACCTTGCCGTTATATTTGAGTGTTTCAAAAGCAACTAAGTCTTGTCCTGCGTACTTTGAAGCGTCAAAGTCAAAGGTCATATTGAGGCCTGCTTCTTCTTTTCGAGCGGTGAAGGTTTCCTCACCTGTCGATATTACATTTCCGCTTGATTTTTCTACGAGCTGGCCCTCTACTGTATACTCCTGTCCTGAAACAAGTCCGGTAAGCTGCACGTTGTCGATTATCGACGAGTTCTCTAACGCATACGCATAATGTGTTTTTGTCAAAGAGTCGGTCGCGGTAGTCTTTACACTCGGGTTAAGAATACTTACGGTCTGTTCCGTATCCTCCAAATTCTTGTGTTCGGATATTACCTTGCCGTTATATTTGAGCGTTTCAAAAACAACTAAGTCTTGCCCTGCGTACTTTGAAGCGTCAAAGTCAAAGGCCATATTAAACCCCACATCTCCCTTTCGAGCGGTGAAGGTTTCCTCACCTGTCGATATTACATTTCCGTTCGATTTTTCTACGAGCTGACCTTCTACGGTATACTCCTGTCCTGAAATAAGTCCGGTAAGCTGTACATTGTCGATTATCGACAAGCTCTCTAACGCATAAGCATAATGCGTTCTTGTCAAAGAGTCGGTCGCGGTAGTCTTTACACTCGGCGAAACAAATTCAACCTGTTGCCTTTGGTCGTCCTTGTCCTTGTGTGTTGCAACAACTACATCGTTGCATATAAGCTCCTCATAAACCGTTATCTTTTTACCCTTGAGCTCGGAGGAATCGACGGTAATTTCAGTCTCAACTGTTCCGCTGTCGCTATTGGGAGTAAAGCTTTTCGTTGCAGGAGTTCCTATTTCCTTGCCGGTCTCACTGTCAGCAACGGTAGTTTTTAATGTGTAGTTCACATTGGCGATAACATTTGAATACTCAACGCTATCCAGTATTGTGGTCTTGCTATTCGCATATCCCACTTGAAGAGTCGTCTCCTTGTCTATAGCAGAAGTAACAAGATTAGGCTTTATAAAGGTCACGGTTTGCCCCGCGTCTTCAATATTTTTGTGCTCGACCATGGTTTCGTTGTTATATTTCAGAGTTTCAAATACAACTACGCTCTTTCCCGACAAAGCGGAAGCGTCCAGTGTAAACGTCACCGTGACTTTTCCATTTTCATCGGTCGGAGTAAAGGTTTTAACCGCCGTTATTTTTTTGCCGTTTATCAGCAGCTCCTTACCCGTCGCCTTATCCATCAAAACGCCCTCAATAGTGTATTCTACCTTAGGCGTTACACCCTCGTATGTTACCGTATCTGTAATCTGAGCCTCATCAATCGCAAACGCTTGGTGAGTATTCGTCAGTGCGCTGAGAGCCGTTGTGCCAATTTTCGAATAGGGATTTATTATTCTCGGCAGAGTTAAAATCTCACCGTCAAAAACAAGCGTCGCCTTACCGGTTATCTCTTCATAGCCGCCCTCGTCTGTCGGCTTGTAAAGCTTCACCTTGCCCTTGGTATCTATTACCGCTTTGATTGCGTATTCGAGCGGCTGATATTCGTCGAGAGGCGTCGTTTCGCGCAAGTAATAAACGGTTTCCTTTGCCGTGCTGTATCTCACATTTTCCATTCTGAGCAAGCCGTCTGAGCCTGTTAGCTGCTCGCCGATCTCTTTACCGTAAAAATCCTTTGCCGGGGTCTTGCAGCTCTCGTCGGTATATAGAGTGAACCCAACTCCCTCAAGGAACATGGTATATGCTCCAATTCCGTCGTCGGTTTTTACAAGCATCAGATCTATCAGTGTCGGGGAGTTAGCTATTTCAAGCTCGGTTGTTTCTCCGGCGCTGATTTCAAACGTCTCGCCGTCTGTTATATCTATCTTATACCCGATGGGTGCCGACTTCTCTTTTAACACATATTTTCCTGCCGGAAGTCCATGAATCGTAAGAGTACCCGGATCGCCTGCCGGAGCAACTCCCGCAAAATAGTACGGGTGCAGATCCGTTTTGTTGCTATTTACCGCCTCGTCAGTATCTACATATCCTGCATCATCGCCGGTATATTGATAAGCGCCCATAATCGGGTTAGACTGGCAAACAAATGCGTTTTTCATCAGCACCTCTTTGCCGCCTTGCACGGCGTAAAGGTTAAAAATCAAGCTGCTGCCGCTTATCCCTTCGCCGGTAAAGCCGTCGAGTTTTTCAATGTACAGGTTGCCCTGATTTGAAAAATTAAGAGTTTGATGCGTGTCGTTGATATTCTTATGAATTGCGATTGTATTTCCGCGATATTTGAGCTCCTCGAATACTACAACCGCCTTACCCGCATACGGGATTGCATCTATTGTGTACTTTATTTTAATGCTCTGGGTGTTTGCCGTAGCCTTAAACGTAACGTCCGCAGACTTCATGTCGCCCGCGATTTCTACGGAGCTGCCATCGCTTGCAGCATTCAAAAGCTCTATCGGAGCTTCATCATCCTTACCGACCACGCTGCCGGTTATGGTGTAGCTTTGCCCTGCAATTAGCCCTGTCATGGTGACGGTATCCTCAAGGGTATATTCGGCGCTTGGAGCTTTTTTACCGGTGAACTCCGTTACTTCTGTTGTGACCGTCGGACTTAGCAAATTAACTGTCTGATTTGCGTCGTTTACACTCTTGTGCTCGGCAACAATTGCGCCGTTGTGCCTCAAGGTTTCAAAGACCACAAAATCCTTGCCGGTGTATCCCTCAGCGCTGAAGGTGAAGACCATATTTTGAGTTGCGCTTGTGCTTTTCGCCATAAACGTCAGCCCCTTTGTCGCCAATACGGTACTCGGATTGCTCTTCAGCACAACCTGTCCGGTCAGAGTGTAGTTCTCATTCGCAATCAGGTTTTCCATTTTTACGCTATCGTTTATCGAAAGCTCGCTCACTGCATAGGCGGAATGTGTGTTTGTAGCGGAATTTGTCGCTGTTGTCGTTATGCTCGGAGAAATGAATGTGACGGTCTGATCCGTATCATTCACATCATCGTGAGCGGCTATGATGAAAATCTCGCCATATTCATACAGATCCTCACACACTACAACGGATTTCCCGCTCAAATCGCCGGTTTTGGACATATCAATATCGAACACTAACGTCATATTCTCTGTTTCGGAGGTTGCCGTAAAGACAAAATCTCCGGTATATTTATTCGCCGAATTTATGATCTTAGTGAGCTTGCCGTTAACATTGCGGTAAACGTCAACACCAAACGGCCGTCCAATGATTTCCTTGCTTTCCTTGTCCATTAAGTAGGGATAGAGATCATATTCAAATCCGGGAATAAGCCCTTTAATCGTCAAGTTCTCTGTTATTCTTTTTTCGGTCGCATACATAAACTTTCTGTTGTTGCTTCCGTAAGCATAGGCTTTTGAATCCAACTCCGGCAAGCTGTAGGTCACCGTTTGACTTAAGTCGTTAAGATCCTCATGAATAGAGCCCTGTATGACATTGCCGTCAGCGTCAGTTATCGGCGCTCCTCCGACTTTAGTAATGCGCTGGAACACAACAAACTTATACGAATAAGTACCGGCCTTGTATGGAATTGTAAAGTAGAACGCCTCGGTGGTTAAAGTCCCGCTTCCGGAGGCTGTTGCTTTGAAGCTTGTTTTGTATGTGCTTACTGTATTTGTAAGCGGACGAGAGAAGCTCGTCGCAAGCTGCACGGGTGTAGCATTGCTTCCGTTTACATACATTATTTGAGTGTGCAGCTCATAATCCGCATTCGCGGTAAGTCCGGAATATGTTACAGTGTCTTTTATCTTGCCGTATTTGTCAGAAATATCGAAGTGAGCATTTTGCGATTCGTAAGACGCATCCTGCGCCGAGGTTATAATATTAATATCGTTTTTCACGTACTTGACGCTTTGAACCAAGCTATTAACATCCTCGTGCTTTGCAATCTCCTTGCCGTTTTGCTTGACATAAGCAAGCGCCACCATGAGCTTATCCGGATATGGCGTACTGTCAAAGCTGTAATCAAGCGTTAAGGAACCGTTTTGCTGTGTTACCGTGAATTGCTTTGTCGCGGTCGCAACAACAGTCTGCGGATTGTCCTTGAGCACAAGCTTGCCCTCAAGGGTATATGTTTCGCCTACGTTCAATCCCCAATATCTTATGGTATCGGTAGCACTTGAGTTTTTGCTTACAAACGCCGTGTGGCTTTTTGTGCCGTTATCGCGAAGCGTTGTGCTGAGAGAGATTGAAGAGTTCGGTATTTCGGGGGCGTTGTAGGTGTCAACTGTTGGTAACTGCTGATCGCCGCTCGTTATGGGAATGAGCCTTACGGTTTTGTCAATTATATAGCCGTCGGGGGCGGTTGTTTCTTGAATTAGGATTGTGCCGAGAGGCAATATCGGGTTAGGATCGCCCTCGTTGTAATAAAAATTATCGCCGGAAATTTTATAGTTATTACTATAAAACACATATCCATTCTCGTTAGTCTTAAACACCCAACTTCTTGTGTACTTGACATCCTTTTTAACGCCATTCTCGGTTACTGTTACGTCCGGGTTATCTTTGCCGTCGGATAAATCAGCGTCCGCGTGAATGTCAGAAGTATCGAAGAATGAATCAAAATACTGAACCGTAAACTCAGCTCCGGGCAAGCCCTTACCGTTTTTGTCGATTTTCTTTAAGAGAACATTGACAGGGTCGTTCTCAGGTTCGTCCGGCAGACAATATTTATCGTCCGCCGACGGGTCATCGGTCACCGGACAATAGCCGGGATATCCGCCGTACATCTTCTGTTTGCCGTCGCTATCGTAAACGGGTTCGATTGGATATACGTTTTTGTCAAGCGCATACCCTTGAGGGGCTGTGAGCTCTTTAATGTAATATGTGCCCTTTGGTATGGGAATTGAGTCGCCATACGCTTTC
>CANQUM010000018.1 GCA_947627045.1 uncultured Clostridia bacterium
GAGTAATGTATACAAATTTAACAATAAATTAAAAATATCAGCGTAAAATTCTCGCAAAAAAGAGTTGCAATTTTTCAAAAATTAGAGTACAATACTATTTGTAGTAATTTTGGTTGAATTGAGGTCAAGTGTATGACATTTATTTCTGTATGCGGATACTGTAAATATTCATTCAGCTTTTCAGGTAACCGTTCAAGTGCCGGAGAATGTTACCTAGCTTCATTGCACTCAAACAACAATATAATAGTATAATTATAACTGCAACAGAGATGTTGCAGTTTTTTACTGTCAATTTTTTGAACGGAGGTAAGATATGAAAAAGGTTGCAGTTATTATGGGAAGCGACAGCGATTTTCCCATTGTTTCAAAAGCAATTAAAGAACTTGATAACTACGGCGTCCCGTATGAAGCGCACATTATGTCCGCTCACAGAACACCTGAGCTTGCAGCAACATTTGCAAAAAACGCAAAGAAAAACGGCTTCGGAGTTATTATAGCAGCGGCAGGTATGGCGGCTCATCTGGCAGGCGTTTTGGCAGGAAACACTACCCTGCCCGTTATTGGTATACCTATAAAATCAACATTCGACGGATTAGATTCACTATTAGCAACTGTTCAGATGCCAAGCGGAATACCCGTTGCAACCGTTGCGGTAAACGGAGCTAAAAACGCAGCACTTTTGGCAATTCAGATGCTCTCTCTTTCTGATGACAGACTTTCGGACAAGCTGGAAGCCGCAAAAGCAGAAATGGTCGAAGGAGTAAAGGCTAAGGACGAAGCACTGCAGGAGGAAATTTCTAAGCTGTAATTTCTACCAACGGTTGAATTTTCACTAATTCTCTAAATATAAGTTATTGCGGCTGTCACGAAACGGCTATAAAATAAGTCGTAGAAAGGATGGTGCCGCTATGAATAACATAATAGGCAAAAATATTTACACTCTAAGAAAAAAACAAGGACTCACTCAGGAAAAGCTGGCAGAGCTTGTAAACGTATCGTTTCAGGCGGTTTCAAAATGGGAAAACGGGATTTCAGCTCCTGATGTTTCTGTTCTTCCACTGCTTGCAAATGCCCTGCGGTGCGATATTGATTCTCTGATGGGCTATGCTGCAGAGCAAAGAAAAATTACCGACTATGAGGAGCGTTACAAAAGTCGGGCCTACTACTGGGGAACTATGCCGTCTAATATGTGCTATGAGGTAATGAAACTTCTCCCTCCCCCGCTAAGACTGCTTGATATTGCCTGCGGCGAGGGAAAGAATGCGGTGTTCTTTGCAAGAAACGGCTACAGCGTTACTGCATTTGACGCGGCGGAATCAGGACTTGAAAAAGCACGGCGTCTTGCTGACGAAATGAACACTGAGGTCAATTTCTTCCGTGCGGATATGCTTGATTTTAGGCTTGAAAGCGAATTTGATATTATATTCTGTTCAGGTGCATTGCATTATATTCCGCCTAAGCTGAGAACTGAAATTCTTGAAAACTATAAGCAGCACACATCAAACGGCGGACTTCACGCTATGAATGTTTTTGTTGAAAAACCGTTTATTGAGCGTCCTTCAGACAAGGAAACCTCTGCTACTAAATGGAGCTCAGGTGAGCTTTTTACACACTATACGGATTGGCGTATTGAGTTTTGCAGTGAAAGGATTTTTGACTGCAACAGCGGCGGTGTTCCGCATAAGCACTGTATGGATACGCTTTTAGCTGTAAAACAGACAGATAAATTGCGTTGACGCTCTTAACATAAGAGTAAAATATTATTTCAGAAAAACTGAAAATTTTATAATACAGGAGGAAACTGATATGGAAAACATTATTAAAGGCGAACAGCTTTATGAAGGAAAGGCAAAGAAGGTCTATGCCACAAATGATCCTGACCTGGTTATCGTTGACTATAAAGACGACGCTACCGCATTCAACGGTGAAAAGAAAGGTACTATCGCCGGCAAAGGCTCTATCAATAACAGAATGACAAATTTTATGTTCAAGCTGTTAGAAAAAGAAGGTATTCCCACTCACTTAGTTGAAGAGATAAACGACCGTGAAACTATCGTAAAAAAGGTTGAAATAGTGCCTCTCGAGGTTATTGTTAGAAATGTTGCGGCAGGAAGCTTTTCAAAGAAGTTAGGCATTGCAGAGGGTACTCCCCTTAAAACACCTACATTGGAATTCAGCTATAAAAACGATGATTTGGGAGACCCTTTTATTAACAAGTACTATGCTCTCGGTCTTGACCTTGCAACCGAAGAGGAAATTGAAACTATAACTAAGTATGCGTTTCAGGTAAACGATTTTATGCTGAAGTTCTTCAAAGAGCTTAATATCGACCTTATTGACTTTAAAATTGAATTCGGCAGATTTCACAACGAGATCATTCTCGCTGACGAAATTTCGCCTGACACCTGCCGTTTCTGGGATTCTAAAACCCATGAAAAGCTGGATAAAGACCGCTTCCGCAGAGATATGGGCGGCGTAGAAGACGCTTATCAGGAAATTATGAGACGGCTAGAAGCTAGAGGCTAGAGGCTAGAGATTAGAAGTAAGGAGTAAGGAGTTAGAGGTTAGAGGTTAGAGGTTAGATAACAGTAAATGAAATAATAAGGTCTTGTATCTTGCTTCTTGATTCTTGCATCTTGCTTCTTGCATCTAATATGCGGAAGAACCACTGGCGGCTCGCCAATACTACATCTTGTTTCTTACATAAATTTGCTAGTCCGCCGTTATTCAATGTCATACATTAATAAAATTATAATAGGCGGAAGAACCTCTGGCGGCTCGCCAGTTGAGGAAGGAATGATAATACTTGAAAAAAGGCTTGCACGAGGAGTGCGGTGTATTCGGTATATACTCAAACGAAACAACCGACGTAGCGTCATCTGTATATATAGGTCTTTATGCCCTTCAGCACAGAGGACAGGAAAGCTGCGGAATCGTTGTAAATGACGACGGACTTTTTCACTACCACAGAGACTTAGGTCTTGTTCACGAGGTTTTTAATCAGGAAAACCTTTCAAAACTGGGAAACGGTCAAATAGCTATAGGACACGTTAGATATTCAACTACCGGAAACTCAAACCGTTCAAATGCACAGCCGTTGGTTGTTCGTCATATTAAAGGTCCTATGTCAATCGCTCATAACGGAAATTTAGTCAACGCTTCTCAGCTTAGACAGGAATATGAATTAAAAGGTGCGATCTTTCACAACACAAATGATACAGAAGTTATCTCTTATGCGATAACCGAACAGCGTCTTGTCTGCGGTTCTATTGAGGAATCTGTTGAAAAAGCAATGTATAAAATAAAGGGTGCATACTCAATTTTAGTTATGTCCCCTACCAAGCTGATCGCCGCCCGCGATCCTAACGGTTTTCGGCCGCTGTGTTTGGGAAAGACCTCAAACGGTTATGTGGTTTCTTCAGAATCCTGTGCTTTTGAAAGTATGGGTGCTAAATTTATTCGTGATATAAAACCGGGAGAAATAGTTGTCATTGACAAAAACGGTATGAGAAGCATTGAGACGCATTGCGGAAACAAAGGAACTATCTGCGTTTTTGAATACGTCTACTTTGCAAGACCTGATTCGGTTATTGAGGGCTCAAGCGTTCACAAGGCAAGACTTCGTGCCGGAAAATTTCTCTGGCAGGAGCACCCCTGCGACGCTGATGTAGTTATAGGCGTTCCCGATTCGGGAATTGACGCGGCTCTTGGTTTTGCAAATGCAAGCGGTATTCCCTACGGTGTAGGTTTTATCAAAAACAGATATATAGGCAGAACCTTTATTCAGCCTACCCAGCTTGAGAGAACAAACTCTGTAAAAATAAAGCTGAACGTAATATCAAACACTGTAAAAGACAAGCGTGTTGTTATGATCGACGACAGCATCGTAAGAGGCACTACTATGCGGAGAATAGTAAACCTTCTAAGAGACGCAGGAGCAAAAGAAGTTCACGTACGTGTTTCCTGCCCGCCGTTTATAGCGCCCTGCTATTTCGGTACTGATATTGACAGCAAGGAAAATCTCATTGCCTGTCAGAAAAAATCAATTGACGAAATCTGTGAAAGCATCGGTGCTGACAGTTTAGGCTATCTAAGTGTTGAAAATGTCAAGAGGCTTGCCGGGATTTCACACTGCGATTTTTGCGTGGGCTGCTTTAATGAAAAGTATCCCATTGAGGTTCCTAAGGAAATGCCTAAGGATAAATTTGAATCTAAGATCAATAACAATCAGCTTACGCTGAACATTGAATAAAACTAATGAGGTGCAATAAAATATGAACAGTTATTCAAACAGTTATAAAGAAGCCGGCGTTGACGTAACAGCCGGTTACAAGGCTGTTGAGCTTATGAAACAGCACGTTGCAAAAACAATGACTTCTAACGTACTTTCCGGTCTTGGGGGCTTCGGAGGTTTGTATGAGCTTGACTTAACGGGCATAAACAAGCCTGTTCTTGTTTCAGGAACCGACGGCGTCGGAACAAAGCTGAAAATCGCCTTTTTGATGGATAAGCACAACACAGTAGGCATTGACTGCGTTGCTATGTGCGTAAATGATATAATCTGCTGCGGAGCTAAGCCTCAGTTTTTTCTTGACTATATCGCAGTGGGCAAGAATATTCCCGAAAAGATAGCAGATATAGTTTCGGGAGTTTCAGAGGGCTGTGTACAGTCAGGCTGTGCTTTGATAGGCGGAGAAACCGCCGAAATGCCCGGCTTCTACTCTGAGGACGAATATGACCTTGCCGGTTTCTCGGTTGGAATTGTAGACAAGGACAAAATTTTGAAACCCGACACTCAGAAAGATGGCGACATAATAATCGGTATTAAATCAAGCGGAGTTCACTCAAACGGATTTTCGCTTGTTAGAAAGGTATTTTCAGTAAGTGAGTCAAACTTAGCAAGGCACGTAGGCGAACTTGGCGCAACTCTCGGCGATACTCTTTTAACGCCTACCAAAATCTACGTTAAAGCAATTATGAAAGCTCTTGACGCCTGCACCATTAAATCTATTTCACATATTACGGGTGGCGGTTTTTATGAGAATATCCCACGCTCGCTGCCAAACGGCATCTCTGCGAAAATTGAGAAGTCTGCAGTGCAGATACTTCCTATTTTTGAGGTTATCAAAGGTACAGGAAAAATACCTGAAAGAGATATGTTCAACACATTCAATATGGGTGTTGGAATGACTGTTGTCGTCGATAAAACCGATGCAGACAAAGCTATTGAAGCTATAAATTCTGTTGGAGAAGAGGCATATGTCTTAGGCGAGCTTGTTAAAAGCGAAGAAGGAGTTATTATTGCATAACAGCAAATTTACTTCTTGCATCCAGTTTCTTGCCTCTTGCTTCTGAAAGGACAAGTGATAAAATATGAAGAACATCGCAGTATTAGTTTCCGGCGGAGGAACTAATCTTCAGGCACTTATAGACGCACAAAAAAGTGGAATTATCAAAAACGGAAAGATAACCTGCGTTATCTCTTCAAAGCCCGACGCTTATGCACTTGAAAGAGCTAAGCAAAATGATATTCCCACAAGGATTATTCCAAGAAAGAAATACAACAGCGTAAGCGATTATACAAAAGCTGTAACAGACGCTCTTATTGAGATAAAAGCAGATCTTGTAGTATATGCAGGTTTTATGACCATCTTAGACGAGCAGATAGTAAATGCGTTTCCTAACAGAATGATGAATGTTCACCCGTCGCTTATCCCCTCCTTCTGCGGAAAAGGTTATTACGGTCTTCATGTTCACGAGGAGGTATTGAAAAAAGGTGTTAAGCTGACAGGCGCAACAATTCATTTCGTTACAGAAGAATGCGACGGAGGTCCTATAATCCTGCAAAAGGCTGTTGAGGTAAAAAACAACGACACTCCTGAAACACTTCAGAAACGAGTTATGGAAGAAGCTGAGTGGGTAATACTTCCTCAAGCTGTATCACTGTTCTGTGAGGATAAAATAGAAGTTAAAGACAATAAAGCGTATGTCTTTAATTGATTATTATATTAGGAGGTACAGATATGAAAACAATCGACATTTATGAAGAACTTAAAAGCAATCCTTATCCCGGCAGAGGAATTATAATCGGCAAATCAGCCGACGGAAAGAACGCTGTTACTGCTTACTTCATTATGGGGCGCAGCATAAACTCAAGAAACAGAGTTTTCACTGAAACATCTGACGGAATAAAAACAGAGGCTTTTGACCCCACTCTGCTGACAGATCCGCATCTTATCATATACTCCCCTGTCAGAGTTTTGGGAAACAAAACAATTGTAACAAACGGCGACCAGACAGATACTATTTATGAACTTATGGATAAGCAGCAGACATTTGAACAGGCTCTGCGTACCCGTGAATTCGAGGACGACGCCCCGAATTATACACCTCGTATTTCAGGCATTATGCACATTGAGGAGGATACATACAATTATGCTATGTCTATTCTGAAATCTGCAAGCGGAAATCCTGATTCGTGCGAAAGATTTACCTATTCATACACAAATCCTATTAACGGCGAAGGCAGATTTATCCACACTTATATGGGCGACGGCGATCCGCTTCCCAGCTTTGAGGGCGAACCAAAGAAAATCTCTGTACCGAATGATATAAACGAGTTTTCTGATGCTCTCTGGAACAGCTTAAATGAGGACAATAAGGTTTCTCTTTTTGTAAGGTATATTGACCTTAAAACAAAAAAGTATGAAACTGTAATTATAAATAAAAATAAGAAGCAGTAAATAAATATTTTAAATTGAGAGGAGGAAATGCTCCATAATATAAGGGAGCATAATTTAAAATGAGTATTGAGATGCAACTGAAATACGGCTGTAATCCAAATCAAAAGCCGTCAAAAGTCTATATGTCAAACGGAAGCGAACTTCCGATAACCGTTTTAAACGGAAAACCGGGTTATATCAATTTGCTTGACGCATTTAACGGCTGGCAGCTTGTCAAGGAGCTTAAAAAGGCAACAGGTATGTGTGCGGCAACATCATTCAAGCATGTCTCCCCTGCCGGAGCAGCCGTAGGCAAGCCCCTTTCAGACACGCTGAAAAAAATTTACTGGGTCGATGATTTAGGTGAGCTTTCACCTATGGCGTGCGCTTATGCAAGAGCCAGAGGTGCAGACAGAATGTCTTCATACGGTGATTTTATCGCTCTATCAGATGAGTGCGACGTATGTACTGCAAAAATGATTCAACGAGAAGTATCCGACGGTATTATCGCACCGTCATATTCAGACGAGGCTCTGGAAATTCTAAAAAGCAAGAGAAAAGGAACCTATAATATCATTCAGATCGATGAAGATTACACTCCTGACCCTATAGAAACAAAACAGGTTTACGGAGTTACATTTGAGCAGGGAAGAAACGAGCTTGAAATAAACACTGCTTTGCTTGAACAAAATATTCCTACAGAAAACAAGAACATCCCTGATGATAAGAAAATTGACCTGCTTATTTCTCTTATTACACTTAAATACACACAGTCAAACAGCGTATGCTATGTTAAAGACGGTCAGGCAATAGGAATTGGTGCAGGTCAGCAGTCAAGAATTCACTGCACAAGACTTGCTGGAAATAAGGCTGATGTTTGGTGGCTTCGTCAGGCACCTCAGGTACTCAATCTTGACTTCAAAGACGACATAAGACGACCGGACAGAGACAACGCCATAGACGTTTATATTTCTGATGAGTATGAAGATGTTTTAGCTGAAGGAGTTTGGCAGAACACCTTCAAGACAAAGCCTCCTGTATTCACAAGCGAGGAGAAAAAGGCTTGGATCGCAAAAAACACCGATGTTTGTCTCGGGTCTGACGCTTTCTTCCCGTTTGGTGATAATATCGAACGAGCAAGAAAAAGCGGTGTAGCTTATATTGCCGAGCCGGGCGGCTCTATCAGAGACGATAATGTTATTGAGACCTGCAACAAGTATAATATAGCAATGAGCTTTACCGGAATAAGACTGTTCCATCACTGATTAAAAAACATTTTAGTGATAACTTATTACACTCAACAATTAAACAAACATTGTTTAATTAAAACCAGATAAAAGGAGATTCTTATGATTAATGTTTTGAGAAAATTATCAGTTTCTGCTGTTATTTTAATTATGATTTTCAGCTTTTTCGGCTGCGGAGCGCAAAAAGATTCAAAGTCTTCTTCAAATTCAACAGACGAATCATCAAGCAAAACTTACGGTGATTTTGATAACGGTGTATTTTCAACTGATAAATATTCTATTGAAATTGGTTCCGGTTGGGTTAAGGATGATTCTATTTCTGATTTAGAAGTCGCTGTTTTTACCAGAGATAGCAGTTCTAATTCATACAGCAGCATAAATATACGTGAAGAACATCGTGATGAAAATGCAGAACAAATAGATGTTAATGAATATATGGAAACTGCAATTGCTCAGTATAATTCGATGCAAGACTATGAAGTTAAAAATTCAAAGAACGTTAAAATTGACGGCAGAGACGCATTTGAACTCTATATCAATATGAAAACCAGTTCTCAAGTTATGAAAATGATACAGTGTTATATTATAGACGGCACTGATATTTATACTTACACGTTTTTAACCTCTTCTGATGAATATAAAGAAGAAAAATCTAAATCAGAGAAAATTCTTAAAACTTTTAAATTCAAATAATAGTTTTAAAATTATATCAAATGCACAAAAAGGAGAAATTGCAATGAAAATTTTGGTAGTCGGAGGAGGCGGAAGAGAGCACGCAATTATTATGAAGCTCGCTGAATCGCCAAAAGTTGACAAACTGTACTGCACACCCGGCAACGGAGGTATATCAAAATACGCTGAATGCTTTGATGTAGGTGCCTGCGATATTGAAGGCGTTGTTGCACTTGCTAAAAAACTCGCAGTTGATATGGTTGTTGTTGCACCTGACGATCCTCTTGTTCTAGGTATGGTAGACGCACTTCAGGCAGAAGGATTTATGACCTTCGGACCTAAAAAGGCAGCAGCAATTATTGAAGGCTCTAAGGTGTTCTCTAAACAGCTAATGAAAAAGTACAACATTCCAACTGCTGAATATGAAGTTTTTACTGACAGTCAATCGGCAATAGATTACATCAAAGAAAAAAACACCTACCCTACTGTTGTCAAGGCTGACGGTCTCGCTCTTGGAAAGGGAGTTATTATCGCAGAAAACGAAACTCAGGCTGTTGACGCTGTAAACTCAATTATGAACGATAAAATATTCGGCGAAAGCGGCTCTCAGCTTGTTGTTGAAGAGTTTTTGACCGGTCCTGAGGTCTCAGTCTTGTCGTTCACCGACGGAAAAACTATTGTTCCTATGATCTCATCTATGGATCACAAACGTGCTCTGGACGGGGACAAGGGTCTCAATACAGGAGGAATGGGAACTGTCGCACCTAACCCATACTACACAGAAGACGTTGCTAAGGAATGTATGGAAAAAATCTTTCTTCCTACAATAAATGCTATGAATGCAGAAGGCAGGACCTTTGAAGGCTGCTTATACTTCGGTCTTATGCTAACAAAAAACGGTCCAAAGGTTATTGAATACAACTGCCGTTTCGGTGATCCCGAAACACAAGTTGTTCTGCCTATGCTTGAAGGCGATCTATGCGAAATATTTGAAGCTGTTTACAATCATGAGCTTGATAAAGTTTCTATCGACTGGAAACAGGGCTTTTGCACCTGCGTTGTTATGGCAAGCGGCGGTTATCCGAAATCTTACCCAAAGGGTCTTGAAATATCAGGTCTTGACAGCAGCGGACAGATTGAAAATGCTTTTGTTTACCACGCAGGTACAAAACTGGATAACGGTATTTTTAAGACAAACGGCGGTAGAGTTCTGGGCATAACCTGCAATGCTTTAACACTTCAGGGTGCGCTTGACAAGTCTTACTCTGCTGTTTCAAAAATTAAGTGGGAAAATGTCCACGTCAGAACTGATATAGGTAAACGTGCATTAGCAGCACTCGACAATGATCCTCTCGCTCTCCACTACAAGGACGATATGGAGGATTACATTGAAGAAAACGGAGTTTACCTCCGCCAATAGCCGCCGAGCCGGCGGTGGCTCTCTGCCTTTGGAGAGTTTGCAAAATGTTATGGTTTGAAAAACGGCAGGCTTTACTTTTTCTAATAGCGACAATGCAACAGTTACTGCCAAGCCGGCGGTGGCTCTCTGCCTTTGGAGAGTTTGCAAAAATGTTATAGTGTGAGAAACGGCAGGCTTTACTTTTTCTAATAGCGACAATACAACAGATACTGCCGAGCCGGCGGTGGCTCTCTGCCTTTAGAGAGTTTGTAGAATGTTATAATTTGAAAAACGGCAGGCTTTGCTTTTTCTAATAGCGACAATACAATAGTTACTGCCGAGCCTACGGTGGCTCTCTGCCTTGGAAAGTTTACAAAATGTTATAGTGTGAGAAACGGCAAGCTTTACTTTTTCTAATAGCAACAATACAATAGTTACTGCCGAGCCGGCGGTGGCTCTCTGCCTTTGGAAAGTTTGCAAAATGTTATAGTGTGAGAAACGGCAGACTTTGATTTTTCTAAAAGAAACAATACAACAGTTACTGCCGAGCCGGCGGTTCTCTGCCTTTATTAGAGGCTTTTTATAAATTTAAAAGATAAAACGGAAGTAAGAATAATTCTCTTACTTCCGTTTTTTTATTACATTAATCATTTATTTTGCTTAAAGCACAATTGGCTCAAATCTTATTCTAATCTTAGGCAGCTTTCTAATTGTTGTGTATGAATTCATAAGACCGTCCTCTATTGACAAATCATTTTCACCACTTGCAGGCGGGGCAAAAATTTTAAGCGTCAAATCGCATGAACCGTCTAAAGGCTTTTCAAAGAAAGCGCTCATCATATCAATAGTCTTAGCCTCAGGAGATTTATAGAACCATTTTCCGTTAATCTCAAACATCAAATTGGAATTATCATCGTCATCAAATACAAGCTCGCAGAAATGCGGGTTCTTTTCAAAGTGTAGAGGTATTGCAATGCCCTCTGCGTCCTCAGCGCCTCCCCAGCGGAGAGTGCATGGAAGCGAAAGCCCGCTGCCCTGAGTCATTTCAGGATAGAAATAGTCGTCGTGTATGATTTCCTTATATGTTTTCATCACAGGCTGTTCTATTCCAACATCAGGATTGTTCGGGTCCTCTATCTCAAGTCCTAAACGTCCCCTGTCTCTGAATTGATAGAACGTAAATCCTGTATACCAGGTTGCCTCTTCCCTCTTAACTCTGTCGCAGTATGCCTTTACCATATCTGCCTGATCATATGGTCCTGTTACATCGCCGTCGGCATTAAACTCGCTCATAACCATTGGCTTTGATTTACCATTGTTAAGCTCCTTGAATCTTTCAAATGCTGCCTTTGTATAATCAAAAACATCGTCAACCTTTGATCTGCTGAAGGTATTTCCTCCTTTTTCGGCAACATCAAAAGGCCAGCCCCAATGAAGCGCCATATACTTGTCTATGCTCCATATATCTGTATCCAATATAGCCTGCTTGAAATCATCCTCTTTTTCAATTTTTTGTGTATTCGGATCCACTCCGCCAATACACAAAACCGTCTGAACATTAGGAGCATATTCTTTTATTATCTTGTTAAAACGGCAGTAAAAATCTCCCAATTCAGCATATGTTGCTCTCTTTGTAAATGAAAACCAATCGCCTGTAGCTTCGTGATTAACTCTCAGCATCATTCTGCCGAATGGTCTTAAATCCTTAGCTATTGCAATAATATGTTCATCAGTTACGTTTGGGTCAACCGTAAGAGTAAGAATAACGTCCTGTCCGTGGCGGCGGACGTCTCTCATATAGTTGAACGGTTCGTCGTCAGTATTGCCGTTAAGCCCGCCCTTGTATGTAAAATAATCGTCATATGGGTAATCCCACTGAAATGAAATATCAGCGTCCTTCATAACCTCTGAAATTCTGCCCGGCCATTCTTTATCAAGAGGATAGTAGCAGTACATAAGACTGATAGCTCTGTGAGGTCTGCCCATTTTATTCAGTATGTAATCTTGACTGACATATTCCCCTCTTTCAGAGCCGTCGCCTAAATCAACAGCACACTTTGCTTTACCCATATGAATAGAATAAATTTTAATATCTTCCATTTGAAAACCTCCATATTAATTTATATATATAACATTATTGATTCTGTCAATAATGTTTGATATTTCTTTAAAAACCTTATCGCTTTGATTTGTTTCTGGATACTGATTTGTAAATATGCAAAGTACAAACGGCGAATCAGCATAAACTATAGCACAGTCGTGATACTGCCTTTCAGTAAAATCAGAGCCGTATTTCTGCGACACCTTATACTTGCTGTCAAGAGTCTTTCCTATCTGCCTGTTTACATCAGTGTCAGTCATAAGCTTGGTAAGCCATTTGCCTCTTTTAGTTTGTTCAGCGTACTTGTAGACTTCTTTATAGCATTTGAGCATATCAGCACTTGTACAGTATGTAAAGATCCACGAATCGCCCAGTGAAAAATTTGCACCGATTGAATATAGATCACTGTTGAACTGCTTATAACCGAAATGCTTGACAAGATTGTAATAAGCGGTATTGTCGCTCCTCTGAATAGTATATTTTATAAGTTTTTTCGCCGTAAATTCTGTACCCGTTTTCGCCTGTGCGGTAAGCCCGTTGTCGCCTGACCAGTTGACCGTTTTAATTACTTTTTCAGAAAGGTCTATTCCCGATTTTAACAAAGACGCTACAAACGGCGTTTTAATTGTACTGCAGGTTGCAAATCGTCTTGTATCATTATAGCTTATTGCAGAACCGGTTTCCATATTCTCATAGCTGAAAGACATATTAAAATCAGTATTTGCAATAACATTCTGCAGTTCATCTAAATAATCGTAGAAATCTTGAATACTCGTAACCTTTTCAAATCCCTGCATTTTAAAGCTGTAACCGCTTAAATTGTTTAAATTAACATCAGTAGGATTGAATTCCCTCGTGCCAGTAGTTGTTGTTGTTGTTGTTTTAGTCTTTTTTGATGTTGCACTTATCTTAGTTTCTGTCTGAGTATCAGTTTCAGATGAAACATAAGTATCGCTTGACGCTTTTTCAGGCTTATTTTCATTATTTTTATTACATCCGAATAATGCGGTACTCATCAAAAAAACAAGAAAAAAACACAGAAATCGGAATCTCATTAATTCTATCCTCACTTCAGTATAAATATATATCCCTTATAATTACTACTTATCTTATAACGACAGACGAGCATATTCCTGCCCCGAAATTTCTGCTCTTAATAATTACGGTTATCTCCTTTTCACCGCTGAAGTCTTTTAACTCAGCGTCAAGACCGCAGGGCCACTCATGATCGCACTCTGCAAGTTTAATACCATCAATATAGACCTCGCATATTCCCCAGATACTGTTGAAATGCAGAATAGGCTTTTTACCGTTTATCTCGTGCGGAATATTAACTCTTGTTCTGTAAAGAGCATACTTTCCCTCGCTGTCTGAAAACTTCTCTTGAGCTCCGTTTACAACGCTAACCGGCTCGAGCGAGTTCATATCAGAAACCGAATATGCAACTTTAGGGTCGGGTTTTTCATCTAAAAGCTCAGCAGACATTTTCCAGCCGCTTATGTATAGCTCCTCAACACTTTCGACATAAGGGATACTATCACGTTCCAGAACAGTAACATCATCATAATCAAAACTCATTATATCAGTTGACGCTTTTAATGTCAAGGATCTTGCACCCTCATTTAACCTTACTATTGCCTGACAGCACCCGTTGAACAGCGACCGCTTATTTGATGTAAATTCTTCATGGCAATTTGGGTTTCCGTTTGCCATTCCGAGTATGGTTCCGCCCTCTGCCGAAAACTCAATTTCAAAATCAGCGTCGGGAACAAACTCTCCGTTTTTATCAACGGCATATATATTGACAGGGATAGCGTCGCTGCCATCGTTATACATATAAGTGCGATACGGCTTTATTAACAGACCGCTTGCTTCCTCAGAAGTATTCTTTATATCAACAGCAACAACCTTTGTTCCGTTATATCCCACAAGCTTCAGCTCTCCGCTTTCAAAAGGAACATTCCAAACAGCCTGTTTCAATTTGTCGATAGACTTCTTGCCTTTTGACTTTCCGTTTACAAAAAGCTCTGCCTCCTCACAGTTTGTCATTGACATAACCTTTATAATAGTTCCCTCTTTGCCTTTCCAGTTCCAATGCGGAGCAACATAACATACGGGCTTATCTGAAAATATAGCCTTTGAAAGATAATATGCGTCTTTTGGAAATCCGCAGGTGTCCATCATACCGAAAAAGCTCGAAACCGAAGGCCATTCATACGGCGTTGGTTCTCCTAAATAATCAAAACCCGTCCACATAAACGCACCGCTGACAAAATCACGGTCTAATACATATTCCCACGTTTCTCTAATGGTATTTCCCCAATCGGACGCATCTTCATCATAACTTGCGATAATATGAGCCTCATCATCGTTTTTATAACAACCCCTCACAGAAAATGCAGACGTCGTTTCACTTGCAACAATAGGAATCGTAGGATACTTTTCGTGAAATGCGTCATAACTCTGCGGCTGATAGTTTACTCCGCATACATCAAAAGCACTTCCTGCACCGTCATTTTCCAGAATACCTCCGTGCATAGCACCTGTAACATACCGTGTGTTATCGAGCTTTCTTATCTCAGTCCTCATACGCTCTGTCATTTTTCTGCCCTCAAGCGCCGACTGCAAAAATTCCTCATTGCAAATTGAATACATTATTACCGACGGGTGATTTCTGTCTCGAAGCACCATTGTTCTTAAATTTTCAAGGTTCTCGTCGCTGGTTTCAAAAATCCTGTTCTCGTCCATAACAAGCATACCCAGCCTATCACAAACATCTAACAACTCACTTGATGGCATTCCGTGTGCGCATCTGTATGAATTAGAACCCATTTCTTTAAGTCTCTTGATTCTATACTCGTTTATGCTGTCGGGAACAGCGACCCCTATTCCGCCATGATCCTGATGATTGCAGGTACCCAACAGCTTTAATGGCTTGCCGTTGAGAAAGAAACCCTTATCCGCATCAAACTTTATCGTCCTGAAACCGAACACTGTTTCACATTCGTCAACTTGCTCTCCGTTTATATATACTATTGAAACAGCCTTGTACAAATTGGGCGAATCAATATCCCAAAGTTTTGGCTTTTTAACAGAAATGTTCTGCAAAAATTCCCTCTTTGAATACTCATACACATTCATTTCGGTATTTCCTGTTGCAACAGCACCGCCGACTGTTCTAAGCTCTCTGTCAAGCTCGTAAATCTTAGTTTCAAGTGAAACGACTTCATTTTTATAATAACCGTTATTAATAGACGTTTCTATTTCTATATTCCAGTTTTCATCAGACAGCTTCTTTGGGTTTACAAACACACCGTATTTATCAATATTGACCTTGTTTTTTACATTCAGCCAGGCATGGCGGTAAATTCCCGCGCCTTCATACCACCAGCCCTCCCACTCGTCTGCGTCTACAAAAACAGCAAGAGTGTTCGGCTCGCCGCCTAAAATCGCCCTGTCGGTAATATCTACACTGAACGGAACATATCCCGTAAAACTCCGCTTTAGTATAGAACCGTTGAAATATACTACAGCGTTCTTTTCAATGCCGTCAAAATCAATTGTTATCTGCTTTCCCTCGTAATCAGCATCAAGAGCAAACGTTTTTCTGTACCACGCTTTGCCCTTTGGCTTATATCCCCACGACGGCGAACCGGCCTTGTCAAACTCACGCTTTATTGACCAGTCATGAGGAAGATCGATTACCTCCCAGCTTCTGGCGTCAAAATCACTCTGAGGAACGCCCTTGGCTGAGCCTGCCTTTGAAGTGTTATAAATACTTCCGTGGTCTACTCCGATTTCAGGCATTATGTCTCCCAAATGAAAAGACCAGCCCTTGTCAAGCGATTTAACGATTCTTTTTTTAATCATACCACAGACCTCAATTCACTTTAAATATATACTATATTTATATAAACATAATACGTCGGTAAAGTCAAGTAAATAAAAATTAATAATTATTGCAAATGTAATACCTTTAATTAAAACTTTAATAGCCAGCAGAGCAGCCAGCGTCATGTCGGTATTTATTTTATCACTTATATATGATAAAGTATTAATACAAAAAACAGAAAGGAATAAATTACATGGTTGTATTTGAACTTGAAAACGGCAAGAAAATAAAAGCGGAGCTTTATCCTGAGGTCGCTCCAATAACGGTTGCAAATTTTGAAAAACTGATAAAAGAGGGCTTCTACGACGGATTGATATTTCACAGAGTTATCCCCGGCTTTATGATTCAGGGCGGCTGCCCCGAAGGTACAGGCATGGGCGGTCCTAAGGAAAGAATCAAGGGTGAATTTTTAGCAAACGGCGTTGTGAACAATTTAAAGCACACACGAGGCGTGCTTTCTATGGCAAGAACTGCTGATCCCAATTCGGCAGGCTCGCAGTTTTTCATAATGCACGCAGACGCTCCTCATCTTGACGGACAATATGCGGCGTTCGGAAAGGTGATTGAAGGTATGGACGCTGTAGACGAAATAGCCGAAACACCTACAGATTACAGCGACAGACCTCTGAAAGAGCAGAAAATCAAAAAGGTTACGATTGAATAAATTGATACTTATGATTAAGACGCAGTAAATTACTGCGTCTTATTTTTATATTTGTTTTAATAAACCCGAACACAACATCAAAGCTGAAAATTCATAATCACAAGGGCAATAATAATGATAATTGCCAGCAGAACCGCACCAAGAATAGAACCTACTATTACCTTCACCATTGTAGACTCGCTCATTTCACCGTTGTTATTCTGCACTTTTCTTCTTGACTGCTTTTGAGTTTTTCTGTATTCATTGTTTCTGTAATTATTCTCGTAAGTATTTTGTCTATGTGAGGCTTTTTGATTATTGTTCTGCGATTTATAAAACTGACCGTTTACAGTCCTGGTTTGAGCAGACGAGCCGTACAGATCCTTATTTGCAAAGCCCTGACTTTGTGATGCGTTTTTTATTCTGCTTTTGCTCCTGCCTTTTGGAATATCCGATTGGTAATTCTGTCTGTCTGAACTCATTTCGATCGCTCCTTGAATAAATTAATCAGCTTTTGGAAAAACTACTTTTAAATATTTATGTAACATTCTTTAAACCGTAATAGCACTTAAACATAAACGGCTTAAAGTTAAAGAAAGGAAGTAGATTATAAAATGTCTCAAAAGCTGAGTAAATGTACTTATATATTAAATAATTGCCCGAATGTAAAAACTTATGCCTGCGTAGGCGGAAAAAAAGAGGGCGAAGGACCTATGGGCGAGTATTTTGACAAGATAAACAATGATCCTTACTTCACAACCGACACTTTTGAAAAAGCAGAAAGCGAAATGCAAAAGCAAGCAATTCTGATAGCTCTCAGAAAAGGCGAACTAAAACCTGCTGATATTGACTTTATGTTCGGAGGCGATTTGCTTAATCAATGCGTGGGCACAACATACGGCATAAGGGATATGAATATTCCTTTCTTGGGAATTTACGGCGCCTGCTCAACAATGGCAGAGGGGCTTCTGCTATCATCGGTTATGGTCGATAATAATGTAGGAGGTAATGTTCTTGCAGTTACATCTTCACACTTCTGCACCGCAGAAAGACAATACCGCTTTCCTGTTGAATACGGAGGTCAGAGAACTCCGACGTCGCAATGGACTGCTACCGCAAGCGGAGCGGTTGTGGTTTCCGGCGAGGACGCCGCACCGTATGTACGAGGCGTCACGATCGGAACAGTTCAGGATATGGGAGTAACTGATGCTAATAATATGGGTGCGGCAATGGCACCGGCGGCTTATGAAACAATAAAACAGTTTTTAACCGACACAGGTAAAAAGGCGTCTGACTTCGACAAGATCATCACAGGCGATTTGGGAAAGGTCGGAACAAGATTACTGCTTAAACTGCTTAATGACGACGGCATTGATATTTCAAAACAGCACAACGACTGCGGTCTTATGATATTTGACTGCGACGATCAGGATGTTCACGCAGGCGGAAGCGGCTGCGGCTGCGCCGCAAGTATGCTATGCGGATATTTTCTGCCGCTGCTTAAATCAGGCGACATTAGAAATATTCTGTTTCTCGCAACAGGTGCACTGATGTCGCCCACACTAAGCCAGCAGGGAGAAAGTATTCCCAGTATTGCTCATGCCGTTTGGCTTTCTAACGATAAACAATAATTTTAAAGGAGATTTTTTATGGATTATTTAATAGCTTTTTTAGTAGGCGGTCTATTCTGTGCAATAGGTCAGGTTCTTATTGATTACACAAAACTCACTCCCGCAAGAATACTTGTCGCATACGTTGTGGCAGGAGTAGTGCTCGGCGGGATTAATGTGTATAAGCGTCTTATAGATTTTGCTGGAGGCGGCGCTACCGTTCCGTTGACAGGCTTCGGTTATCTGTTAAGCAAGGGAGTTCGTGAAGACATTGATGAAAACGGAATATTAGGTATATTTACAGGCGGTCTTACCGCCGCAGCAGCCGGAATCAGTGCGGCACTGCTGTTTGGATTTATAACCGCACTCATTTTCAAAAGTGCACAGAAAAACGCAAGCTGACCTTTAAATATTTCTCTTTACAAACTCTAAAAATGAATTTGCCGAATCGCTTCTTGATTTGAGCTTTGGAAATGCAAGCCCTATAGTTCGCTTGTTCATAGGAGTTTCAAGTTCAAGTTCTGTTATACTGCCGTTTTTCAAATCGTTTTCTACAAACTGCTTTATAACGCATGAGATGCCCATTCCTATTTTGGCAAAATCTATTAGCAGATCCATACTTGTTACTTCAATAATTCCTTTTGCCTCTATTTTATTTTCCCGCAAATACTTATCTACAAAAACTCTGGACAGGTTTTCCTCATCTAGAAGCATTAGGTTGCCTAATTTTAAAATCTCGTTTGTTGAAAGCTCACGTTTTTCTCTTAGCTTCAAATTTTCAAGATATGTCTTATTGGCAATGAATATATCCTCAAATTCACCTAGAGGTAAAAATTCAGATTTTATATTGTTTTCCTGATTGACAACAAGTGCCATATCAAGCCTGCCGTTTTCCAAAAGCTGCAGGCTTTTTGCTGATGACTGACATTCTATTACTATCTTTATATGAGGATTTTCCTCAATATATTTCTTTAAAAAAGGTATCAAAATAAACTTGCACAAGCTCGACGATGTACCTATCTTTATCTTTCCCAAACCTAAATTTTTAATATTCTTTATCTTCTGCTCGCCTGCGTCTATAGCACTGAACGCAGTTTCAAGCTGTTCGCAGAGTATTTTTCCCTCATAAGTAAGAGAAACTCCCTTAGCCGAGCGCTTTAAAAGCGTAACGCCAAGACTTTCCTCAAGCTTGGCAATCGCCATACTTATCGCAGGCTGTGAAATAAACAGCTTTCTCGCCGCAGCTGAAATATTTCCCTCAGAGGCAACTGTATAGAATATTTTTAATTGATTAAGATTATTATTCATTTTAACAGAACCTATTCTTAAAATTTTACGAGATTTCATAACTAATACATATTTGCACTCTAATTTTACTCTATTTTTTACAATATTACAAGAACAAATCTAAAATGCTCGAAAAACAAATCAAAAACATATTTAATCTGTACCAAAATTTTGTCCCATAATGGCCTTTAAAATATTAACTTTTTACGAATAATTGAACATTTGTTGAAAAGTCTTGAAAGGTAAAAAAAATATGTTATAATAATTTTCAGGCGTTTTATCATAATGCCAGATTATTTATGAGGTGATTTTGTGTCAATTAAAGAATTATATACATTATGGAGTGAAAAAGCTGTAGACGATCCTGATTTGATTTCCGAGCTAAAGAGCATTGAGGGCAATGACTCGGAAATTGAAGACAGATTTGCCGTTTCTCTGAAATTCGGCACTGCAGGTCTTAGAGGCATTATCGGTGCAGGAATTAACAGAATGAATATCTATACTGTCCGTCAGGCAACTCAAGGCTTGGCTGATTATGTTAATCAGGAATTTGAAAACGGCTCAGTAGCTATTGCATATGATTCCAGAATTAAATCAGATGTTTTTGCAAAGGAAGCAGCAAGCGTTCTCGCAGCAAACGGAATAAAAGTATATATCTATCCTGAGCTTATGCCCACTCCTATGCTTTCATTCGCCGTAAGAGAACTAAACTGCGATTCGGGTATTGTAATTACTGCATCTCACAATCCTGCCAAGTACAACGGCTACAAGGTCTACGGTTCGGACGGCTGTCAGATGACTCCGCAAGCGGCAGATATTGTGTTAGAAAAAATTTCACACGTCGACGTTCTAACCGGAGCTAAAGTTATTGATTTTGAAGACGGAATTGAAAGCGGTAAGATCGAATATATTTCCGAGCAGGTTATTGAAAGGTATCTTGAAAAGGTAAAGGAACAAAGCATACATCCTGAAATCGTTGCCGAAAGCGGATTAAAGGTTGTATTTACTCCCCTCAACGGTACAGGTAACAAGCCTATAAGACAAATTTTGAAAAATATAGGCGTTAAGGATATAACAGTTGTTCCTGAGCAGGAAAACCCCGACGGAAACTTCCCTACCTGCCCTTTCCCGAACCCGGAGATAAAAGAAGCACTTGAAAAAGGATTGGAGCTTTCAAGAAAGGTTAAACCTGATCTGCTTTTGGCCTCCGACCCTGACGCTGACCGAATGGGAATTGCCGTTCCGGACGAAAACGGCGACTTCGTTCTATTCACTGGTAATGAAGTGGGCGCACTGCTTCTCGAGTACATCTGTCATGAAAGAACTGCTCTCGGCACAATGCCAAAGGACCCTATTACGATAAAAACAATCGTTTCAACAGATATTATTTCAAAAATTGCAAAGACTTATAATGTTCAGATGATAGAAGTTCTGACTGGTTTTAAATTCATAGGCGAACAGATCGGTATTTTAGAAGAAAAAGGCGAGGAAAACAGGTACATCTTCGGGTTTGAAGAAAGCTACGGTTATCTTGCAGGCTCTTATGTAAGAGACAAGGACGCGGTTGTAGCTTCAATGCTCGTATGCGAAATGACAGCATTTTATCGAACAAAAGGAATATCTCTCATTAAGGCAAGGGAAAATCTCTATGCTAAATACGGCAATTTCGTACACACTCAAAAGAGCTTTATCTGCGAGGGTCTTTCAGGAATGGAGAGAATGTCTGAAATAATGAATGAGCTCAGGGAAAATCCTCCCAGCGAGATCGGCGGATTGAAAGTTCTTTCTATTGCTGACTATAAGACAAGTATGAAAAAAGATATGACAAACGGCTCAACAGAAGCTATAAACCTTCCGAAATCAGATGTAATATCGTTTGTTCTCGAAAAGAATGCAAAAGTTATCATACGCCCGTCGGGTACTGAGCCTAAGATAAAAGCATATTATACCACAAACGATACTGACAGGAAAAATGCAGTTATTCTTGAAGAAGTAATATCAAATGATTTCAAAAAAATAATAGGCTTTTAATAAAGTATTAATAATTTGATAAACACATTATATTAATAGTTTTATTATCTATTTTTGTAAAGCTAAATACGTCAAAATGAATAAAAATTTGCCTTATAATTTGGCTAAATAACCAGTTTTTTTTATTATTCAAATTTGTTATAATTAATGTGTGTTATATATACTTAGGGATATTTATGTATGGATTATAGGTCAATCTATTAATTAATACATATTTATATTTTAAATAAAAACAAGAAATGAGGTAAAAAAATGAAAGCAAAAAGAATACTTTCAGGGCTGATAAGCGCAGTTGTTGCAATATCAGCAACGTTCAGCATGGTTTCTTTTACGGCAATTGCTGATGACACTTTTGATGATTTGAATCAAGAGCAAATCACTGCCGCTATGGGAGCAGGCTGGAACTTAGGAAATCAGCTTGAAGCCGCTAAGGACGGTGTTCCTGAAGAAACAACCTGGGGTAACCCGGTAATTAGAAAAGAACTCCTGCAGACAGTAAAAAAAGCAGGATTCAAATCAGTAAGAATCCCTGTTTCCTATTTGAGCAAAATAGGTCCGCAAACGACCTATAAAATTGACGAAGCATGGCTTAATCGTATTAAGGAAGTTGTAGACTATGCAATTGACGAAGATTTCTATGTAATCATAAATATGCACGGTGACGGTTATAACACTGTAGACGGCGGTTGGTTACTATGTAATGCTGCTGATGGTTATCAGACTGAAATCAAGAAAAAATATGAGGCTTGCTGGAAACAAATTGCTGAAAAATTTGCAAACTATGACGAGCATCTTATCTTTGAGTCAATGAACGAAGAGTTTGACGGTTCATACACAAAACCTAACGAAAAATTCTATAAGAATATCAATGAATACAACCAGATTTTCATTGATACTGTTCGTAGTACAGGCGGAAATAATGCGAAAAGATGGCTTCTTACCTGCGGATGGAATACAGATATTGATAATACTGTAGGTGGTTTTGGTTATGAATTCCCTACCGATGAAAACAGAGACCCATCTATCACTGAAAACAGAATTATGATGTCAGTACACTATTATGCTCCTTGGGACTATTGCGGAGACGACACAAGCGGATCATATTCGCAATGGGGAGATGACGGTAACCCGAACAAAAAGGTTAACTGGAACAGCGATGAAGACTATATGGAAGGTCAGCTCAAAAAGGTATACGACAAATTCGTATCAGCAGGCTATCCTGTAATAATCGGTGAGTACGGATGTATAAACAAAACCGCTACCGACGCTGCTAACACTATATACAGAGCACACTATGTAGGAACAATGTGTAAACTTGCAAAGGAATACGGCTGTGTACCGGTATACTGGGATAACGGAGCAGTAGGAAACAGTTTCGGACTTATCAACAGAAATACATACAAAATAGAACAGCCAGAAATGATAGACGCTATGATGGAAGTATATCTGACACCAAAGGAAAACCTGAGCAGATTCATCACATTCATATCCGAATTAAAGAGCGACAATTACACAACAGATACATGGAACGCAGTAGATACAGCACTAAAAACAGCAGAAGGTCTTGTAGAAGCTGAAGGCACATCAGATGAAGACTTAACAAAGGCATATGAAGACCTTAACACAGCATACTACAAGTTAATGGAAAATGATAGTGCAACAGACGAATATGTAGCAATAAGAAACGAAGATGAAATAGGAAACTCAATAGAATTGTATGAAGAAGCAATTGCACTTGGACAGTCTCCTGAAGGATATGCAGTATCGCTAAAACCAGATATGATGAATGTTCTGTCATCAAAAGTACTAACGATTAAATTCAAGATCACATCAGCTAAGAAGCCTGCAGCCGGTGATACTGTACTTAATTTAAAACCATTTGACACAAAAACATGGTCAGGCTGGAATGATAACTTTGTAAAATTATCAGACTGCAAATATGATGCAGCAACAGAAGAATACACATACACAGTAGAATCAAAGAAGATATTGGATTCATATGAAGGCGGAATTGAAAGTGGAGCAGATGGTATAAATCTTTACTATGGCATGGTTGTTGATAAAAATGGAAAAGTAGGAAATGCTCTTGATGAAGACGGCAATGCAATATTTGACAAGGATGGAGTAGCAATACAGTTGACATACTATTCGGCATCATATCCTATATCACATACACGTCATCACTATGAAGAAGGCTCATACACATTCACAGAGCCGACCTGTACAGAGCAAGGATACAGAGAGTATAAATGTACAGCATGCGGAGAAGTATATAAAGATATGTACAAAGCCAACGGACACACATGGGAAGCATGGAAAACAGTAAAAGAAGCTACCTGCGGAGAAGCAGGAATACGTGAGCACACATGCTTGATAGATAATGTAACAGAACAGCAAGAAATAAAGGCAACAGGAAAACATAACTTTGTAAACGGCGTATGCACAGTATGCGGAGCAAAGGATATTATAGAGGAACCACATAAACCGGAGAATCCTGGCAATAACAACGGAAGCACAGTTAAGCCCGGAACACCTGGAAACAAGGTAACACCTACTCCAAAGACAAACGCTAAGGCAGATGCTCAGAAGATAGTAAACAAGGCAAAGATAAAGAATCTTAAAGCTAGTGCTAAGGGCAAAAAGGTAACAGTTAAGTGGAAGAAGGCAAGCAAGGTTACCGGTTATATTGTACAGGTATCAACAAAGAAGAACTTCAAGAAGAAGAGTATTGTTGCAAAGAAGACCTTAAAGAAGAACGCAAAGAAGGTTACAATTAAGATTAAGAAACTCAAGAAGGGCAAGACTTACTGGGTAAGAGTAAGAGCTTATAAGACTTACAAAGCTAACGGCAAGACCAATAAGGCAACAGGTTCTTGGAAGAAAGTTAAATTTAAAGCAAAATAAGCAACGGTAACGTTGTACATCTAATCAGCCCCTGGCAATTATGTCAGGGGCTGATTTTTTGTATAACGGCAGTTTGAATTCTGAAAAACTCGTGATGCAAGATAGAATTTTTTTCTGAAAATGAAAAACACTAAGAGCCTACGGACTCTCGGCCTGACAGGTTGACTATTTTGTATAAAAATGATATAATTGTTTAAGTAATTAATCTAAATAAGCAAAATTCATTTAACTGGAACGGAGATTGTAATGAAGAATTTAAAACAGGTCTTCCCTATTGTGTTTGTTTTAGTTTTGGCAGTTGGGCTTTTTTTTATCGTAAGAGCAAATGACAGGCAAACCGAAATGCTGGCTGAAAGCTCAAGTCAGGCAGCGGAACAAGCAAAAACCACTATAAACACTGAGGATACTACCCTTGTTTCACCAAAGAACAGCGATTCTAATAATGTGTCCAAAGGAAAAGATGTAAAATATACAAAGAAGATTTTCAGTATCACACAAAAGTCAAATAAAGTTAAATATCCTGTTACTGCTGTTATTACAGCAAAAAGAGTAGTAAAGTATTTCTTCGATGATTTGGAAAAGAAGTTTCAAATTAATGATAAGTTAAACAGATATTATAAGCAAATAAATAACGATAAAATCTTTAAAAATAACACAATATTTTTGACTATTGCCGAGTTTGAAAACAGCAATTCAAAATACTCAATTAACAGTGTTAAATACAATGAAAATCAAATATATATTGACATTATTGAAACTAAAGCTAAAAAGCCAAATAAAGAAAAATGCCGCAAAGTATTTGCGGTAAAGGTCGCAGATAAAGACTGTAATGCAAAGGCAGTTCAGAAAATAAACGTAAATATATTAAAAAAATAGAAAAAACACTTGCAATTTAATTTTAATTATGATATACTGTTAAACGCTGATGATTATTCCATAGAACTACTGTCTAAACTGAAATGATGGGCTTCTATGTGAGTCATAGATTTGATGTTTTGAGAGGAGGATTTGTAATGAGAGACGGTATTCATCCTGAGTATGAAGAAACTACAATTACATGTGCATGCGGTAATGTGATCAATACTCGTTCTACCAAAAAGGATATTAAAGTTGAAATTTGTTCAAAATGTCACCCTTTCTACACAGGTAAGCAAAAACTCACAGATACAGGCGGACGTGTTGACAGATTCAAAAAGCGTTTCAATCTTGATTAGTAATCAAAAGAACTTAGGGTGGATTTTAAAATCCACTCTTTTTGTTTATAAATAAACCAGAATTTTAGGAAGGCTTGCTTATGAATTACACAACAATAAAGGACTTTGCAAAGAATAGCTTTATTGAAAAAAAGTCTGAATTTATAGGATACATCTCTCCGGTTAAAACAAACGATGAAGCTGTTGACTTCATAAACCGTATAAAATCGGAAAACAGAAAAGCCAGACATAATGTCTATGCCTATATATTAAGAGATAATAACATAACCCGCTACAGCGACGACGGAGAACCTCAGGGTACTGCCGGTATGCCGGTTCTCGATGTGCTTTTGAAAGAGGGCTTAACTGACGTCTGCGTTGTTGTAACAAGATACTTCGGTGGAATTTTGCTCGGAGGAGGCGGTCTTGTAAGGGCATATTCACACGCTTGCAAACTGACTGTTGACGCCGCCGTGAAAATGGAAATGTATGAATGTTTTGAAGTTACTCTGCAATTTGATTATTCTCTTTACGGAAAAATAGGGTATTCCCTTCCCGAATTTGAAATAAAAATGCTTAATGATGAATTTTCGGACAATGTTACTCTAAAACTGCTTGTCAAAGCAGATAAGTATAACAAGCTCAAGGAGAAACTTAACGACATTACAAACGGTAAAATCTCAATTTTAAAATCAAAGCTGAAATATGGGGATTTTGCTTGACAATTTGATAATTTTAGCGTTTATGATAGGTAGATTGTAAAAAAATTGTAAACAAAATTGATTTCAAAAGGTTTATCCTGTTTTTTTCAGTATATAATATAAATATAATGTCAGGCGGTGGTATTATTCTACCCAGAGAACAAACAGAATTGATCGAAGAAAAAACTCTTTGCAAACAGGCGTGTCTTTCTAAGAACACCAAAGGAAGACTAAAAGATATTGAAAAGTGTGAATTAAGAACCGACTTTCAAAGAGACAGAGACAGAATACTTCACTCAAACTCATTCAGACGTCTTAAACACAAGGCGCAGGTATTTCTGTTTCCTACCGGCGACCATTACAGAACAAGACTTACACACACCCTTGAGGTCTCACAGATCGCAAGAACAATCGGCAGAGCGTTAAGACTTAACGAGGATCTTATTGAGGCAATTGCCCTAGGCCATGATTTGGGGCATACGCCTTTCGGTCATGAGGGTGAAAGGGTTTTAAACGAGCTTTCACCGACAGGCTTTAAGCACTATGAGCAAAGTCTGCGTGTCGTGGATCATATAGACAAGCTCAATCTTACATATGAGGTCAGAAATGGTATTTTAACGCATACAAATCAAATTGCTGATACAAAAGAAGGATATGTAGTAAGGCTTGCCGACGTTATTGCCTATATAAATCACGATATTGACGATTCAATAAGAGCAGATGTTATGTCCGAAGCCGACATTCCGTCTGAAATTTCAAATGTTCTCGGACATTCAAAGTCTGAGAGAATTACTACTCTTGTAAAATCAATCGTTAAAAACGGCGCTGAAAATATTCGTATGGACGACGATATAAAAGAAGCGCATGACAAGCTGCATAAATTTATGTTCAAAAGCGTTTACACAAACCCTAAATGCAAGTCGGAGGAGGCTAAGGTAAAAGACCTTTTAGGAACATTATTTAATTACTTCTATGATAATTTCGACAGC
Organism: uncultured Clostridia bacterium; assembly: GCA_947627045.1. Taxonomy (GTDB): domain Bacteria; phylum Bacillota; class Clostridia; order Oscillospirales; family Ruminococcaceae; genus UMGS1601. The sequence goes on from CANQUM010000018.1 coordinate 27,392, forward strand.
GTTATGCCCGACCAGTATAAAGAACTTGCTTGTAATTTCTCAAAGGAAACGGCGGTTTGCGATTATGTTGCCGGAATGACGGACAGCTATGCAATAAACACATTTGAAGAATTGTTTATACCAAAGGGCTGGAATGGATAAAGTCTATTAACTATTTTTTGATTGGAGTGAGATATAGTGCCATTTCCTTCTGACTTCTTAGAAAGGCTCAAGGACGCCAACAGAATAGATGATATAATGTCAAACTATGTTCAGTTAAAAAGAGCCGGTTCTGTGTCGAAGTGTCTATGTCCTTTTCACTCCGAAAAAACAGCTTCCTGCACTATTTATACAGATACGCAGAGCTTTTACTGCTTTGGCTGCGGATCAGGAGGAGACGTTATAACCTTTATTATGAAAATTGAAAATCTCGACTACTATGAGGCTGTAAAGATGCTGGCAGAGCGCAGCGGCATTCCCCTGCCCGAAGATTCCTCACGAGGTAATGACACAGTCAGAAAAAAGCAGCGTCTTTATGAAATCAACCGTGAAGCAGCGAGGTTTTTCTTTAATAATCTACGCTCACCTCAGGGAAAGGTCGGGCTTAAATATCTTGTAGACAGAGGTCTGAAACCCGAAACTATTCAAAAATATGGTCTGGGCTTTGCAGAAAATAAGTGGACAAGCCTTAAAGACCATATGCTTGCAAAAGGTTATATGGAAAACGAACTTGTTGATGCAAGTCTGCTGGGACGCTCTCAAAGCGGAAGAACATACGACTTTTTCAAAAACCGAGTTATGTTCCCTTTCTTTGATCTAAGAGGTAATGTTATTGCTTTCGGCGGGAGAACGCTTGACCCTGACGACTCAAGAAAATACCTTAACTCAAGAGAAACTATTGTTTTTAAAAAGAACAGAACTCTGTTTTCTCTTAACTTTGCAAAAGAATCAGCTTCTAAGAAAAAGCAACTTCTTCTCTGTGAAGGAAATATGGACGTAATATCAATGAATCAGGCAGGATTTGAAAATACAGTTGCTACCTGCGGTACTGCTATAACCTCAGAACACGCCAGACTTATGTCTCAATACTGCAAGGAAGTAGTTATCTGCTACGATTCAGACGAAGCCGGACAAAAGGCGTCAAAAAAGGCAATTGACCTTCTTTCAGAAGTGGGACTTAACACACGGATAATTAAAATGGAGGGTGCTAAAGACCCGGACGAATATATAAAGAAATTCGGTGCAACACGTTTTAAACTGCTTATAGACAAGTCTGACAATGCTGTAGAGTTTGAACTGAATAAAGCAAAAAGCGGTCTTGATATTGAAAACAGCGATGTAGACCGTATTGAGTATATTAAAAAATGCTATGATATTTTATCTCAGGTAGAAAATGATATTGACCGCGAAATTTACATCAAGAGCTTTGTGAAAAGAATGAATATTTCCGAAGACACTGCCTTTCGGGAAGTAGAAACAATAATAAAAAGGAGAAAATACTCAGGCAGAAAAAAGCAATGGCGTCAGCTTTATCAGAATACGATCTCCCCTGAAAAAGGTAAAACAAATCCTACAGCATCTGTATTCAATAAGGAAGTCAAATGCGAGGAAGGTATATTATATTATCTCTATCAGAATCCCGAGCAAGCTAACTTTATAAGCAAAGCTTTACCTGCCGAGAATTTTGTTACCGACATAAACAGACGTATATATTCAAGCCTTCTTTTTAAGATAAAAAACGACCTTGATTTTTCTCTTTCGTCATTCAACAGCGAATTTTCTGCCGATGAAATGGGAAATGTTGCAAATATTATCGGCAGACGTCGAGAAATTCCTGTTGACAAACAAGTATTAACCGATTATATAAACGTGCTAAATTCGCATAATAATATTAATCAGAATTCTGCTGATGAAATGTCAGACGACCAATTACTCAGATTCACCGAGAAATTGAGGAATGAAAAAACATAGTTTAAAATCAGGCAAGGTGAATTTCTATTTTTAATAAGCGGCAGAAAGTAAATTCATATTTTTAGAAACTACCGATATGAACATACTTAGCCGAAAAATAAATATCTTTATGATTGGAGATTTGATTATGACATTTGATAAAAAAATGATTTTAGAAAATCTTATGGAAAAAGGAAAGACTACCGGAAGGCTTTCTACCAAAGACATTACCGACGCATTAGAAAAACTCGACTATGACGTTGATCAGATGGATGCCTTTTACGATAACTGTGCAGCGCTCAATATAGAAATAATTGACGATATTTCCCCTGATGAAACTCTAGACATCACAGCAAGCGACGAAGAAAGCTCTGAGGATTCTGTTGATATATCAATATCTACAGAAGGTATTTCAATCGACGACCCCGTTAAAATATATCTCAAGGAGATAGGCAGAGTTCCATTGCTTACAGCTGAGGACGAAATTCAGCTTGCAGAACAGATGGGAAGCTCCGATGAGGAAAAAGCGTCGGAAGCTAGAAAAAAACTCGCTGAGGCTAACCTTCGTCTTGTCGTTTCTATTGCAAAAAGATATGTAGGTCGCGGTATGAGTTTTTTGGATCTTATTCAGGAAGGAAATTTAGGTCTTATCAAGGCTGTTGAAAAATTCGACTACACAAAAGGTTTTAAGTTTTCAACCTATGCAACATGGTGGATAAGACAAGCAATAACTAGAGCTATTGCCGATCAGGCAAGAACTATAAGAATACCGGTCCATATGGTTGAAACAATTACAAAAGTAAAAAAGGTATCGTCTCAGCTTCTTCATAAAAACGGTCATGATCCAAGCTCTGAAGAAATTGCACAGGAGCTTAATATGCCCGTTGAAAGAGTAAGGGATATTATGAGAATAGCTCAGGACCCTGTTTCTTTGGAAACGCCTATCGGTGAGGAGGAAGACTCGCATCTGGGAGATTTCATTCCCGACGACGAAGCACCTGCACCTGCTGAGGCAGCTTCAAGAACTCTCTTGAAAGAACAGCTTAATCAGGTTCTTTCAACACTGACCGACCGTGAAGAAAAGGTTTTAAGACTTCGTTTCGGTCTTGAAGACGGACGCTCAAGAACTTTAGAAGAAGTAGGTCAGAGATTCAACGTAACTCGTGAACGTATCAGACAAATAGAGGCAAAAGCTCTTAGAAAGCTGCGCCACCCGAACAGAAGCAACAAGGTCAAGGATTATTTAGATTAAATCAGCTTTACGGGCGTTTTATCTACATAACCCTTACGCATCATTAATAAAAGAAAGGCTCAGGTCTATGGAACGCACCCGTAATAACTCTAACAATTCATATGATGATAATTACGAGCCTGATTATTATAACAGCTATGATGATGGCAATATCAGGTCAGATAAGAAAAAGCGCAGAAGAAATAAACGTCGAAGAGTTGTACTCTGGCTAATAACGCTTGGCATTTTAGCTATACTTATCGACCTTATTGTACTTCTATATACGGGCAGGATTTGGTTTAATTCCCCTGCCCGAAAGGAATACCCTGTTCAGGGCATAACAGTATCCTCACTTCAGGGAGCTATAAACTTTAACGCCATTGAGATTGAAAACATTTCATTTGCATATATAAAGTCAAGTGAGGGTAAAAGTCTTAAAGATAAGCAGTTTGACGCCTCTTGGAACAATTCAAAGGACAGTACTGTAAAAACAGGTGCTTATCACAAGTTTTCATTTACCGATGACGGAAAATCTCAAGCAGAAAATTTTATTCAAACGGTCGGAAAAATTACAAAAAACGGTTATAGACTTATCCCGGCGGTTGAAGTTACTAAAAGCAGATTATCGCTTGCATATTCTCCGGAAAAGGATACAGTTGTAAAAGAATTAAAAGAATACTGCAAAGCAATCAAAGATGAATACGGAGTAAATCCTATTATAATTACCGGAGATAAGTTTTATAAAGACTTCCTAAAGAATGATTTTTCCGGCTATAAGCTCTGGATAATAGATTTATTTTCAAAGCCTGATTCTATAAGTTGGAGTCTTTGGAACTACAGTCCCAGAGGAAAGCTGGAAGGCACATCTAATTCAAAAAACTATATAAATTTAAGTGTCTTCAACGGTTCTAAGCATGACTTTTCAAAGCTGCAGTATTAAGCCTGATAAACAGTTATAAAATCGGTCTTAATGACTTAATATATTCAGCCCCTCAAAATATTTGAGGGGCTTTAATACTACATAAAAAATCATATGCGTGTTCTAAATTCAGGATATAAGTAATAAAATAAAAAGAGACAGCTTATAAGCTGTCCCTTTTAAATATTATGTCAGTACTATTTTGTCAATTCCTTGACGCAGTCGGCACAAACAAATTTGCCCTTGAATTCTGCAACTCCATCTTTGCCGCCGCAAAAAGTACATGAACGCTGGAATTTCTTAAGGATAATCTTATCACCATCAACATAAATCTCAAGCGCATCCTTAGGACCAATGTCATATGTCCTTCTCAGCTCAATTGGAATTACAATTCTTCCAAGTTCATCAAGTGGTCTTACAATTCCTGTTGATTTCATTTGTTCTTCCCTCCTAAACTCATAAAATAATAACATCCAAACTAACATCAATAAAGGGATCAATCCCTAATGATGACTTAAATAAAATCCTCCGTCATTTGATGACGTATAAGAAATTGTGGTTATATATTTTACTCAATCTCAATATTAATTTTACCATAATACAAATTTTTGTCAAGCAAGATTGCGAAAATGACGATAACTATTAACGTGGGGTACATTTTATGTCTACAATTGTGGCAATCATTACTATTATATCCTTAATGCTAGGATTTTATAATAATAATTTATATAATATAACAAATTCTGTTATGGATAATGCTGATAAATCAATACAGTTTATGCTAACAATTGCAGGCACAATGGCTCTTTGGGGAGGACTAATGAATATTGTAAAGGAGTCAAAACTTGATGAAAAAATTTCATCTCTATTAAAACCTTTTCTGAGATTAATATTTTCAAAATTGAATCTGGGCGGTGAAACTTACAAAGCGATAACTATGAATGTTACAGCAAACCTGCTCGGTCTTGGTAATGCTGCCACTCCGCTTGGAATTGAAGCTATGAAAAAAATCAAAAAAGAAGAAAATTTGAAAAACCGGCCGTCAAAAAATATGGCGCTTTTTACACTTCTCAATACAGCGTCAATACAGCTTATTCCCTCCACAATTGCCGCAATACGTTTTTCACACGGCTCTAAAAATCCAATGGAGATACTTCCGGCTGTTTTAATTTCCTCATTTGTTTCTCTTTTATGTGGGGTGATACTTATAAAAACAACCTGGAAAAATGAAAATGAAAAGTGTAAAAAGCGATAAAGCAATACCTTTGGTGTAATAAAAAATTCTTAAAACGTAATCGTCTTATTTAACCTGCAAGTATTTTTAGCGGTAAAAAAACATAGTGATTAATATGATTGAATTTATATCAAACTACAAACTTTCAGATATGATACTTCCGCTGATCATAACATTCATAATAACATATGGATATTTTAAAAAAGTAAACATAATAGATTCATTCATAAAAGGCGCAATAAGCAATCTTAAAACAGCAGTTGAAATCTTCCCATCTGTTTTAATTCTTATGGTGTCTATAGGTATGTTCAGCTCATCGGGGGGAATAGAACTAATAACCAAACTGTTATCGCCTGTTACCTCGTTTCTCGGATTTCCTGATGAGTGTGTTCCGTTAGCAATACTGCGCCCGCTGTCTGGCAGCGGAGCGTTGAGTATGTTTGACTCGATTCTTTCAGAAAATTCCCCAGACGGGTTTGCCGGACGTGTAGCAAGTGTTCTTATGGGTTCTACAGAAACTACTTTCTACACATTATCAGTATACTACTCCGCCTGCAAGGTCAAGCCGACAAAAAGAATCATACTATATTGCCTATTTGCAGACCTTGTAGGATTTATAATGAGCTCTCTAACCGTTAGTATTATATATCATTAATTAAAAAAACACAAGTAATTACCGATTTCTATTACTCATCAAATATAAATCAAAAGCTAATAAAAGGAGAATTCATTTGAAAAAACAAGGCTTTTTAATGGGTTCATTTATTCTCGGGATAACTATGCTGATAACAAAAGCTTTGGGAATGATATATAGAATCCCTCTTACCAATATTTTAGGCGGAACAGGTATGGGATATTATTCATCTGCATATACGGTTTTTATGCCCTTGTATGCAATTGCCGCAAGCGGAATACCATCGGCAATGTCAATGGTCGTTGCCGAAAGCTATGCCTTTGAACGATTCAAAAACATTAAACGGATAAAGCACGTTTCACTAATAGGTTTTTCTTTTATATCTCTTATCGCCTCACTTCTTATGATTTTACTCTCCTACCCTATTTCAAAATATATATCTGGTGAGAGCAAGTCATATCTATGCGTTATTGCAATTGCGCCAAGTATTTTGGTAGGAAGTATTATGTCGGTATACAGAGGCTATTACGAAGGTCTGAGAAATATGCTTCCAACTGCAATTTCTGAGATCATAGAATCTATACTGAGAGTTATATTAGGTCTTGGCGGTGCTTATCTTGCAATTTATATTGCAAATTCAGGATTTGAAAAAAGCGGTACAGTTTTTGGTCAGGCAGTCAGTAATGCCGACGACGTTATAAATGCCGCAACACCATATATCTCAGCATTCTCGCTGTTTGGAGTTACATTCTCAACACTCATTGCAACAATATACTGTGCACTGCATTCAAAGCTTTCAGGCGACGGAATCACAAAGCAAATGATCGAAAGCGATATTGTAACTGACAGAATGAGAACAATATTCAAATCGGTCTTGTCTCTTGCATTTCCAATCGCCGTGAGTTCTGTTATAACGACCGTTATCTCTATGATAGATCTTGCAACAATTCCGCCGCTTATTAAAATGCTCCTTGAAAGAAACAGCAGCATTGCTCTGTTTAAAACTATAGGCAGCCAGATTGACGTTAATGATATTCCAAACTTCGTATACGGCTCATTTGTGGGTCTTGCCCTGACTATATTCGGACTTGTTCCGTCTCTGACCAGTATTTTCGGTAAAAGCTCTTTTGCAAATGTTGCTGCCTGTTATTCAAAAAAAAATATGTCAGCCCTTGCAAAAAGTGCAAATGCGGCTCTTTTTTCAACTAACTTCATTGCTATGCCCTGCTCTCTAGGAATGATTATCTTAAGCGAGCCGGTGTTGTCATTATTTTTCAGCACAAGACCTTTGGAAGTTGCTATTTCCGTCAAGCCTCTTATATATCTATGCACAGGTATGATTTTCATATCAATAACCGTTACGACTTTTTCGCTTCTCCAGGCTGTGGGAAATGTAAAGGCACCGCTTAAAATTTTGGGAGTAGGTTTAGTAATAAAACTGATACTTAATATCACACTTATGAGTATACCATCTCTCAACATAAACGGCGCCGCAATATCCACAAGCGTTTGCTATATGTACATAGGAATACATGCCGTTCACACTTTTATAAAATACACTGGTGTGAAAATTGATCTTATCACAACTACATTTAAACCTCTATTTGCCGGAATTCTTTCAACTGTTGTGATTTTATTCAGCTATATTTTAGCAAATGAACGCCAAAATCAGGTTATTTCTCTACTTTTTTCCATATTAATAGGTAGCATTATGTACATTTTATTTATGTGTTTATTGTCTGTTTTCAACAAAAATACTATAAAAAGCCTTTTTTCTAATACAAAT
>CANQUM010000019.1 GCA_947627045.1 uncultured Clostridia bacterium
ATTCACAGTATCTCTTACAGTATAGCATATTGTCCTTGGAGAGGGACTCTAATAACTACTACTTTATAATACGAGGAAAGGTTATGAACAAAAGAATTAAAAAACAGTTTTGGCTGTCACCCAAGGATGCCGAAGAATTAAAACGCAAAGCAAAGCTTGCAGGGGTTACCGAAACTGCGGTCATCCGATTGCTTATTCGAGGCTACGAGCCGAGAGAAAAACCGGACGGGCGTTTCTATGAAGCAATGCGGAATCGTCCGCTATCGGAAACAACATCAATCAGCTTGCCGCCAGAGCGCATGCACTGGGGTTTATTGATGTGCCGATGCTGAAAAACGAAGCTGACCGATGGCACCGTTTTCAGGCAGACATTGAGGCGATCTTTTTGCGCCCTGCCGAGAGCAAACTCAAATGGAAATAACGAAAGAGAGGAAAACGACAAAGAGAAAATCCGATTTTACTTTACCAACCTTGGACGATTTATTTTCCACGCAGGAGGAACGGGGCGATGCAAAGCTGGAAAGGGTAAAAGAGATTCCGCTCAACGAACTTCACCCCTTCAAGGATCACCCGTTCAAGGTGCAAAGCGGCGAGGAAATGGAGCGCGTGATCGAGAGCATCCGGCGCTTCGGAACCCTGACTCCGGGGCTGGCGAGACCCCTGCCGGATGGAGGGTATGAGCTCGTTTCCGGGCATCGGAGGCTGGCGGCGTGTCAGGCGCTGGGTATGGAGACTATGCCGGTGATCGTCCGGGAAATGACCGATGATGAGGTGGTGATTGCAATGGTGGACGCCAATTTGCAGCGGGAACACATCCTGCCCAGCGAAAAGGCATTTGCCTACAAAATGAAGCTGGAAGCGATGAACCGGCAGGGTCAACGCACAGATATGACCTTTTCCCAAGTTGGGAAAAAGTTAAATTCCTACGAAGAGGTTGCGAAAGAAAACGGTGACAGCCGCAACCAAATCCACCGTTATATCCGCCTGACATACCTGATTCCCGAATTGCTTTCTATGGTAGACGATGGAAAAATCGCCTTCAACCCCGCCGTGGAGCTTTCCTATCTGGAACCGGCGGATTAGAAAGCCCTGCTCGACGCCATGGCCATGAACGACTGCACCCCTTCCCACGCACAGGCGATTCGCCTCAAGAAAATGGCGCAGGAGGGTGTTCTCGGCGCTCAGGACATTTACGATGTGATGAGCGAGGAGAAGCCGAATCAGTGTGAAGTGTTCAGGCTCCCGATGGAGCAGATCCGCAAATATGTTCCAAATACCAATTCGAAACAGGCAGAGGATTTCGTCCTCAAAGCCTGCGAGCATTACCGTAAATTCCTCATCCGGCAGAAAAGCCGGGACGAAAGGTGAGGTGAACGTTATGGATCGTTATATTGTCGGACTCTGCCGGATACGGACGAGTATATCGTAAACGGCGTTCGATATATCGTGGAGCGCCGCTATGAGCCGCTGGATTTACGGCACATGAACCAAAATACCCGCATCGACCACCGACTCCAAAATTATCTGAACGGCGATTTCGCAGATTTGACAGACAAACCTGACACAGATACAATTGCCGGTGAATACGGTTGTTCGGCTGCCGGGAAGGAGAAAATATGCAGTCGAAAACAAAACTGAATAAAATCGCTGGCATAACGGCTCTGTACTGCCGTCTGTCACGGGATGAGGGCGCGGACGTCGAAAGCAATTCCATTGTCAACCAAAAGCGTATGCTGGAGAAAAAGGCAAAGGAATACGGGCTGACCAATACCCGCTGCTATGTGGATATATAAAACCGCATTTTGATACAATCTCCTGTGCTTGGAAGTGGAGAAAAGTGCTTGAAATAAAGGCTTTCGGCAGATTTGGACGGGCTGCTGAAAACCTTCTTTTTTATGCCATGTCTTGGTGCAACGACTATATTTACCGTTTGAACCCGCTCCGTAGTCAAAATAAAAATGTATAGGGAAAATAAAAATGTTATAAACGCAATATATTCACCTATAACGGAGTACAAGAGATGTTACAGCGTAGTGATGAATATATATGCACTAATACGTTCGACTTCAGTAAATATTATGCAAATTATACATATTTTATGAATATTTATTGTTGATTTAAATAATTGACATTATGGTTAAGAAAATGTAAACTAAATTTAGCCGAACATTTGTTCGGCAACTCGGATATATCCGAGTCAACTTTGATAGAAGGAGGTGAATAACGATGGAAAAATATGCTAATGTATGTGGCGTTGCATTTGAGGATTTATCCGATGATGAAATGCTGGAGTATGACGGTGGTGGAAGCTTCGGTCCTTTGATTCTTGCAACCACTTTGCCGTGCGGAGTTGGTGCATCGATTTCGATTGCAAGTGTAAGCATCGCTTTTTTGATTTTTGGTTAATGGGGGGTTACGATGATGAAAGAGTATGAGGCGGTTTGCGGAGCAGCGTTCGAAGATTTATCTTCAGAAGAAATGCAGCAGTATGATGGTGGGGCTTCTATTGCCACATTATCAACTACTACATGGTTGTGCATTGGAGCAAGTCTCATAATATCTGGCGGATTAACTATTTCAGCTGCGGTATTGAGTAAAAACCTTAAGTGATATTGTACAATAAGTTAGGCAAACTAAAGGAGAATAGAAGAGTGGTTTGTAAATATCTGGCAGATTGAGATTTAAACACTCCATTTTGAAAGCGTTCTCTAAAATTATGTCTGTGAGAATTGTGCAGTTAAAGGGGAAGGAATCAAGAGTCAGATTAAAAAATTGGTTCGCGGCGGCATTGAGGAAACTCTAAATGAATTGCTGGAAGCGAAGACAAGATTTTGACGAATGGAGTACTGCACGAGTGCAGTAAGTTTGTAAATATAACTCATTGATGTAAAACTCATTGTCGTGGACTGGTGTCTAGGGAGGCTAGAGATTACCGAATAAGTGTTTTCAGAGGTAAAATACCTGACCTACCCTGTTCACTTTTATAACAATGTTTTGCTACATTACCTAACGTAGACAAACTGGAATCAAATTTTGCGATTCTACACAAAATTTCGTTAATAAGCGGTTAGTGTTCCAAGGCATATCTAATGGTTAAGACGCTATAAATGTGTAGCACCAAAACGTAAGAAAAGCATACAAAAAGCCATTGACATTGTTGTTAAATTGTGTGCGAAGAAATTAGAAGGGGTAGTGAAGAAAATAGGGTATCGTGTCGAGAAAAAGCTGATTTTTTCCAATTTATCCTATGGACACTGGGTTTGGATTTGCACTAACAATGATGTTTAGAGACTCAACTGTGTTATCTTCCGTTACGTTTATGTGGTAGGTTTAGGTACACTACCCTTGTTCTGGTCGACATCCAATGATAAAACTAGAAGTATATGAGCATAAAGCACTTTGATGTGGTCTACTAGGCTCTATCTATCAATTGACAGAGGATCTTGTTTAGCCAAGCTATAGAACATATTTGAGTAAAACTCTTGTCTCCATCCTTTAAGGTAGTGAAGTGAAAGTGCCTGTTTATAATCTGTTTACAGATAATCTACAAACAGGCACTTTTGTCTTTAAAAATTTATATACTTTAAAAGACTTTAAAAGAGAACTTATGGAGGGAAACTTGTGAAAATTCTTTTGCTAATCTTATGGTGTGTTGCTAGTTATGTTGTATCTGGCTTTATACACGAGTGCGGTCATTTGGTGGTTGGACTATTAAAGGGATTTAAATTTTATATGTTTGTTATAGGACCTTTTGGAGTGAAAACCGATAACGAGGGAAAGAAACGCTTCTATTTTGAAAATAGGGTTGAATTGTGGCCAGGTTGTGTAGGAACACGACCTTGTAATCTGGAAAATATCGATTCCGCACTTGATGCGTTTTCTAGTATATTATTAGGTGGTCCTTTGTCTTCGATAATCATTGGAGTTGTAGCATTAATATTCGGAATATCAATCCATAGCTTTTTGCTTATCGCTTTTGGGGCAATCACACTTGGGATGGGAATGGCATGTTTAATTCCTATAAGAATGGGGGCGTTCTATTCAGATGGAGGTAGATGGTTACGAATTAAAAAGAAGGAAACACGGAAGATCGAAAAAGCTCTTTTTCGTATAGAATTTTCATCAGAAGATGACACCTATGCAAATGCAAATATGCAAGACATTCTTACATTAATAAACTGTGAGGAACCTGTTACTAAATATATGGGTTATTATTACCTGTGTTTAAAAAAGGAAAGTAACGGTGATTCCATCGGTGATGATATATTTTTAAAAATTAATGAATTGAAGAACTGTGTTCCTAAAAGTGTACTTTCGTTGTATGACATTAAAAACAATTATAGAAAGCAGGAAATGTAATGAATTTTGAAAAAGCTCTTACAATATATGAGCGGATAAGTATGTATAAAAAACATGGCATTGTTAATTATGACTATCATGAGTTGCAAAATTGGATTAATACTAGAGGTACTTTAACAGAATCTGATTTTAAGAGTATGCTTGAAACCTGTGCAATCTCTTCGGAAGATTTTAATTGTGGATTAAAAAAACTTGAAGATCATGAGGTTGCTATGTTGCAATCAGACATCATGGAAATTGATTGGGTAAAGACATATAAAGAAATTATCAACGATTACAAAGTTAATTTCGATAAAGTTAAATTAGAATTGATAGATAATTTAGATAATGAACTGGATTTCGGATTAAGTCTTGCTCCATTTATACTTCGTATACAAAATGTGCTAGAGGACTGTATTAGTAATCTCTGCAATATAAAATTGTCATCAAATGCCAGAAAGCAAGTTTTAGAGAAATGCTCATCAATTTTGATTATGCTTTCCATAAAAAATTTAGTTTGGTCATTACATAGTGAAATGAATATATCTACTGATACTCCAGCAGATGGAAAAAAAGAAAAGTTTCTCTTCTTTGTAAAAGACAATTTTTTGTATCCGGATGATTTGGTGAAGTATTATGATAAATTTCCTGTTATTGCAAGAAGATTGACTACGAAATGTTGCGAATTAGCCCAACATTTTACTGAGTTTTTCAAAAGAATTGACGATGAGTTTATCAATATATGCCAATTATTTGAACTAAATAAAAGCAATAATGAAATAACACGCATTAGCTGCGATGAAGGAGATACGCACCAACAGGGCAGATTTGTTATAAAGGTATGTTTTGGAAATGAAGCTATTATTTATAAACCCAGAAATTTAAAGATAGAAGAATCATTTTTTGAAATAATCAAATATCTCAATGAAAATTCGGAACTGATAGACATGTATATTAATAAGGCGATTTATAGAGACAATTATACATTTGAAAAGTTTGTATCATACGAAGAATGTGTTTCCGAAAATGAAGTAAAACTTTATTATCAACGTTTTGGTCAACTGAGTGCAATGATATATATTTTTTCTGGTAATGATATTCATTACGAGAATATAATTGCTCATGGCGAGCATCCTGTTATTGTCGATATAGAAACATTATTTCAACAATTGACATCATTATGGAATTTACCTCAAAGTGCGTTTTATACTTGCTACAAAGAATGTCTCGACTCCATAGCAGGAACATCATTAATTCCGATAATTACTTTTACCAAGGGAAATAACCATAAAGGTATCGATATTAGTGCTTTAAATGGAGATGAACAATTGCTACCATTTAAAGTTTTGGTACTTAAGGATGCCAATACGGATAAAATGCGATTTGAATATGGAGATGTGTCAATTAAATCTGCAAATAACATACCTATACTTGCTGGAACAAAAGTGGATTTCTTGAATTACATTGATGAGATTATTAGCGGATTCAGAAACTGTATATTGTATATCTATAATCACAAGAATGCATTCCTGCAGGAAGGTGGATATTTGGATAAGTTTAAAAAAGTTATGGTAAGACAGTTATTAAAGTCAACACAAAACTATGCAAAGTTAATGGATTTTTCATCACATCCCAATTATTCATCAGATATGTTACGCTTAGAAAGAATGTTTCACAATGCATGGAATTGTAACTATCGTGATAAAAGAGCTGTGTTTTATGAGATCAACGACATGCTTTTTGGAGATATCCCAATCTTCTTCAGTCAGGTAGATAGCAAAGATTTAGTTACAAGCACAGGAGATATCATTCCAGAATATTTTGTAGAAAGTGGTTATGATTTGGTGTATAAAAGAATAAAGGATTTAACTTTGTCTCAGATTAATAAACAAATCTCACAAATAGCTGTAAGCCTCGGTCTTTTTCCTGAAAAGATTCGTAGTAGTTATTATGTAGACTCAACCTTAAATAAAACTAAAATTTCTAGCTATGATGAGACTTTATGTTTGAATTATGCCGAAAATATCGCTCAATATATTATATCTTCAATGGTTATTGACCAAAATTCTAATACAGTAAACTGGAACAATGTCGCATGGGACGATATTAATGCATGTTGGAAAGTTAGACCATTGGATCAAGGGTTGTGTTATGGATTATCTGGAATGTACGTCTTTTTCTCTTTGTTGAACAAATATTCTAAGAACGTACAGTTTGATGAATTGCCTATAAAGATATTGACATCAATTATTGATATTCCTAATGTAAATTATTCATTCGGAGTTCATACAGGCATTGCATCAGCAATATACCCTTTGTTGTTGTTAAGTAGAGATTGCGTTGAGAATAAAACATTTTATCTCAATGAAATATACCGTTTAGTTAAAAAGATTTTTGATAATTTGGAAAAAATCAATAAAGTGGATTTTATAGATGGATATGCTGGATTGCTAAAAATTTTGGTGGAAATATACAAAATAGACAAAAGTACTTTTTATCTTGAAAAAATTAGAGTATTGTCCACTATGATCGGCGAAATGTGTAAGGATAGCTGTACCGATTGTGGCTTTGGGCATGGTTTAGCTGGAGTTTATTATTCACTAAAGAAAAGCAACTTGATTTTAAAGGATGATAAAATAAGTATTCTATGTGATGATTTATTAAGCAAGGTCACTTCCGCTATTGACAAAATACAGGATATATCATGGGAAAACGGTTTGGGTGGAATTCTGATCTCTTTAGAGGATACTATTAATTCCGAATTAATAGAAAGAATACTACAAAAATATGTGTAAACTTTAAGAATTGTTCCTCAGATCAATTGGATTGCGGGAAGAGTGGTATGGTAACATGCTTACTTAGATATCTTAACATCAAGACTTTTTCTAATGACATAAAGAATATTATTAAAACTTTTTTACATATGGATTCCTATAATTTTCCAACGATTTCTGGCTATCCGACAGTTGGGTTATTTAATGGCCTTGCAGGGATAGGATATATGTTTCTTAGATATCATGCATATCCGGATGATATACCTGATCCGCTAACATTGTCAATTTAGATAAATACTAGATAGTTTCTCACACGGACAACCGTGTATTGATAACAACTAAGTACAATAAAGTGTTAATTAATATTACTGTTTTATTGACAATTAAATGCTTAACTTGAACGCAAATATCTAATTCCCCGCAGCAAAGCTACGGGGAATACTATTTAAACTTAAGATAATTTTTGGGAAGGGATGTAATTTATGAAAATCATTTCTTTTATTGGAACAAGAAAATCATCAGATTCTAATACTCTGAAGCTATTAAATCTCATTACTAAGGAATTAGAAAAACAGATAGATAATGAATGTGAGATTCTTCATAAAAGCTATACGCCTAATGATTTGGAGATTAGAAGTTGTAAAGGCTGTTTGAATTGTTTTATGAATGGTTTTTGCCCATTAGACAAGTATGATAAGTTTGATCGGATAAAGCGAGACCTTATGGATGCAGATATTGTGATACTGGGGTCTCCTGTTTACGCAGGTACTATAAGTGGCGATATGAAAATTTTTATTGATAGACTTTCCTATTGGTTACATATTATGCCCTTAGCAGGGAAAAGAGGAATCATGTTGATTACAGCAAGTTCGAACTCCATTATGGAGACAGGAGCCTATCTGCACCGTATAATGGAAACGCTTGGTCTTTGTGTTATTTGCGATGTATCTTGCACGGTGGATTATCCTAAAATGCTGTCTGACTCTCGCTTCATTAATATCACAATACCATCATATATAAAAAAGGTTATAAGTTCTCTAAAATCAGAAACTTTAGAGCCTTCAAATTACCAGAATATATATTTCAAAAAAATACAAGAATCATACGACTCTCTTTATAGTATAGAAAACGCAGAATTTAGATATTGGAATAGTAAAAAAATCAATAATTATAATTCTTTTAAAGACTACATAAATAATGTAAATACGGGAGGCAAAGAATAATGTCAAAGAATATTTCGAGAATAAATGAGTTTAAGGTGAATAACTTGTTAGTTTGCAATGGGCAATATATTCAAAATGAAGTGAGCAGACTCATAGTGCGAATGAAACAATACATACTGAGGAATTCGGCCAATATTATTGGACCAACAATTAGTGCGACGTTAGGAGTACATAATAATCAAACACCATCTCTTGTGGATTTAATGATAATGCTTCCTATTGACCGAGAGATCGATAGTTGTGGAGAGTTTTATTATGTAGAAGAATTTAAAATTGAAAACGTACTAAAAGCAAGGCATAATGGCAATCCAGCTACTTTGAATAATACTATAAATGAAATAAAAACATTCATGGAATGCAATAACTTGATACCTACAACAGTCAATTATAATGTAGCAACAAAAGAAGCAATGTGTATCAACGATATGGACAGTATGATAATTGATATATATATAGGTGTTTCAGATAAGACTTGAACGTTGTATCATTGGGGGGATTAGAATTGCATTATGTTTGTGTAAGACAACATGATATTACTGATTGTGGGGCGGCGTGTCTTACCACAGTAGCTAAGCAATATGGATTAAAAGTATCCGTTTCAAAGGTTAGGGAAGTTGCGGGAACGGATATAAGAGGAACAAATATTTATGGGATGGTAAAGGCAGCTGAGCATTTGGGCTTTACTGCTAAAGGAGTGAAAGGTGCAAATAATGCTTTTTTTACAGAATTTCCGCTTCCTGCTATAGCGCATGTTATTGCTGATAATAGTTTGCTTCATTATGTGGTCATCCATAAAATCACAAAAAAGCAGGTGGTTATAGCTGATCCAGCAAAGGGCATTGTAAAATACACTCCTGAAGATTTTTTTAAAATATGGACAGGTATACTTATTCTGCTTGTTCCAAGCCAATCTTTCAAAACGGGAAAAGAAACAAAGAATATTTTTGAGCGTTTCTGGGGATTGTTGTTTCCACAAAAACGACTTGTTTTACATATTTTTGTAGCTTCTTTGGTCATTACTCTTTTAGGAATTCTTGGTGCATTTTATTTTCAAATAATTATCGATGATATTTTGCCTGCAGGAATAGAAAAAACGTTGACCATACTATCTATTGGCGTAATATTACTAAAACTATTCTCTGTGCTGCTTACTGTCTTGCGATCACAGTTATTAGTTTATTTAAGCCAAAAATTGGATATTGCTCTTCTTCTGGGATACTATGAACATGTGTTAAAACTCCCAATGAATTTTTTTGGCACACGAAAAGTCGGAGAGATAATATCCCGCTTTCAAGATGCCTCATCAATTCGTGACGCGATTTCTAATGCGACACTAACCGTAATGATCGACACTTTAATGGCGATAGTAGGAGGTTTAATTCTGTTTTTTAAAAACAAAATCCTTTTTGCTATTGCTTTTGTTATGGTTATATTGTATGGAATTCTTGTATTTGCTTTTAATAAACCATATAGGAAAGCAAACGAAAAACAGATGGAAGATAATGCTCAGCTCACATCTTATTTAGTGGAATCGTTGAATGGGATTCAAACAGTAAAAGCCTTTAATGGAGAACCTGAAGTACAAACTAAAACAGAGTTTAAGTTTGTAAAATTATTGAAGAGTATTTTTAAGTTGGCATGTATAGGCAACGCACAAGAAGGACTAAAAACACTTGTTGAACTGGTCGGTGGAGTGATTATTCTCTGGGTCGGAGCCTATAATGTTTTGCACGGCAATATGACAATCGGTGATCTGGTAGCCTTTAATGCACTATTAGTTTATTTTCTCGATCCTGTCAAGAACATTATTAATTTGCAGCCTACGCTCCAAACTGCTATAGTTGCTTCTGACCGTTTAGGCGAAATACTGGATCTTGAAATAGAAAAAGATGAGACGCAAAATCACAAAGTAGTACCGGCTTCACTGAAAGGAAATATCTCTATTCAAGATATTTCTTTCCGCTATGGGACAAGGCGTTTAATTCTTGATCACTTCTCAATGGATATTAAGGAAGGGGAAAATATAGCAATTGTCGGCGAAAGTGGTGCCGGGAAAACCACGATAGCAAAACTATTATTAAATTTATATCAATATGAGAGCGGCTCAATTACCATTGCAGATTATGCATTGCCAGACATTCAACTTGATGCACTGAGAGAAAAAATAGCATATATTCCACAGGAAACATTTCTTTTTAGTGGTTCTATCATGGATAATTTGATATTCGGCATTGATAATCCGGATATGGAAGAAGTGATTAGATGTGCTAAAATGGCTCAGATTCATGAATTTATTAATTCTCTGCCGCTCCGATATGAAACTCACCTTGATGAAAATGGCAGTAATCTCTCTGGCGGTCAAAGACAGAGAATTGCGATTGCGCGAGCGATGCTAAAAAACCTGACATTCTTATCTTAGATGAAGCAACCAGTAATTTGGATGCTGTAACCGAAAAAGCAATTCAGGAAACGATAGACTTATACAGCCACAATATGACAACTATCATCATTGCTCATAGATTGAGCACCATTCGTCGTTGCGATACAATTTATGTTATGGAAGGCGGAAAAATTATCGAAAAAGGTAGTCACAATGAATTAATGGAGCGAAATAATGGCTACTATCGCGGGTTGTATCAAGCACAAACGGGGGAGCAACTATGAAAAGAATTATGTTAAACTTCGATGAAATGTCCGATAGTAAAGAAATGTATGGGCAACGTCCCAATCCTTTTATCACAGGGTTTATATACTCTTTAGTAGGTGTGTTGATAATTGCGATCATATATTCATGTGTCGGAAAAATCGAAATAGTTACAACGGCGTCTGGTATTGTCAGGCCGAACGACTCAATCAGTACCGTATCCAGCTTTTTAGATGGGCGAGTTGATGGTGTGTACTACGCAGATGGCCAAAATGTCAAAAAAGGAGATGTATTGCTAAAGATAGATACTTCGGATAAACAAATCTCATTGGACGCTTTGAAGGATAAAAAAGCTGAATACATTTTCCAAAATAAGATGTGCGAGAAGTTCCTTAAAGGGATTGAGGAACAGAAAAATCCATTTTCAAATAATCCTGAAAATGATGAATATACATACCATGTCAAATACGAGGATTATGAATTATCCTTAAATAATTCTAAACAGACTATTGTATATGACGCAGAAAAAAATGAAGCTGACCTTCAGACTGTTAAATCTCAGATTAGTGAATTAGAAAATAGACTTAAAGGATTGGCTGCTTATAGGGATAGTGTTGTAAAAGGTGAAAATCTTGCTTCAAATTATCCCGACTACGAAAGACTATATTTGTCATATGCTTCTGCAATTGAAAAACTGGATAACGATTATATGTCTCAGAAAGAATCCATTCTTCGAGACACTACTGAGGATAGTAACGAACTGGTTTTAAA
Organism: uncultured Clostridia bacterium; assembly: GCA_947627045.1. Classification (GTDB taxonomy): domain Bacteria; phylum Bacillota; class Clostridia; order Oscillospirales; family Ruminococcaceae; genus UMGS1601. The sequence goes on from CANQUM010000019.1 coordinate 11,751, forward strand.
ACAATATGAAACAATGGAAACAGAGTATAACTGCTTAGTAACCTCTATTCAGGAAGGAAAATCTTTTTTTCCTGATGACGATAAGAGTGTTTGTCGATTACTGTACGATAACTATCAAACAACGTTAGAGAATTATGAAGACACTTATCTTTCAGCAAAAGATACATACGAAAAATATTTAGAGAGAGATGTTAGTTCAGACGAGTCTTTTGAACTTAATACGATTCCCTCGGAGCAGGTAATTAATGATGTTTCAAAACCAGAAACAGATAATCTTTCCCCCACTGATGATTATATAGAAACAGCAAAACAACAGATGGAAAACGCCAAAACAGTTGTAGAATCTTATAAAACCAAAACTCTCGCAGAATACCAACAGATACTGAATGATTATGAGAATAAAATTGCAGAGGTCAAGTTAAAAATTGCTTCTTTGCAAGATAGAGAGAGTCAGTTGCTGGCTCTGGAGGAATCGTATAATAATTCAAAAGATCAGCAATATCATCAGACAATCACGCAAATTGACAGTTCAATCCAGTCGGCTAAAACAGAATTGAATTCTGCGCAGTCAAGTCTTCGTCTTTGTCAAATTTCCAGTACATTATATGAAGATAGTAAAGACGAAAATGGAATTCCACTATCCATTTCGCAGACTATTATGCAAGAGACTTCGACAATTCTTTCCCAACAGGAAACATTGAAAAATCAAATGGATGAGTTGGATACCCAGATTACTCAAATTACAGAGCAAATAAAAAAAGGAACCATTTGCGCAGAACAATCTGGAGTTATCAGTGTTAATGCTACATTAACTGTTGGTGATTTAATTACTGCCGGTACAGTTATAGCTACTGTACTCCCAATCAATCAAAGTGAATATAAAATGAACTTATATGTGAATAATGTAGATGTTGCCAATATTAAAGTTGGTGATTCTGTTAGGTATAATTTGGCGGCATTGCCAAGCAGTCAATATGGCGTTGCCGAAGGAACTGTTCTAAATATCTCGTCAGATACTTTGGTTCAAAATGGCGAATACTCAGGATATTATCTTGTTGAGTGCAGCCTGAATAACAAACAATTTGCAGATGATGATGGAAATGAAGGAACCGTTTTAGTTGGTATGCAATTTGAGGCTAAGATTGTAACTCAAGAAAAAACGATAATAAGATACTTACTTGAAAAGATAGATTTGTTTTAAAAAGGAAGGGTTCCCAATATTTGCCTTGGGAACCCCGTCCTTTCATTTTTTGTTATAATTCTTCAAATACTTTTTGATTGTTTGGGATTGTTTCCACTATATCATCCAAACCACACTCCAGCGTTTCGCAGATGCGGAGGAGAACATCCGTTGTCACATTTTCATCCTTTCCCAGCTTAGCAAGGGATGAGGAACTGATTCCCGCCGCCTTGCGCAGGTCGGACTTTTTCATGTCCTTGTCGATCAGCAGCTTCCATAGTTTCTTATAACTCATCTTCAGTTTCATTGTCTGCCACCTCTTTGTTCCAAGACTGTCCGTAAAGTTCACAGTTACCGTCCGACAGCTTCAAAACCATGTTGTCGGACAAAATTTTTTGAGTATTAGGCTTGTAGGCGGCTTGCTTATCAAATGCGATAAAGACCTGCTTTTTGCTTGCCGCATATATTTTCATGATGCCGTTGACGGCACCATCGCCGATATTTTTCAGGATCAACGAGTCATGTGCAATAGCGGGCAGAGCCGTGAGATACAGCATCGCCAAATCATACACGACCATTCCTTTGTAGTTGGAGCCTGTTCCGGTATCATCCGGTGTCTCGAATTCATAGCTGTTATATTCCCGAAACCTGATGTGAGGAGCCTTGCGGGACTCTGAAAACAGGCTGTCGTTAAATTCTTTCATCTTATCGTTAAGGGTACGTTCTATATCGCCAAGAATATCCTCTATGCTGCGTTTCAGCATTTCATCGGCTCTGCGCCTTCCATCCTGCAATTCGGTCAAAGTGAGATATGCCTCATTTTGTTTTCTGAGTGCATCAATCTGGCCTTTGATTTCCGAATGCCTGTCAAGAAACTCTTTAGAGAAGTTGCCTACAAATCCTAAATCGGTAATCTGTTTTTTTAACTCTTGCGCGTATGATTGAAGAAGCGGAATTTCGATTTCTACAGCTTGGCGTTCCGTCGCAAACTGTTCGTCCAGGATTGCAGCCAGCTTTTTGTGGTATCGCTCCACTTCATATAACTTACGAAGATTGACGGCGGGGAAAAACTCCTGCAATGCTGACAAATCAGCTTCAGTAGGATAGAGACCATATTCCAGGCTCATCTTCAACAATTCAAGCCGACGCTGTTTCGATTGCAATTCCGTTTCAACACGAAGTTTAGCCGCCTGCAGTTGTTCTTTCATGCGACTCTTCTCAATATCCTTTTCTGTAGGCCCTGCGGTCTGCTCTGAAATCAAATTATCCAATTGCTCCTGCAGTGAACGAATCTGAGCAATATTATCCTCGTACTGCGTTTTACCTCCAACCAAATCCGGAACAAACCGATATTTTCTTGCCTCGCGGAATGCCGCGAGTTTCTTTTTTTGTTCTTCCAGTCTTACGTTATAGGTTTCTACATCCCCATACCGATTGAACAGCTTTACAAGCACCTCGATGGATTTCTGCATTCCCCCACCAGGCAGACCTTTGGGCGGACGGCGTTCATCGAGGTTTTCCTTTCCGTAGACTCTGAAAAAGCTGCTCACTGTTTCCCGGAAGGACAGCCCCGGAAAGTCTATCGCATACTTCTCTTTCAGCCAATCGGTAAATTCACGCTTTGACCACACCGCTCCCATTAACTCGTATCCCCTGGAGCAATGGTGTATTTCATCCGGCGATACGGTATTGCGCGCAAAACAGTATTCCTTCCCGTCAAACCGAAAAGTAAAAAATATAGTGTGCGGACCGATATGTTTCACGCCATCGCTTTTAAGATAAGTATCCCCGCCAAACACAAAGTCAATTGCCAGCAGAGCGGAGGATTTTCCGATGGAGTTTTCTCCGTCCTCCTTGCCGAGAACAACATTTAAGCCTTCCTTAAAGCGAATGGGCGGACGCCGTTTTCCTCTCTCTTTGAATACGGGTGATGTCATCTCGATAAGCATTGATAAATTTCACCTCCGTCTGTGATATCAATTGCCCGTAAAGCGTACAGGCAGTCCATGACAGACAGGAAATCTGTCGCTTCGGTAAGCATTGGCTTAACAGCTAAGTACAACTCTCTGGCCGGTAGAGGCCCTTGCCGAAGTTCGTTCAGCACCACCGGTATCAGCGACAGGGTGCTGTTTTTATATGAATACAGTTTATTCGGTAATTGCATCGAACACCTCGCAGCTCTGGATGAAGTACGAAACTACAATCTGGCAGTAAACTTCGTCCTGTAATGTGATACGGTGTATCCGTCCTACGATCTCATTGAAAATCTCCATGCGGGATTTGTGCACCTTCTTTAGCCTTTTATACATGGCGTGTATCTGATCCTGCATCTCATCGTAGTCGATCTCTCCGCGCTTGTCCAAATTCGTCATGATCTCCCGTATCTTCAAAAAGTAGGCGGTCACATATCCGTTGACAAGAATATAGATGGCGGCGTCCTTCGCCGGACTCAGCTTTTGTTTAATCTCCTTCGGATCCAGAGAAGCGCCTTCCAAATCCTTTTCTCCGAGTTTGCTGATTTTACCGATTACTCCGATGATGCCCTTTTCCAAAGGAAGATCATCAAGGAGATGAACGCTCTGATGATGCGCAGAAAGCATTCTTTTCACATTGAGGAGTTCCTTCATGAGTTTCTTATTGCTGTCGAGAAGATATGTAGCATGGCACTGCGGACACATCGCCAAAAGATTACTCGGTTCTAACCCTTTACTTTTGTCTATCAGACCAACCTCGTAAACTCGCTGTACTCTTCCGGTAGACATAACCCCCAGTTCCCTTCCACATCCCGGAAATGGGCAGTATCCACTTGTTTCACCAAAAAGATAGTCACCATATTTGGATTTTAAATCGACCGCCAGATGTGCTTGCCGCTGTATTGCCAGTTCATTTTTTGGAACAAGCCCGGCGGACGTCTGAATGATTCCGACTAAAAGCCCGGTCACCTTTTCGCCTATGTTATCAGCGGTGATTGTAGCGTCATATGCTTTCATCTCTGCTGCAAACATTTCCCTGGCGGTCTTTTTTAATTTGTTAATTCGCCTCGACAGTCTATCCGGCGTAAGTCGGTACACGATTGTCGAGGCGAGTTTTTTTTGGCAGTTTCCGCTTCGTATAACTCCGTATTGTCTCGTCGCTCAGTTTTGCAGAGGGGTCTTTTGCTGTCCCCCATTCTTCCTCGGTAACGGTAGTGATCGTGGCCATCAGTTCACGGAAAAAAGCCGGCACATCATCGCCATCTGCCAAATATCCCTTCATTATTGGAAAAAGCGTTTTGAACTCCACAGCCTTTCATCTCCTCGAACAGAATTTGCACCACGATGCACCGGAGTGCCCCAAACTATCCCCAAAATCAAAAGGGTCCTTTTGTATAATGCAGACAGATTAAGGAGATGTATGTCGAGTATGCGGAAACGTACTATAATTGATTATAGCACTTCCTTGTTCAAAAATCAAACACAAAATCCGAGAAAAGGACAATTTATCCGAAATGTGAATTTAATATCACTTCTTCGGCCAACAACATCTTCTATCTCTCATCTTTCGGTGCGTCATTTGGTCACGGCGGCTCACGCCGGATAATGGGCAATTAAATATCAATACAGCAATCTGATGAGCAAGAGAGCTGCAATTTGGAATGGAGATATCTCCATCTGAACTGCGGTCGGTTTCCCATTGCCATTTCGCTGTCCGCGAGAACCTCCATTCCCAATCGAATGGAGGTTTTTTCATGAAAATCAGAATTTATTACGAAGACAAGACTCATCCCATCTTTCTTGATGTTCCTGATGAAGAATGCGAGATATGGGTGGAGGAGGACTATCAAAGAAGGCTTAATTCCGCAGAGGACAAGTCCTCCGTCTCAAGACGCACGGCACAGGAAATTATGGATGAGGATTACAACAAACCGACTTTCAACAACCATCACAAGGAAACACGCCGCCATGTTTCTCTGGATTCACTTGACCTCGATGGGAGTTATTTTGCCGGAGCAGACGATATTGAATCTGATATTTGCGAGGAAAAGTACAACGATTTGATCTGCGCTATAAGCCGACTGAAGCCGAAACAGCAAGATCTCATCAAGAAAGTATTCTGGGATGAAATCAAACAGGTGGAAATTGCCAAGACCGAGGGCGTTAGCGAGTCGGCAATTGCCCAACGTATGGGCACCATATATGCCCGTTTGAAAAAATTTTTAACCGATAAAAAATAATTTTCCCCAAAAACCTTAAGTTTTGCTTCTGCCGTGGGCTACCTGTGAAGGGCAATAAAACAAACGGCTCTTCAGGAAGGATGATACACAATGAGACACGCATTAAAAATCAGAGTCTCGAAACAAAGAGTCAATGGCGGCGTAATCGCCTGCAGGCAGGTTACGGTGAGAGAGAAACTTCTCCGCTTCCTGCTCGGTAATCCTGTAAAACTCACGGTCCTCGTGCCGGGAGAGAGCGTGGATGAGGTGGCGATCAGGGAGGTGGCAGGCGGCGATGATGAATCCGAATGACATCCGAAAGATGCCCGTCAAGGTGCGACCGTACCGCCACCAGCAGAGAGCTTACGAATTCACGCTCGGTCTGTTCGGGCTTCTGCCGTCGCAGGTCAGGAGTAACGGAGCCGCCTTGCTGATGGAAATGGGCACAGGAAAATCGCTGACCACCGTTGGCGTTGCGGGGACGCTCTATGAGTACGGCAGGATCAACCGTTTGCTCGTAGTCTGCCCTCTTTCAATTACGGGCGTATGGCTGGACGAATTTGAGAAATTTGCGGCATTCCCATATTCGCTCGTGCTTCTTGAGGGCAGTGGTGAGAAGAAAAAGAAACTGCTCCGCGAGTTTGACGGCGAGGGGCTGCAGGTCGTGGTCGTGAACTACGAATCGGCGTGGCGCTTGGAGGCGGAACTTTCTGCCTGGAAGCCGGACATGATTGCAGCGGACGAAGGCCACAAGATCAAGTCGCATAAGACCTCCGCATCCAAGGCAATGCACAGGTTCGGTGCGGCGGCGAGATACAGGATGCTTCTGACGGGGACACCGGTAACGAACAAAGCTATCGACATCTTCAGCCAGTACAAGTTTCTCAATCCCGCCATTTATGGGCAGAGCTTTTACACTTTCCGCTCCAAGTATTTTTTTATGACGGGTTATGGGCAACACACGCCAGTCATGAAGGCTTCAATGGAGGAAGAGTTCACACGCCGAATGCACTCCATAGCGTTTAGGGCGACAAAAGCGGAATGCCTCGACCTGCCGGAAACCACGGATATTGTCCGCAAGGTTGATCTGGAGCCTGCGGCAATGAAAATCTATAAATCCCTCGTGGATGAAAGCTATGCGGAACTCCAGAGCGGTGAGGAAGTCACCACGACCAATGTACTTACAAGGCTTCTTCGGCTCTGCCAGCTGACGGGCGGATTCCTCGGAAATGACGATACAAGTGCGGTCGAGCAGGTTTCGGGTGCCAAGCTATCCGTGTTGGAGGACCTTGTCGACTCATCCTTGCAGGAAGGGAAAAAGCTGGTAGTTATCGCTCGTTTCGTGCCGGAACTCCACGCTATATGCAAAATGCTCGGCATGAAAGGCATCCGTTACTCTCTCATCATGGGCGATGTGAAAAAACGGGACGCACAGGTGAAGCAGTTCCAGACAGACCCGGAGGTACAGGTCTTTGTGGGGCAGGTCGCTACTGCAGGTATGGGTGTCACGCTCACGGCGGCATCCACGATGATTTTTTATTCGATGGACTATTCCATGAGCAACTACGAGCAGTGCCGTGCCAGAATACACCGTGCAGGTCAGAAATATCCCTGCACCTATATCCACCTGGTTGCCAACCGCACCATTGACACGAAAGTCATGCAGGCACTTCAAACCAAGGCCAATCTCGCCAGGTCCCTCGTGGACGACTGGCGCAGAGGCGTCAATCCATTTCAATGAGGAGGAAACGATCAATGGAAGTAACAGACATAATGTACGACTTGGCGGAGCGACTTAAGAGCCTCCGCGACGAAAAAAAGGAAACGGAGCAGCGTGTTAAGGACTTGACCGCCGCTATCGATGATGTGGAACGGCAGCTTGTCTCCATTATGACCGACACGGAAACACAGAACTTTACACGTGCGGGAACTATGTTCTCACTCACGACCAAGACCCGTGCCTCAGCTGCTGTCGACCGAAAGGACGAACTGTACGCGGCTTTGAAGTCCGAGGGCTACGGCGATCTGGTGTACGAGACGGTCAATGCAAACAGCCTCTCCGCTTTCGTCAATGAACAGATCACAGAGAACAACGAAACACTGCCCGAATGGTTAGATGGTCTGGTCAATGTTTATGAGCAGACAAAAGTAAGCGTCAGAAAATCGACGCACAAGTAAAGAAAGGATGAAATTTTATGAAAAAGAGCACTGAAATCATCACTGCGAACAACGCAGGTTATCTCGCACTGAAAGACTTTAGTCTGAGCGACGTCATGGCCGAGGAGATGTCGGGACTTTCCGCATCCTTCGAGCGCATCAAGATTCCCAGCGGCGGCGGGACGGTCTTTGAGATTCCGGGCGACGATCCCGATGAGCCGGAAACCGTGAAGGAATTCTCCGCCGTCATCCTCTATCAGCATCCGCTGAACGCCTACTACAAAGAGGAATATCAGGGCGGCTCCAATCCTCCCGACTGCGGCAGTTATGACGGCGTATGCGGCACCGGCAATCCGGGTGGGCAGTGCCGCTCCTGTCCGTATAACGCTTTCGGCTCCGGTAAGAACGGTGCGAAAGCTTGCAAGAACCGCAGAAGGCTGTATCTGTTGCGAGAGGGTGAGATCTTCCCGATGATCCTCTCGCTCCCGACCGGCTCACTCAAGGGCTTTACCAGATACCTTATGCGTATCCTGCCGAAGTACAAGAACTCCAATGCCGTGGTCACTCGCTTTACGCTGAAAAAGGCAAGCAGCAACACGGGGATTGCCTACTCCCAGGCGCAGTTCTCCGTTGACCGCGTTCTGACGCCGGAGGAATACGCGCTTATATCCGCCATGAGCGAACAGGTCAAGGAACTGAGTGCCAGCGTGGGATATGACACCGAAGAGGCGAATGCCGTCAATGTGGATCCGGAAACGGGTGAGATCATTGAGCCTCTGAAATAAACGGCGAATAAACAAGGAATCACCGTGGCGGAGCGGGACTTCTGCTCCGCTGCGGCATGGTTTCGGAAAGGATGTACAGATGGAAAATTATCGCTCTGTCACAAAGCTGTCCGACCTCAAGGCGTATCTTGATGGGCAGCCGATTGTGGCGTTTGACTTTGAAACCGCTCCCGACGACGCATACAGAAACGAACCGAAAGCGGCGCTCGATCCGCATAAGGCGCATATTACGGGAGTCAGTTTTTCTGTTTCTGAAGGCAGCGCAGTCTATGTACCCATAGCACACAAGGTCGGCGGGAATATTGAAAACGCTGATGCGGTCTGGGCATATCTGAAAGAATTGCTCTATGAAAATAAATCCGTTGTCAAGGTGGCGCACAACCTGTCGTTCGAGGCGATGTTCCTCTATGCGATGGGCATCGTGGTCAAGGCTCCCTGCTATGACACCATCGCCGCGTCGCAGCTGACGCTTAAATCCAAGTGGGAGTTCAGGAACCTCCACGACAGCGGTCTAAAGCTCCTTGCGACACAGCTTTTCTGTGCGGATATGCCGTCCTTCGAGACGGTAACGGCGGGCAGGCACTTTGACGAGATGAATCCGCAGGAGCATGATGCGCTCCGCTACGCCTGCGCCGATTCCGACTATACGCTGCGGCTCTATTACAAGTTCAATAACTGGTTTGACCGTTTCCTTCCGCAGCACCGGGTCATCGTGGAGCAGCTGGAATCACCGACCGCCGTGTACTGTGGACTTATGAAATATAACGGCGTACCTATTGACCGTGACCTCATGATCGAACGCCAGAAGGAAGCTGAGGAGAAGATTGCGGAAATCAAGAAAAAGATTGACGGTATCACGGGCGGCGTGGCTATCGGAGCGAACGCATCCACTTCCGCTTTCAAGCAGTATCTGTATAAAGACCTCGGCCTGCCTGTCATGAAAAAGACGGAGAAGAACCAGGAGGCGGCGGACGATGCCGCCATGCAGATGCTCAAGGAATGGTGTGCGGAGAACAAGCCGGAATTGGTACGACTTTTTGAACTGGTGCAGGAGTACCGCAAGTGGGGCAAGCTGAAAAGCACCTATATTGACGGCTATCTTACCTATGTAAATACAGCGACCGGGCGCATACATCCCGACCTTATGCCGCTGGGTACCGAAACGGGCAGATTCTCCGCGAGGAATCCTAACCTTCAGAACTGCCCGCGCAAGACCAACGATCCCATCGGCATCCGTAATTTTATTGTGGCAGCTCCGGGCAATGTGCTGATGTCGCTGGATTTCTCACAGATAGAACTCCGCGTCGGGGCGTTTTACTGCCGCGATCCGAAGATGCTTGATACCTACCGCAGCGGCGGCGATATCCATGCGCAGACTACCTCCGTCATTTTCAATGTTCCCTTCGATGTAGCGGTCGACAAAAACGCTCCCGATTATAAGGAGCATCGTACCATTGCCAAGAACTGCAACTTCGGCGTGTTTTACGGTCTGTTCCCGCGAGGTCTTCAGACCACGCTGCGGTTCAAGGCGGGACTGGACACTCCCCTCGACCACTGCCGTGAGATCATCGACAATCTGAAAGCCGGATACTCCGGACTGACCACTTGGCAGGAAGAAACGAAGAAAACCGCACGGGAAACGTGCTATGCGGAAACATGGCTCGGACGGCGCAGATACCTCATCGGTATGCTTTCCGAGGATTGGGGCAAGCGGTCTTTCGCCGAGCGGTGCGCTTTGAATACGCCTATCCAGGGGACCGCGGCGGATATCTTAAAAGCCGCCTGCGGTCGGATCGTCGAGGGCATATCGGAGCGGATGTGGCTGCGTCCACTCCTGCAGATACATGATGAACTGGTCTTTGAACTGCCCGCCGACAGGCTGGGCGAGGCGATCCGCTTTGTGAAAGCGTGCATGGAACAGCAGCCGTATCCGGAATTTGACGTCCCCATCGTGGCGGAGGTGTCTGTGGGACCGAGATTTGGAAAGATGGAAGAACTGGAGGACTGAGCCTATGTATAAGAACAGCGAAGGTTATCCCGATCCGACATCGGGCGAGGCCCTTGGGAATATCGCCCGTCAGGAACGCGCGGAGAAAAGAGCCGCAATGAAACAGGAAAAGAAGTATCTTCCGAAAATATATGTCTGCTCCCCGTTCGCGGGAGATACACAAGGAAATATCGAGAAAGCACGCCGCTACTGCGCCTTTGCCGTGTCACGGGGGTACATCCCTTATGCCAGCCATTTATTCTTCCCGCAGTTCATGTTTGACGATGATCCGCTGCAGCGTGAGCTCGGACTCTTCATGGGTATGGTGTATCTGGACGGATGTAAGGAGTGCTGGGTGTTCGGCGATACGGTCACAAGCGGTATGGCAGCGGAGATTGAGCGGGCGAAAAAGCGCGGCATTATCCTGCGATATTTCACGGAACAGTGCGAGGAGGTGTCGGGATGAGGTTTCCGCAAGAATTAAAGGATAGAAAGCAATGGGTGTGCTGGCGGCTGGAGCCGGACAAGGACGGCGGCAAGCCCAAGAAGATGCCCATCAACCCCATTACCGGCAAGGGTGCAATGTCCAACAATCCACAGACATGGGCGGACTACCGGACCGCTTTCGACGCATACGAAAAGTACAGCTATACGGGCATCGGATATATGTTCACGAAGGATGACGGCTATGTCGGCGTGGATGTGGATCACTGCTACAATCCTGAAACGGGTGAATTCAATGAGATAGCGAAGGCTATCATCGCAAGGCAGCCGACTTACGCGGAGTTCTCTCCCTCCGGGGACGGTGTCCATCTGTACTTCAAAGGCGTAAAGCCGACGGGAGGCAGCAAGAACACCGATACAGGCGTGGAAATGTACGAGTCGGGCAGATATTTTACCGTGACGGGCAGACAGTTGGACGGCTCCCCCGACACCGTTGCCGAGGACAACGGCGCTCTTGCCTGGATTCACGAAACATATATCAAAAAACGGAAAAAGAAAAAATCGAAGAAAAAGAAAGCCTCCCCCGGCGTTCCCGTAGAGATGACCGACGAGGAGCTTCTCGAAAAGGCAAAAAACTCCGAGGACGGCGAGGCGGTTACCGCACTGTTTGAAGGAAACTGGCAAGGCGTATTCCAGAGCCAGTCTGAGGCGGATATGGCGCTGTGTCGTAAGTTGGCGTTCTGGTCGGGAAAGAACAAGGAGCAGATGGATCGTATTTTCCGCTCCTCCGGGCTGTTCCGTCAGAAATGGGACGAGAAGCACCATGCCAATGGCGCGACCTATGGCGAGGAGACGCTGGACAAGGCCATCGAGTCAACCGAAGATGTATATTCTCCCGGCGGAGACAGTCCAGTCTTTGAGTTTCAGGGCAGATATTGGCGTTCCAAGGGCGAGGCCACTTATCCCATAACAAACTTCGTGTTCCGACCCGGTGAAATGATAGTATCCGATGAGGAGACACAGTTGACCGCAGACCTCGTTACTGTGCGCGGGGAGACATACCGCATGACATTTATGACCACCGACTTTGCCAACCAGCAGAAGTTCAAGAACCTGCTCAATAAGAACACTATCGCCTTGTCCTATCTCGGCGGAGATGGCGATCTCGAACTGCTGAAGGGCTATGTTTCAGAACTGGAATGGGATGTAAAGCGCGGCGTCAAGGCAATGGGAATATATAACCATAACGGCAGGCTTGTCTTTGTTTCCCAGGACGGCGCGACGGAGAACGGTGGTGTGTCCGTGCCAGACATCGTCCAGCTTGAAAAATATAAGAGCATCGAGAGCGGCATCATCGGCTGCGATCCGCTCACGAAGGAGAAGATCCCGGAACTCGGAAAGCTGCTGATGTCGTATAACGAGCCTGCGAAAGCGGTGTCTATTCTGGCGTGGGCGGCGGGATGTTTTATCAAGGAACACCTGCGCCAGCGGGGCGTGAAATTCCCGCATCTGTTCCTTATCGGCGAAGCAGGCAGCGGGAAATCCACTACTTTGGAGCGCGTACTGCTGCCCATATTTTCCGGCAACCGTGTGACGGCGGCTACCCAGGTCACCGCTTTTACACTTATGAAAGAATCCGCATCTTCAAATATGATTCCTCTGCCGCTGGACGAGTTTAAGCCGTCCAAGATGGATCGCATTAAGCTGGCGACGCTCTATAACCATTTCCGTGATTCCTACGACGGTCATGAGGGTGTTCGCGGCAGGGCAGACCTGTCCGTGGTGAAATACGATCTCTCCGCTCCGCTTATCGTTGCGGGCGAGGAGTCGGCGGACGAAGCCGCTATCCGTGAGAGGAGCATTGAACTTCTTTTCTCGAAGAAAGACCTGAAGGACAGCGGTCATCGGAAAGCGTTTAACCGGATCCTGTCCTCCGAAGAGAAACTCTCCGATTTTGGAAGGACGCTCCTCAATACTGCTTTGAAAATATCTCCCGCAGATGCGGAGAACTGGTATATCGAGGGTAAGGACAAATTCAATCCCGAACTTCCGAGCCGAATCGTGTCTAACCTCGCCTGCTGCTACGCAGGGCTTCGGCTGCTGGAAAAAGTATGCATCGAATATTCCCTTGCTTTCGATGCAGTGTTTCCGTTCGGCATGGATATCTGCACGAAGTACATGGAGTTTGCCGCAAAGGACTATCTCCTGGACGGCGGCACCAATAACCAGAGCATCGTGGAACAGACCTTTGAAATCATGGCGAGGATGAAACTCGATCCGAAGGTGTATTACAAGATTGACGGCGGCAGACTGTACTTGTGGCTCACTCCTGTTTATGACCTCTACACAAAGTACCGCAAGGACTATGCCATTGTCGGCGAAGTGCTGACATACGCACAGTTCAAAAAACAGCTGCAGCACTCGGAGTATTTCATAGCAAGTAATCAGCAGAAATTTATCGGCACAGAAAACCATAAGTGTTGGGTAATCGATTACGAGCTTCTGAGAAAAAATTGTGACGTAACGGGATTTGAAATCACAGAAATTGAACCGCTAATCACCTAACTTCTAACCTTCCTAACCTCTTATATATAGAGAGATACACGGGAATTTTCTCTCTCGTGTGTGCGCGCGTATGTGCGCATATATATAGGTGCGCCTCTCCAAAATGAGGTTATGTGGTTATGCGGTTATGTTAGAGGACACAAATATGCTTGAAAAAGATATCGTAAAAGCAATCATGAAATATCTTAAGACCATGCCGCGCTGCTTTGCGTGGAAAGAGCATGGCGGGATGTACGGTACGGCGGGGATCCCGGATATTATTGCCTGTGTGGATGGGCGGTTTTACGGATTCGAGGTAAAGACCAAAACGGGCAAGCCTACGGGACTTCAAACGGCTACCATCCGAAAAATCCTCAAGGCCGGGGGCGTGGCGAGGATCGTCCGCTCCGTAGATGAGGTGCGAGCTATTATCGAAGCTCCCCGCGATGAACACTGAATTTTGAAAACAATGCGGCAACGCAAACACAGATAGATGCACGATGCTTCTCTGCGGCAGTTCCATAAAAAATATTTCGGAGGTGCGGTATGGACGCATTTGATAATTTAAAAAACGCAATAGTGCAGCAGGCGGCAGAGGATTATGCGGCCGCGTTTATGGGCAGCAAGGTCGGCGGGAAAGAGCCGGAGGACATGATGCGGGAATGTGAGCAGTTCTTCCATTCCGGCTGGTATACGGAACTGACGAATGGTGCCATTGATGGCGGCTGGCTGGCGCGTAATGTGAAAATACGCGAACTGAGAAAGGCTGTAAAAAGTCTATGATGCTATGCTGAATATCTGCAACAGCACCATTTTCCGGGCAACCGTGACCTTTCCCAAGGAAAAAGGGAAAGAAAAACCGAAGCCCATGAACTATACATTCCCGCCGAGATTCGCCGGGGCTATCAGGGACACTTTAAGAATCCAGCTTGAAACTATCAAAGCGGAAATTAGGGAACTGGAAACAAAGAATAAGGGGGTGGGTGTATGACGGCAAAAGAATATCTGTCCCAGGCGAGACATCTGGATGAAATCATCAACTGCCGTTTGCGGGAACTGGAGTATTGGCGGCATCTGGCGGATTGCGTCTCAGGTGCGAGGTATGATGGAATGCCGCACAGCCCAAACCGTCCTACCGAGGCTTCTTTCGTCAGGTGCCTTGAGAAGATAGACGCAATACAGCGGGACGTTAATGTAAGGATTGAAGAACTGGTAGATTTACGGAAAACAGTAAATGCGGCAATTGATACGATGAGAAACAGCGAGGAGCAACTGATCCTCCGCTGCCGCTATTTGGACTGTCTCTCTTGGGAACATATCTGTCGCATTATGAATGTGTCTCTACGCACGGCACACCGTATCCACGGGACGGCACTTCAGAACTTTCACATCCCAGATTAAAAAGTTGGCACGGTTTGGCACACCCATGCACCTTGTGCGAGGGGGTTGACTTGTATTATGATATACTTAGCGAAGTAGAATCAGACGAGCCTTCACGGGAGTGCCCCGTGGGGGCTTTTCTTTTGCACGATTGGAGGTGAAGCTGATGCCGAGAAAGCCAAAGCGCGGGTGTGCCTACCCCGGCTGTCCCAGACTGACGGATGGTCAGTACTGTGAGGAACACAAAAAGCTGATGGAGAGCCGCTACAACAGGTACGAACGGTCTGCCGATGTTCATAAAAAGTACGGCCGGGCATGGAAGCGAATCCGTGACCGGTATGTGAGGGAGCATCCACTCTGTGAGATGTGCCTGAAAGAAGGCCGGCTCACACCGGTGGAGGAAGTCCACCACATCGTACCCGTATCGCAAGGCGGGACGCACGACCGCAGCAATTTGATGAGCCTTTGCCAGTCCTGTCATACGAAACTGCACCATGAAATTGGCGACAGACAAATACGCCGCTGACCGGGAGGGGCGGTTCACTTCTCTACGGTAAAGTATTCCGGGGAACGGCGCGGGGCTTCGTGCGCGAAAAAAGCGAAATCAAACGGGGAATAACCCCAGGAAGGTGATCCTATGGCGAAAGACGGTACCGCCAGGGGCGGTGCAAGGGCCGGCAGCGGACGCAAATCCAAGGGGCTGGCAGAAAAGCTGGAAAACGGCAACCCCGGCGGCAGAAAGCTGACGGTCATGGAACTGCCCGCCGACGCCGACCTCACCGGCGAGGATATGCCGGAGATAAAAAGCTACATGACGGAGCGGCAGAAAAACGGCGAGGATCTGGACGCCGCCGAGATATTTGAGGAGACGTGGCTCTGGCTCAGGGAGCGGGGCTGTGAAAAGCTGGTCAGCACACAGCTTATCCGCAGCTAC
Organism: uncultured Clostridia bacterium; assembly: GCA_947627045.1. Lineage (GTDB taxonomy): Bacteria > Bacillota > Clostridia > Oscillospirales > Ruminococcaceae > UMGS1601. The sequence goes on from CANQUM010000019.1 coordinate 27,354, forward strand.
GCCATGAGCGTTTCCCGCTGGATACAGTGCGAACGCGCCATCTCCGAATACGGCTTTCTGGCAAAGCATCCAACTACGGGACAGGCGATCTCCTCTCCCTATGTGTCGATGAGCCAGAACTACATGAAACAGGTCAACAACCTGTGGTACCAGATATTCCAGATCGTGAAGGAAAACTGTTCTGCGGAATTTACGGGAGCGATGCCGCAGGATGATGTGATGGAGCGTCTGCTCCGCTCCCGGAAAGGAATGTGACTATGTTTGAAAAAGTAAATCCGGCACACCCGGATAAAGTGGCGGATCGCATTGCCGGCGCTCTGGTCGACCTTGCGTATGCAGCGGAAAATGACCCCAAGATCGCGGTGGAGGTTCTGCTCGGTCACGGCGTGTGCCATATCATCGCGGAGACTTCAGTGCATATCCCTACGGGAGATGTAGAAACGGCGGTACATCGTATTGCTGGGAATCTCGCCGTGGATTATGTGGAAGTTCCGCAGGACGGATGCCTTTCCGAGAATCAAAAGAACGGTGTCCGCTGCGGGGACAACGGCATCTTCAAAGGCGTGCCGGTAACAGATGAGCAGAAAAAACTGTCTGCCATCGCACGGGATATTTATTCCTCGCACCCTTATGACGGAAAATATATTCTGGACGGCGACCGCCTGATTATCTGCCAGAGCAATACGGACAGCAAAGAACTGTGCAAGCTGTACCCCAGCGCCACAGTCAACCCTCTGGGTGACTGGACTGGAGGCTCGGATGTGGACTCCGGCGCGACTAACAGGAAACTCGGATCGGATATGGCAGACTCCGTCACAGGCGGCGGGCTGCACGGCAAGGATTTATCAAAGGCCGATGTGAGCGTGAATATCTACGCATGGCTGAAAGCGCAGGAAACGGGAAAGCCCGTGGAACTGTGCTGCGCCATCGGTGACGATACCGTGGACGGAAGACCGTATGCGGAAATTGTATCAATTGCGAGAGATTATATCCGCTCGGTGGGCGGCTTTGAAGCGTTCGCGGAATGGGGGCTGGTATGATGAAAACGACAACGGATATGCAGCTTGTGCCTATCGCCAAGCTGATCCCCTATGTAAATAACGCTCGGACACACTCCCCCGAACAGATAACCAAGCTACGCTCTTCTTTACGGGAGTTTGGATTCGTCAATCCCGTCATCATCGACCGGGACTACAACGTCATAGCCGGACACGGGAGGATCGCTGCCGCCAGGGAGGAAGGCATCGCCGAGGTGCCCTGTGTATTTGTAGACCATCTCACCGAGGCTCAGAAGAAAGCATATATTCTCGCGGACAACCGTATGGCGATGGATGCCGGATGGGATGAAGAACTCCTGCGTGTGGAGATTGAATCTCTGAAGGGCATGGACTTTGACGTTTCTCTCACAGGCTTTGATGATAAGGAACTGTCCGACCTGTTCTCCGTTGGGAATGACAGCGAGGCAAAAGATGACGATTACGACCTGACAGCCGCTTTGGAAAAGGCGGCTTTTGTTATGCGCGGGGATATTTGGACGGTCGGCAGACACCGCCTTGTGTGCGGTGACGCTACCAGCGCGGAGGATGTCGCCGCCCTCATGGGAGACATCAAAGCGAACCTCATTCTGACCGATCCCCCATACGGAGTCTCTTTCAAAAGCTCAAGCGGTCTTACCATTCAAAACGACAGTATGAAAGATGAGGAGTTTTATAACTTCCTGCTCTCCGCTTTCAAAAATATGGCCGAGCATCTGGAAAAAGGCGGCGCGGCTTATGTGTTCCACGCGGACACCGAGGGACTGAACTTCCGCAGGGCATTCGTGGACGCCGGGTTTCATCTCGCGGGATGCTGTATCTGGGTGAAGGATTCTCTGGTGCTTGGACGCTCGGATTACCAGTGGCAGCATGAGCCGATTCTTTACGGCTTCATGCAGAACGGCAAGCATCCGTGGTACTCCGACCGCAAACAGACCACCATCTGGAACTTCGCCAAGCCGAAACGCAACGCCAATCATCCGACCTCAAAGCCCCTCGATTTGCTTGGCTACCCCATAGGCAACTCCACGCAGGAGAACGCAGTGGTCATCGATACATTCGGCGGCTCCGGCTCCACGCTGATGGCGTGCGAACAGATGAATCGTGTCTGCTATACGATGGAACTGGATGAAAAATATGCTTCGGTCATTCTCCGCAGATATGTGGACGATACCGGCAATGCCAATGGCGTGTATGTGATGCGAAACGGAGAACGGATTCCATACTCCGACCTCGTGAAAGAGGTGGAGGGCAAAAATGAGTGATACAAATCTGACCCTCGGCAGCCTGTTCGATGGCTCCGGGGGCTTCCCTTTGGGCGGGCTGCTCTGCGGCGTCACCCCGGTGTGGGTATCGGAGATCGAGCCGTTTCCCATCCGGGTGACCACAAAGCGGCTGCCCTTTATGAAGCACTACGGCGATGTGTCCAAACTGAACGGCTCCGAACTGGAACCCGTGGACATCATCACCTTCGGCAGCCCCTGCCAGGACATGAGCATTGCGGGCAAAAGAGCGGGGCTGGACGGTTCACGCTCCAATCTGTTTTATGAAGCGATACGGATCGCAAAAGAAATGAGGTGTGCCACAAATGGCAGATATCCAAGATACATCGTATGGGAGAACGTGCCGGGCGCATTCTCCTCAAACAAGGGCGAGGACTTCAAAGCCGTCCTTGAAACGGTCTGCGGCATCAAAGACGGTGAAGCAGATATTCCTCGATATGAGAAATGGCCGGGTGCCGGGGAGATCGTGGCGGACGATTACTCCGTCGCATGGCGGGTACTTGATGCGCAATACTGGGGAGTCCCCCAGCGCAGAAAACGCATCTTCCTTGTCGCAGATCTTGCAGGCCAATGTGCCGGAAAAATATTATTTGAGTCAGAAGGCCTGTCAGGGTATTCTGCGGAGGGCTTCCGTGCGTGGCAAAGAGCTGCCGGAGGTGCTGCGTCTTGCGCTGGAGCGTCAGGCGTCTGCCTAAACGACCAGGGCGGCAGCCGTATGGATGTGACCGATGAGGTGACTTGCACCCTACGAGCCGAGGCGCACCATCCTCCCTGTGTGCTGGATGCGGCGGGATTCTGCACCGAGCATTCAGCGCACAGTCGTTCCATCGGATACGAGGAGGAACGGTCGCCCACGCTCCGGGCGGGAGTGGTGCCGGCGGCGGTCTATGAGAACCATAGTCAGGACACGAGATACACCGGGCCGCTGGACGTTGCTCCCACAGTATCCTCCACCTATGGCATGGGCGGCAACAACCAGCCGTTCGTCGTAAATGATGAGGATACTCCCAAGACACTGAAGATACGCTCCGGCTGCGAGGGAGGCGGCAAGGGTGCGCTCATCCAGGAGGATAAATCGGCGACATTGTCCTGCAACAATGACCAGACGCTGTTTGTCCCGTTCTGCAAAGGGACTCGTCCGCATTCCAAAGAGGAAGCTCCAAGCTGGAAAGACGGCAAGGTGGCAAACACGCTGAACACCTTTGACGCCGGGGAGCAGCGGTGCAATGAACTGATTGTCCAAGCTTACGGTATCTCCTCCGACAAGTCCCACGCCATGCTGTCGGATAATCCGCACAGCGGCATCTACGAGGCGGAAACTTCACGGACGCTGGACACGAGCGGCGGGAATCCCGGCTGTAACCAAGGCGGCATCGCCGTGGTGGAACGGCATCCTGTGGTAGGCGGAGTGCATGACCCTTACCGGGAAGAATCCATCGCTCCCACCGTTGAAACGAACGGAGCAAGGCCGACCTGCAATCAGGTCGGCGTTCCCGTAGTGGAAAGCTATGCGCTGCAGGGTTCCATGATCGGACGGGATGACAAGAACGGTCCCCAGGGTGACGGCATCAGCGAGGATGTTTCCTTCACTTTGAATACGGTCGACCGCCATGCCGTGTATGCTATGACTACCGGCTCATATATGCAGACCACGGAGGATCAGTCTCCCACGCTGATGGCGAGGGACTTCAAAGATCCCGCCGCTGTCGCTTACGGCATCGGACGGGATGTTTTTAACCAGGGGCAGAATGCTAAGTTCTCTCCGTCTGTGGAGGAGGAACTCCAGCCTACGTTGGTGGCGAAAGGACCGGGCGCAGTGCAGAACGGATACACGGTGCGCCGTCTTACCCCAACCGAGTGCGCCAGACTGCAGGGCTTTCCCGACTGGTGGTGTGCTGACCTCGGCACGGCGAATCCCTCCGATGAAGATATATCTTTCTGGCGGGAGGTTTATGAAACCCACCGCAGAGTAATGGGTACCTCATCCAAGCCGAAAACGGATAAGCAGATCATCAAGTGGCTGAAAGACCCGTACTCCGATGCCGCCGAATATAAGATGTGGGGCAACGGCGTGGCGCTGCCGTGCGTGACCTTCGTATTGGCGGGCATTGTGTACTTTGCACAGTTATCCGGGCAGTAATCCGGCAGCTATTCTACATTGAATAGACTTGCTATTTCCGGGCTTTAGAGTGATTAATGTAGTACCGAAAAACAAGTAGGAGGTACTTACCATGACGATCAACAACATCACCATCCGCTACAACGTAACGGGCAGCGAAAGGAAACGCCTGGCAGACTATATCGCCGGATTCCTCGGCTGCGAAAAGAAATACCTCGGCGTTCCCAGCTGCGCCTATCAGGTCGGCTACATTACCGTCAGCAAGGACGGAGCCATCACCTTTGATGACAGAGCCGACAGTGAGGAGATCGAAACGCTACTGGAGGAACTGGAAACCGAGGGCTTCCACGCCGAGCCTGCCACCGAGGAAAGCGCCGTCGCCAACGATACCGCCGAGAACGGCAGCGCCGCACAGGACGCGAAAGTGGGGCTTACGGTGCGAATCCCGCTGGAGAAGGTAGCGGTCGGCAACCTCACAAGGCTGCTGGAGGCCAAAGGCTCCCTCATCAAGAACGCGCTGGGGCTGGATGACTTGCCAATCAACATTGAGGAGGACGCCATCGCCTTCCCTTGGTTTGAGGAACTGCCGGACGCCGAAGAGGTCAACGCTTACACCCACCTCATCGCTGCCCTTTGCGAGATGAGCAAAAATCAGAAGCGTATCACCGCCACGGAGAAAGAGGTGGACAACGAGAAGTATGCCTTCCGCTGCTTCCTCCTCCGCTTGGGCTTCATTGGAACCGAGTTCAAGACCGAGCGGAAAATTCTCCTCCGCAACCTCTCCGGCTCTTCCGCTTTCAAAAGCGGTCACAAAGGAGGTGCGGACGATGCGGTTTCCGAGTAAAGAGGTAATTGAACAGCTACGAAAAGAATACCCTGTTGGATGCCGTGTGGAATTAGTGCGCATGGACGATGTCCAGGCACCGCCCATGGGCACTCTCGGCACGGTCAGAGGCGTGGATGACATCGGCTCCATCATGGTGGCCTGGGACACGGGCAGCGGGCTGTCCGTAGCCTACGGCGAGGACATCTGTCGAAAAATCAGGGAGGTATGATCATGGGACAGGACATTTTGGAGCAGCTTTATTATGGGAAAATTGTCCCATGGGAAAACAATAACGACCAATCCCCAAGGTCGCAGGAACTCAGAGACTTGATCGATAAGGATATCCATAGTCTTTCCGATATGCTTTCCGATGAGGGAAGATCAATGCTTGAAAGGTTTCTGGAAAACCGCTCTGAACTTGCTGATTTAGCTGTCTGCGGCGCGTTCAAAGACGGATTCCGACTCAGAGCGCAGTTTACCATGGATACATTCCATAGTAGCAAACATCCATAAACTACATAATATCTTGCGATCATCTTTGTGTAGTATATTATCAAAAATGACTTGCTATTATCCTCTTTTAGAGCGAATATGTGTACTACCGAAAGGGAAAACACACCGAAAACGGAGGATACGAACATGAAAAACACAGAGCGCCAGCAGACCGAAATGAAGAAGCAGACCATTGGGGTAGAGGTTGAGATGAACAGCGTCGAGCGCAGCCGCGCCGCAAAGGTCGCCGCCGACTTCTTCGGCACAGGCCGCCACGAATACACAGCCCGCCGCAACGGGTACGAAACCTACAGCGCATGGGACGCCCAGGGCCGCGAGTGGAAATTCCAGAAGGATGTCAGCATTGCGGGACCCGACAGCGAGAAATGCGAACTGGTCACCCCGATCCTCACCTACGCCGACATGGAAACCCTGCAGGAACTTATCCGCAGGCTTCGCCACGCGGGAGCCAAGAGCGACGCCACCAGAGGATGCGGAGTCCACATCCACATCGGAGCGCAGGGGCACACACCGCAAACCCTCCGCAACCTCGCCAACATCATGGCGAGCCACGAAAACCTCCTGGCGGACGCCCTCAACCTTGACAGAGGCCGCATGAGCCGCTACTGCCGCACGGTCGACCCCAGATTCCTCGAACAACTCAACCGCAGAAAGCCCCGCACAATGGCGCAGCTTGCGGATGTTTGGTACGGCAGCCAGGGTGAGAACTACGGCAGAACCCAGCATTACAACGGCAGCCGCTACCATATGCTCAACCTCCACGCCACCTTTACGAAGGGGACGGTCGAGTTCCGGCTTTTCCAATTCGACTCTCCGGCGGACGGCAAGCGCAACGGACTTCACGCCGGACAGCTTAAGAGTTACATCCAGCTTTGCCTTGCGCTCAGCCAGATGGCAAAGGAAG
>CANQUM010000020.1 GCA_947627045.1 uncultured Clostridia bacterium
TAGAGGTTTGGACAGACGGAACAATCTCTGCAAAGGAAGCTGTATCGTTAGCAGCCAAACTCCTCAGCGAGCATCTTAACCTTTTCGTTGATTTATCTGAAGAAACGAGCGTTGTTGAGATAATGGTTGAAAAGGACGATAAGGGCAAAGAAAAAACGCTTGAGATGACCATTGAGGAACTTGACTTATCCGTGCGTTCATTTAACTGCTTGAAGAGAGCGGGAATAAATACTGTTAATGACTTGGTAGAAAAGTCAGAAGAAGAAATGATGAAGGTAAGAAACCTTGGAAAGAAGTCGTTTGACGAGGTCAAGGAAAAACTAAGAAGTCTTGGATATGACTTGAGCTCAGAGGAAAACAGCTAATCATTTCGTGAATATTAATATAAGGAGTGAATATCATGCCAGGTTCAAGAAAATTGGGCAGAACAAGCGACCAGAGAAGAGCAATGCTCAGAGCTATGGTTACTTTTCTACTGGAAAACGGTAAGATAGAAACAACTGTATCAAGAGCTAAAGAAGTTCAGGCTATGACCGAAAAAATGATAACGCTAGGTAAAACTCCTGAACTGCATAATAAGCGTCAAGTTCTTTCATATGTAACAAAAGAGAGCGTTGCAAAGAAATTATTTGATGAGATTTCACCTAAGTACGCTGAGCGCAGCGGCGGTTATACAAAAATCATAAAAATCGGACCTCGCCGCGGTGACGCTGCTGAAATGGCAATTATTCAGTTGGTATGATCAAAAGCATTAAACAGACAACTCTTAAATTATTTAAGGGTTGTTTTTTTATTTTTCTTTTGTTAAAATTAATAGTGCAAATAGTATAAATTTATACAAAATTGTTGTCATAAATTTTACTTAAAATTTTCAAGTTGTACTAGCAAAAATATAAATAATAGTGTATAATATTTGTGGTTTTTATATTTCCATAATTATGATAGTTTAGCGTGAAATATTTTCATTTGTATTTATTAGCCTTTGCCGTAAAAAGTAAATGCGGCAATCAAGTCAGAAAGGCATGGTAACTAATATGAATTTTTTTGCAGTTTTGACTTTAATAGGCGGACTTGTTATGTTCCTATACGGAATGAATGTAATGGGGTCCGGTCTTGAAAAGCTTGCAGGCGGAAAGCTTGAAAAACTTTTTGATAAGCTTACATCAAATCCTTTCAAGGGATTTTTGTTAGGATTTGTTGTTACGGCGATAATTCAATCGTCTTCTGCAACAACAGTAATGCTTGTCGGCTTTGTAAACTCAGGAATTATGAAGCTTAAGCAGACCATTGGAATTATAATGGGTGCTAATATAGGAACTGCTGTTACTGCGTGGATTTTGTCGCTAACAGGAATAGAGGGTGGAAATGTCTGGCTTGAAATGCTTAAGCCATCGTCGTTCACACCTATCTTAGCGTTGATTGGCATAATATTCTTTATGTTTATGAAGACTGAAAAACATAAGAATATAGGAGTTATCTTGCTTGGCTTTACAATTCTTATGTATGGAATGGACGCTATGAGCGGAGCAGTTGAGCCTCTAAAGGATATGCCAGAGTTTGCAAACATTCTTTTGATGTTCGATAATCCTTTACTTGGTATTTTAGCAGGAGCTGTCTTAACTGCGATCATTCAGTCTTCGTCTGCTTCTGTTGGAATTTTGCAGGCTCTTTCGTCTACAGGTGCTGTTCGTTTTTCAACAGCATTGCCTATTATTTTAGGACAGAATATCGGAACCTGTATTACTGCGGCAATCTCAGCTATCGGAACAAATAAGAATGCTAAAAGGGTTGCAATAGTTCACCTGTCATTTAATATTATTGGTACGATTATTTTTGTAGCAATATATTATCCGATAAACGCATTTGTACATTTCGCATTTGCAAATTCAGTTGTAAACGCACTGGATATTGCAATTATCCACACGCTCTTTAAAGTTCTAACAACGATTATTTTGTTCCCGTTTATCAATGGACTTGAAAAGCTTTCTTATATAATTGTCAGAGATAAAAAAGATAAGGAAGAGAAAGAAAAGAAAAGCACATTTGCACTTCTGGACGACAGATTTCTGGCAACGCCGACTGTCGCTTTGGCACAGTGCAGAACACTTCTTGTAAAAATGTCAGAAATGGCAAGGGATAATATAAATCTTGCTATTAGCACAATAGATAAATTTGATAGTGAAGCCGCCAAGCAGGTGGAGAAAAATGAGGATATGGTTGATAAGTTCGAGGACAAGATAGGAACTTATCTGGTTAAGCTGTCAAGCAAGGATCTGTCTGTAAAGGACAGTCAGTCGATAGCTATGCAGCTTCATGTTATCGGTGATTTTGAAAGAATTTCTGATCATTCAAAAAATATCATCAATCTATCTAGCGAGATGAATGATAAGAAAATTGAGTTTTCTAAAAAGGCAAAGGCAGAGATTAAGGTTATATGCCGTGCGGTATCAGATATTCTTGATATGGCGGTTGAAGCGTTTGCCACTCAGGATAAGAATGTTGTCGGTAAGATCGAGGCACTTGAGGAGGCTATTGACAAGCTTTGCTTAAAGCTGAAAAACAGACATATTAAAAGGCTTCAAAAGGGAACTTGTACAATTGAGCTGGGCTTTATTTTTACAGACCTTTTGACGAACTTAGAACGTGTATCTGATCATTGTTCTAACATTGCGTTTTCAATTAAACAGGAGGAAGACGAGTCATTTGAATCGCATAAATATGTGAGAAAGCTAAAGGAAACCGGCGAGGATTTCGACAAAGATGTTGAGGAATTTATGGACATCTATCATATTCCAAAAAAACAGGACAAACATTAGCGTAAACGGTTCTTTATGCTGAAGTAAACATTCTATTGATGATATTTTGTTTTTATTCATTACGTTATATATTTAGAGGGGTTAGGCTATGAACAAGACTTATGAAAAGCTTCAGAAGTGTTATAAATATATTCGTAAAAAAACTGATTTTAAACCTGAAATTGCACTTGTTCTAGGCTCGGGACTTGGCGATTATGCAGAGAGTGCAAATGTTCAGGTTGAACTGACGATCCCGTATTCAGAGATAAGCGGGTTTCCTACATCTACGGTTACAGGTCATAAGGGGCAGTTTGTTTTCGGAACGGTAAACGGCGTTAAAACAGCAATTATGCAGGGACGGGTTCATTATTATGAAGGGTATGATATTTCAGATGTGGTTATGCCGATTCGTTTAATGGGCTTGATGGGCGCAAAGGTTTTGTTCCTAACTAACGCTTCGGGCGGAATAAATGAGAATTTCAAGTGCGGTGATTTTATGCTTATTACCGACCAAATATCATCATTTGTTAAAAGTCCTCTTATAGGCGAGAATATTGACGAACTGGGCGTTCGTTTCCCTGATATGAGCGAAATATACAATAGGGATCTAATAGGTATTATAAAAAAATCAGCTGAGGAGCTTGATATACAGCTTAAAGAAGGCGTTTATATTCAAACGACAGGGCCTCAGTATGAAACTCCCGCAGAGATAAGAGCGTTTAAGGTATTGGGTGCAGACGCTGTGGGAATGAGTACGGCTTGCGAGGCAATTGCAGCAAATCATATGGGTATGAAAATATGCGGAATATCCTGCATTTCTAATTTAGCGGCAGGTATCAGCAAAACTCCGCTTACGCATAAAGAGGTTCAGGAAACAGCAAACAGAGTTGCACCTGATTTTAAGAGACTTCTTACTGAAGCCATTGAAAACATATCTGACTATCTCAATGCCAATTAACAGGAAAGTATAAAAGTATGATAAGATTTTATAACGGAAAAATTCTCACGCTTGCCGACGGATTTAATATAATAAACGGCGAGGTATGGGTGGATAATGATAAGATTTCTTTTGTTGGTAGACCGTCTGAAAAAGATTTGGAGGTTCATTACTTCGAGCAGGAAATTGATTTAGACGGTAATCTTTTAATGCCTAGCTTTAAGAATGCGCATACACATTCGGCAATGACATTTTTGCGCTCATATGCCGATGATATGCCCTTGCAGGATTGGCTTACTAAACAGGTGTTCCCGATGGAGGCAAAGCTGACAGGGGAGCATATTTACGTCTTTACAAAGCTGGCAATATTAGAGTATTTATCTAGCGGAATTACCGCTTCGTTTGATATGTATTTTAAACTGGATGATTATGTTAAGGCGAATATTGACGCAGGATTCAGAACGGTAATATGTTCTTCAACAAATGATTTCGGGGGAAGCCCCGAACAGGACGAGGAGGACTATTTAAAGTTCAACAGCATTTCTCCTTTGATCTCTTATAAGTTCGGCTGCCATGCGGAATATACTACAAAGCTCGATACTATCAAAGGCATAGCAAAGCTGTGTCAGAAATATAAAGAGCCTTTTTATTCGCATAACAGCGAGACCGAAAGAGAGGTTTCTGAGTGCATTAGCCGTTATAATAAAACCCCAACACAGCTTTTTGACGATTTGGGGCTATATGAATACGGCGGCGGAGGTTTTCACTGTGTTTACCTCAGCGAAAATGATATGCAGATATTCAAGGAAAAAGGCCTGTGGGCGATTACAAATCCCGGCTCAAATACAAAGCTTGCCAGCGGAATTGCAGATCTATCACGAATGCTAGATATGAGGATCAATATTGCCATAGGAACAGACGGAGCGGCTTCTAACAATGCGCTTGATATGTTCAGGGAGATGTATCTTGCAGCAGGACTTCAAAAGCTAAAGTATATGGACGCTTCGGTATGCTCTGCAAAAGATGTTTTATATATGGCTACGGTGGGTTCAGCAAGGGCAATGGGTCTTGCTGACTGCGATACTATAGCGGCAGGCAAGCAGGCTGATCTGATAGTAATTGATATGAACAAACCGAATATGCAGCCTATTCATAATATCACTAAAAATCTTGTATTCAGCGGTTCTAAACAGAATGTTAAGCTTACAATGTGTGCGGGAAAAATTCTTTACAGAGACGGTGTATATTATTTAGATGAGAATGAGAGGAATATTTATAAAAGGGCCAATAAAATGTTAGATGATTTTTAAACTAGTTAATTTTTTTTGCATATTGAGAAATTAAACAAAAAAATAGTAAAAAACACTTGCAAAATACATTTAAAGGTGCTATAATTACTACAATAGTTTTATTGAAAGACTGGAAATTTGACTTCCGGTCTTTCGTCTTTGTTTAGGAAATTAATGTTTTAAGTGTTTATCACAACTGAAGAAAGTGTGAAAATGATTTTTCACTCAAACATTGAGGGTCTTGGCAGCAAAATCAATGTGATAGTTTCGTTTTTAGAACAAACTCAAATTTCAAAGAAAGGCGGTCTTTGCACAGCAAAGGCAAGGTGTTTACAATGAAAAATAAAAAATCAGGTTCGACGGTTCATCGGATTGCCGAGCTGGCAAAACCTCTTTGCGGCGAGCTTGGGCTAGAGCTTTGGGACGTCAAGTTTGAAAAAGAGGGAGCAACATGGTATCTGAGGGTGTTTATCGACAAGGACGGCGGTATAAATATTGCCGACTGCGAGAACTTTTCAAGACCATTTAATAAATTGCTTGATGAAACCGATCCGATTTCTCAGTCTTATGTTTTTGAAGTTTCAGGACCGGGTTTGGGCAGAGAGCTTAGAAAGCCGGAACACTTTGAACGGTTTATAGGTGAGAAAATAAGAATTCGTTTTATACGGGCGAGAAACGGAGAAAAGGAAGCTGTCTGCACACTGAAGGGTTATTCAAAGCCGAACATTACGGTTCAGTTTGAAGGCTCGGACGAAAATGAAGTGATACCGCTTTCAGATTGTGCATATGTAAAGCTAAATGACGACCAAGATTTATTTGACATAGAGTAAAGGGAGGAATTAGGAAAAATGAACAAGGAATTTTTTGAGGCTCTTTCACTTCTGGAGGAGGAAAACGGTATAGAAGCAGAGGTTTTGATTGAAAAGATCGAACAGGGCATATTCAAAGCAGTAAAGAGAGATTACCCAAACACAAATGAGGAAAACATTGAAGTTAAAATTGATGTTGAGAAGAACAGGCTCAATTTAAAAATCAACAAAAATGTAGTTGAAGAAGTCGAGGACGAAGCTAATGAGATCAGCTTAGAGGATGCGCTTGAAATTTCAAAGAGGGCAAAGATAGGCTCTAAGGTTGCAATAAAGCTGAATCCTACAAAGTTTAAGAGAATTGCGGCGCAATCTGCAAAGCAGTCAATAAGAAGCGATATTAAAGAAATCGAAAGAGAGCGGCTTCTGTCGAACTATCAGGATAAAGAGCACGAGTGCGTTTCTGCAACTGTTCAGAAAGTTGAGCCGGGCACGGGAAATGCCATTTTGACTATTGACGGTAGCGAGGCTTATTTAGTGAGAAATGAGCAGATTCCGGGTGAGACTCTTCACGAGGGAGATATTATAAAGGTTTATGTTGTAGGTATTGTAAATCCGGAGAGACGTCCGTCTGTTAAAATTTCAAGAACCCACAGAGATCTGGTAAAAAGGCTGTTTGAACTGGAGATACCGGAGGTTTATGACGGAACAGTTGAAATAATGGCGATCTCAAGAGAAGCCGGTTCAAGAAGCAAGGTAGCAGTATGGTCGAAGAATGAGAACGTAGACGCAATTGGCGCTTGCATAGGACCGAGACGTTCAAGAATTTCTGCGATTGTGAACGAATTAAAGGGTGAGAAGATCGACATAATCCCTTACAGCGAGGACGACGCAGAATTTATAGCCTCAGCGCTTTCTCCTGCCGATGTAATTAAGGTAACGCTTGCGGAGGACGGAACAAGAGCCTGCGAGGTCGTTGTTCCCGACGATCAGCTTTCTCTTGCTATTGGAAACAGAGGGCAAAATGCAAAACTCGCAGCCAGACTGACAGGCTATAAGATAGATATAGGCCCTGAAAATCCGATTCAGATAGATTAACATTATTAAATAAGTAATACATTAAGGCGATAATGATTCATACAAAAGCAGTAAAGGAAGTTGGCGTATATGAAAACAAGGAAAATTCCTATGAGATTGTGCATAGGCTGCGGAGAAATGAAGCCTAAAAAAGAGCTTATACGCATTGTAAAATCAAAAGAGGGTGAGATTTCACTCGACTTGACCGGAAAGAAGTCAGGGCGGGGCGCATATATCTGCAATGATTTGAAGTGTTTTCAAAAGGTGAGAAAGGCAAGAAAGCTGGAACGCAGTTTTTCGTGTAAAATTTCTGATGAGATATATGATGAAATGGAAAGTGAGCTTTCAAAATGAATAAAATAATGGGACTTTTGACTATGGCGAGGAGAGCAGGAAAACTCTCTCTCGGTATGGATATGAGTAAGGATGCGTGCAGAAACGGAATTTCAAAAGGAATATGCACAGCTACTGACATTTCTCCTAAAAGTCTGAAAGAAATCAAGTTTGTTTGTATGAATGAAAATGTGCCGCTTTATTCACTCGGTATGGATATGAAAGCTGTCGGGATCGAGCTCGGTAAAAGCGTAGGAATAATATCAATAAACGACAGCGGGTTTATGAAAAAAGCAAAGACCTATATGAAAAAATTGAAATAGACAACGATATGTTTAATAATTAAGGAGGTTATTGAAACCTATGGCGAAAAATTATAAACTGGGAGAGCTTGCTAAACATTTAAAGCTGCCTTCAGCTGATGTAATAAAGTGCCTTGACGGAGTGTTCGGAGAACCTAAAAAGACAGTTTCTTCGCTTACCCCTGAAGAGGTAACATATGTGTTTGAGTATTTTACTCAGAAAAATCAGGTTGACAGCTTTGATGCGTATTTTGCAAGCGGTAATGTTAAAGAAGAGAAAAAGGAAGAACCAAAGCCTAAAAAGACTGCAAAGAAACCTGCGGCAAAAACAACAAAGACAGCAGCAAAGCCTAAAAAGGCAGTTACAGATGACTCTGATACAAAGACAGAGAAGCCGAAAAAAACAGCAATATCTAAGACGGCAGAGCCAAAGGTGAAGGCAGAGGAGAAAAAGCCTCAGCAGGAGAAAAAGCCTCAGCAGAAAAAGAAATCACCTCCTAAAAAGCAGGATCACGGAACAAAGCAGAAACTCGTTTCAACGGGTTCTTCGCAGGGCGGAGTAACAGTATCTGAGGTTGAAAACACCTATTCTAAGACTAAGACCGTTGACACAAGAGGAAGCTATGTAAACCTTGATAAATATAATGAGAAATATGATACTCTTGCAGAGACGAAGTCAGGCAGGGGCAGGGATAACTATACCAAAAAGCAGAAGATAAAGCAGAAGTCTCAGCAGTACAGAAAGCAGCGTAAGTCAAACAAGGTCGAAACTGAGGCTCAAAAACTGAAGCGTCTAGAGCTTGAAAGGGCAAGAAAACAGCAGCTTAAAGTTTCTATTCCTGATGAGATTACCGTTTCTGAGCTTGCATCAAGACTGAAGGTAGTTGCTACTGAGGTAATTAAGAAGTTAATGGGACTTGGCATTATGGCTTCCATTAATGAGGTCATTGATTTTGACACGGCTTCTCTTGTTGCAGAGGAGTTAGGCGCAAAGGTTGAAAAGGAAGTTCACATAACTATTGAGGAACGTCTTATTGTTGACGAAGAGGATAAGGAAGAGGATTTGGTCGAGAGATGTCCGGTAGTAGTTGTTATGGGACACGTTGACCACGGTAAGACATCAATTCTTGACAAAATCCGCAATGCGCATGTTACAGATTCAGAAGCAGGAGGAATTACACAGCATATCGGTGCATATCAGGTTATGTGCAACGGAAAGCCTATTACATTTCTTGATACTCCGGGACACGAGGCGTTTACGGCAATGAGACTAAGAGGAGCACAGGCTACTGATATTGCTATATTAGTCGTTGCAGCAGATGACGGAGTTATGCCTCAGACCGTTGAAGCTATTAATCATGCAAAGGCAGCAGGAGTTTCTATAATTGTCGCTATAAATAAGATGGATAAAGAGGGTGCGAACCCTGAAAGGATCAAGCAGGAGCTCACAGAGCATGAAATTCTTTGCGAGGAATGGGGCGGAGATGTTATCTGCGTGCCTGTATCAGCAGTTACCGGAATGGGTATTGATGAGCTTTTGGAAAACATTCTGCTTGTTGCGGAGGTAAAAGAACTCAAGGCTAATCCTAACAGACTTGGAAAAGGAACTGTTATCGAGGCTAAGCTCGACAAAGGACGCGGACCGGTTGCGACTATTCTTGTTCAAAACGGAACGCTCAATGCAGGAGATATTATTATAGCCGGAACAGCTGTCGGACGGGTAAGAACAATGAAGAATGACAAGGGCGAGGAGATCAAGTCGGCAGGACCTTCTACTCCGGTTGAGATAACAGGCTTGGGAGAAGTGCCTGACGCAGGAGACGCTTTCAATGTAGTTGCTGATGAAAAGCTGGCAAGAGAGCTTGCAGAGCAGAGAAAACAGCAGGCTAAGGAAGAGATCTTCGGACAGTATCAGAAGGTAACATTAGAAAACTTATTCAGCCAGATCACAGAGGGAGAGAGAAAAGAGCTTCCTATTATCGTCAAGGCTGATGTTCAGGGTTCGGTTGAGGCTGTTAAGCAATCGTTAGAGAAGATTTCAAACGACGAGGTAAGAGTAAAGGTTATACACGGAGCTGTCGGAGCTGTTTCTGAGGGCGACGTTATGCTGGCGGCAGCGTCAAACGCAATTATAGTTGGATTTAATGTACGTCCTGATCCTATTGCTAAAGAAAGCGCCGAGCGTGATGGGGTCGACATCAGACTTTACAGGATCATCTACGATGCAATAGAGGAAATCGAAGACGCTATGAAGGGTATGCTTGCTCCTAAATACCGTGAGGTCGAGACTGCTCGTGTTGAGGTAAGACAGGTATATAAGATTTCAAACGTCGGTCAGGTTGCAGGCTGTTATGTATTATCAGGCAAAGTTGGCAGAAATAACGAAATAAGAGTTGTTCGTGATGGTATTGTTATTGCTGAGGATAAGATGGCAAGCCTAAAAAGGTTTAAAGATGACGTTAAAGAAGTTGCCGAAGGATATGAATGCGGTATATCTTTGGAGAAATTCTCCGATATTAAAGAGGGAGACATTTTAGAAGCGTTCTATATGGAAGAGTACAGGGATTAGCAAATTTTTACTCTGAGGCATATCCGTACAGAAAATTATTAAAAAATGTCTTGCTATGAAAATCTTTGTGATTAATAAACTTTAAGGAGAGAGCAATTTGGCAGGTTACAAACCAAGAAGATTATCTGAGGATATAAGAAGAATAATTTCAGGTAAAATCAGAGATTTGAAAGACCCGAGAATCAATAACAGCGGTATGATAACGATAGTACGCTGTGATGTTTCAAACGACATTTCATATTGTAAGGTTTACGTTTCGTCTTTCGAGGGCTATGACAAGGCTAAAGAGGCTGTGAAGGGATTTGAGTCGGCGTCAGGACTTTTGAAGCGTGAGATTTCCAATGTTCTCAGGCTCAGAAAATGCCCTGAGCTGGAGTTTGTAGCGGATAATTCTATGGAACATTCTCTTAAAATCAATAAGATCTTAAAAGACATTTCAGACTGATCTGATTCCTACAGTGAATTATTGCAGCATAATAACTTTATTGGAAGACTAATTTTGCAGTTCCCGTAAAAGGAGTGTTGACAGGTGGATTTTTCAGAAATCAAGAGCTTTTTGGAAAGCGATAAATGTGATAACGTAACTATTCTAACACATAAAAGCCCTGACGGAGATACTTTCGGATGCGGCTTTGCATTGTGTTATTTGCTTCGGGATATGGGTAAAAAAGCTAATGTCATAAACAATGAGCCTTTACCAAAAAAGTATAAAGAGTTTATGTATCCTGATTATAAGCCTATGGACTTTGAGGAAAAGTGCGTAATTGCAGTGGATATTGCCAGTTTGGAGCTGCTTGGCGATAATCTTGCTGAGTATAAACAAGAGGGAAAGATAGATCTGTGTATTGATCATCATATGACCAATAACAAGTATGCAAAGCTGTATTATATAGATGCTGAAGCTGCGGCAGCCTGTCAGATATTATACGAATTGATAAAATATATGGAAAGACCTGTTACTAAACTCATTGCGACCTGTCTTTATATAGGTATTGCAACTGATACAGGGTGCTTTAAGTTTGAAAACGTAACTCCAAAAACGCATATGATAGCGGCAGAGCTTATTTCATACGGCATTAATCATTCATATGTAAACCGTATGATGTTTGATGTAAAGCCAATGGGAGTAATCAAGGTCGAGCAGGAGGTTTTAAAAAATCTTCAGTTCTGCTTTGACGATAGATGCGCTATAGAATTCGTGCCGAAGGCGCTTATAGACAATAGCGGTGTGGAAACTGCTGAGTTTGAGGAGCTGGCGACAATTCCGCTTACTGTTGAGGGCGTTGAAGTCGGCATAACCATTAAGGAAAAAGGAGACAACGAGTATAAGCTCTCGGTTAGAACCACTGAAAAGCATGACGCCTGCGCTTTTTGCAAAAGCTTCGGCGGCGGGGGGCATCTCCGTGCTGCAGGCTGTCAGATTATCGGAACATACGATGAAGTTTTGAAAAAAATAACGGACAGGGCTGCCGAACTGTTCAAATAACTGATATTATGAGTAAAGAATTAAACGGAATTATTGTTATAAACAAACCGAAAGGCTTTACCTCCTTTGATGTTATTGCAAAGCTGAGAGGTATTCTTCACATCAAAAGGCTGGGTCATGCGGGAACATTAGACCCGATGGCTACGGGAGTTTTGCCTGTGTTTGTCGGCAAGGCGACAAAGGCCTGCGACATTTTGCCTAACAATGAAAAGAGCTACAAAGCGGGATTTAAGCTGGGAATTAAAACAGACACTCAGGATATTACGGGTAATATAATTTTTGAAGAAAAGTCAGACATTAGTTTTGATAGTCTGGCAGAAAAGGTCAAGATATTTTTAGGCGAAACAGAACAGCTTCCGCCTATGTATTCTGCGGTTTCAGTTGGAGGAAAAAGGCTTTATGAGCTTGCCCGCGAGGGAAAAGAAGCAGAGAGAAAACCCAGAAAGATATACGTTAAAAATATAGAGATCGTAGAGTTTGACGAAGTTTCACAGACAGGAGTATTAGATATACATTGTTCAAAAGGAACATATATAAGAACGATAATTCACGATTTGGGCGAAGCTCTTGGAACGGGCGGGGTTTTAACCTCGCTTGAGAGAATGTATTCAAGCGGATATGATTTATCTAAAAGCCATTCTCTTGAAGAAATACAGTCGCTTGCAGAAAGCGGTACTGACATTACAGAGATAATGTTTCCTATTGACAGTGCTTTTGAGCAGTATGAAAAGGTTATTCTTAATTATAAGCACACAAGACTGTATAAAAACGGTGTAAGGCTAAGGCTTGAACAGGTTGGAATAAGATGTGAAAATACATATCGTGTGTATGGAAGCGATAACGAATTTTTAGGTCTTGCATTTGCTGATAAAAAAGCAAATGAATTTATTATAAAAAAGAATTTCTTTTAAGCCGAGATAATTATGCTTTGAGCAGGATTATTTTTATTTTAAAAAGCTGTTGCATTATATTTGATCTTGGCAAAGGGATAGATGTTATGATTTTGGACATTACAAAAAGCAAAAAGTCCTTTGAGAATAAAACTGTTGTTTCTATGGGGATATTCGACGGAGTTCACAAAGGGCATCAGGCAGTAATAAATACCGCTTGTGAACTAAAAGAGCAGGGGCTTGATTTTGTATTATTTACATTTAAAACGGATACTGTTACAACAAAGGGAAGCAGCGGATATATAGAAATGCTGTTATCAGATGATTTAAAGAAAGAGCATTTTGAAAGATTGGGAGTTGATTATATATATGCTCCTGATTTTAATGAAATGAAAAATATGACTTCTGCTCAGTTTATTGAGCAGGTTTTATATAGAAAACTGAACGCTGCGGCGGTCGTCTGCGGAGAGGATTTTCGTTTTGGAAGGAATGCCGAGGGCGACGCTGAAAAATTAGAAATGCTGTGTAAAAAATTTCGCATCAAGACAGTTATAGTTAAGCAAGCGCAGTATGAGGGAAAAAAGATAAGCTCGTCAGAGATAAGAGACTGTATAAGAAATGGTAAGATCAAAAGGGCAAATGAGATGCTCGGGTATAATTATTATTACAAGCTGCCTGTTCTGCACGGCAATGAAATAGGCAGAACACTTGACTTTCCTACTATAAATCAAAAGATATTAGAGAAACAAATATTACCTAAGTTCGGCGTTTATATTACCAGAACAAAAATAGACGAAAAATGGTATAACAGCATTTCAAACATAGGAGTAAAGCCTACGGTTGAGAAGATGTCTGTGCCGTTGATAGAGACGAATATTCTTGATTTTGAAGGTGATATTTACGGACAAGTTGTAAAGGTTGAGCTTATTTGTTTTCTAAGACCGGAGCGTAAATTTAAAAGTATTGATGAACTGAAAAAGCAGGTTTATTCAGACATAAAAAAGACATCTGAATTTTTTAAAACAGGGAGGATTTAAAATGAATAAGGTAAGAACAAGATTTGCACCCAGTCCTACAGGGTATATGCATATCGGAAATTTAAGAACAGCTCTTTTTACTTATATTATTGCAAAAAAGAACGGCGGAGATTTTATTCTCAGAATTGAGGATACCGACAGAGAAAGACTTGTAGAGGGAGCAACAGACGTTATTTACAGTACTTTAAAAGAGTGCGGGCTGAACTGGGACGAGGGTCCTGATATTGGCGGAGAATACGGACCTTATATACAGTCTGAGAGAATGGGAATGTATAAGGATTATGCAATAGAGCTTGTTGAAAAGGGCAAGGCTTATTACTGTTTCTGTGATAAGGAGAGACTTGATGAACTTAAAGCGGTTCAGGAGGCAAGCGGAGTTATGCCTATGTATGACAGGCACTGCAGAAATTTAAGCGAAGAGGAGATCAAGGAAAAGCTAGACGCCAAAATACCTTATGTAATCAGGCAAAAGGTTCCCACAGAGGGAGAAACCACTTTCCACGATGAGCTTTACGGCGACATAACTACTCCTAACTCAACGCTTGACGACCAGATACTTTTAAAAAGCGACGGCTATCCGACATATAATTTTGCAAATGTAATTGACGATCACTTGATGGGAATTACTCATATAGTAAGAGGAAACGAGTATCTTTCTTCAACGCCCAAGTACAATCTTCTCTATGAGGCATTCGGCTGGGAAGTTCCTAAGTATATTCACGTTGAGCATATTATGAAGGACAAGCAGCATAAGCTTGCAAAGCGTGACGGAGACGCGTCTTATCAGGATCTGATAAAGCAGGGTTATTTAACAGAGGCAATACTTAACTATATTGCGCTTTTGGGCTGGGCGCCAAAGGGAGAAAGAGAAATTTTCACTCTTCCTGAGTTGATTGAGGAGTTTGACATATCGGGTCTTTCAAAGTCGCCTGCTATTTTTGACCCAATGAAGTTAAAGGCAATAAACGGCGAGTATATAAGAAAAATGCCTATTGAAGAATTTGAAAGCCACGCAATGCCTTATTTAAAGCAGGCTGTAAAGCGTGAAGACATTGACCTAAAACAGGTTGCAGAATTACTTCAGCCGAGAACGGAGCTTTTTACCGATATTCCTGAGCAGATCGATTTTATAGACGAAATGCCTGAATATGACAATGCTTTGTATTGTCATAAAAAGATGAAAACAAACGAGGAAAATTCTCTTGCGGCTTTAAAAGAGGTATTGCCTGTTTTAGAGAGCATAGATGAGAACAACTGGAATCAGGATACTATTTACAACAAGGTAGTAGAGCTTGTCAAGAAAATGGAGGTAAAAAACGGTATGGTTTTTTGGCCGCTTAGGGTTGCAGTTTCGGGAAAATCCTTCACGCCGGGAGGCGGAGTTGAGCTTTGCGTTATCTTGGGTAAAGAGGAGTCAATAAAGAGAGTTAGGGCGGCAATAGAAAAGCTGTCTTGATAACATTATTGTCATATAACTATCACAATAAGTTGTTAGAATGTAAATGGTTTAGAATAATACTATCGTAAGGAGGCAATCTCTGTATGATTGAGGTTAAAAATCTTTCAAAGCATTTTGGAGATAAAAAGGCTGTAGACGGCATTTCTTTCACTGCTGAAGACGGCGAGATACTCGGATTTCTAGGGCCTAACGGCGCCGGAAAATCCACAACGATGAATATTCTCACAGGGTATATTTCGTCAACAGACGGTGTTGCGCTGATAGACGGCGTTGACATTCTTGAAAACCCTATCAAGGCAAAGCAGAAAATAGGCTATCTTCCTGAGCAGCCGCCGCTGTATATGGATATGACGGTTAAGGAATATCTTTCGTTTGTGTATGACTTAAAAAAGTGTAAGCTGCCGAGAAATACGCATCTTAAAGATATTTGTAATCTTGTAAAAATAGAGAATGTTTACAACAGAGTTATAAAGAACCTTTCAAAGGGATATAAGCAGAGGGTAGGTCTTGCACAGGCACTTGTGGGAAATCCTAACGTGCTTATTTTAGACGAGCCTACTGTGGGTTTAGACCCTAATCAGATCATTGAAATAAGGACGCTTATCAAAAGGCTGGGTAAAAATCATACGGTTATTTTATCTTCGCATATTTTGTCTGAAGTTCAGGCTGTGTGCGATAAGATCGTTGTAATAAATCAGGGCAAAATAGTTGCCGACGATACTGAAGAAAACCTTTCTAAAAATCTCGTCAACAGCAATAAAATCATGGTCAAGATAGACGGGCCTTCTGACGAGGTACAAAAGGTTATCGGTTCAATTGCAGGCATTAAAACTGTTGAAATGATTTCTAAGGAAACCGACGAATTCTGCGAATTTTCCATTGAATCGGAGGATGGCGTTGATATTCGCCGTGAACTGTTTAAGAGGATTTCTGAACGAAGCTGGTACATTATGGAGCTTAAGACTTCTGATATGTCGCTTGAAGATATATTCTTGAGATTAACGGTCGGTGAGAGTATTCCGGCTGTAAAGAGAAACGGAGGTAATGAATAATGAAAGCAATTTTTAGAAGAGAATTTGTTTCTTATTTTACTACTCCGATAGGATATATTTTTCTTGCTGTATTTTTTGCATTGGCAGGTATTGATTACTCTGTAACATCAATAGCTAAGGGTTCTACCGGTTCATCAGGAAGCACTCAGGGATACGGAACGGCTGAATTAGCTCAGTTTTTTCTGTGGCTGCTTATTATATTAGTTATTTTGATTCCTATTCTCACAATGAGGACATTATCAGAGGACAAAAGACAAAAAACAGATCAGGTTCTTTTGACGTCTCCTGTCAGCTTATCGGGAATTGTCGGCGGAAAATTTCTTGCTGCATTTTTGGTGTATATTATGGGCGTTGCAATTACGCTGGTGTTTTCAGTAGTGGTTTCTGCTTTTGCTAAGCCTGACTGGATCACTATATTCGGAAATATTGTAGGTCTGCTTCTTTTGGGAGCGGCTTGTATTTCAATTGGTATCTTTGCGTCAAGCCTTACTGAAAATCAGGTGGTTTCAGCAGTTATAAGTCTGGCTTCAATCGGGCTGATGAGTCTGCTGTCGGTAATATCCAGCTTTATACCGATAGAGTTTGTAAAAACTGTTCTCAATAAATTATGCTTCTTAGAGAGATATATTGGATTTACATACGGTCAATTCGATTTATCGAGTGCGTTATATTTCATCAGCGTTGCCGTGGCATTTATGTTCTTTACAGTAAGAGTGCTGGAAAAGCGCCGTTGGGCTTAAAGGAGGTAGCGAAGATGAATAATATAAATGAAAATGATTTTGAGCAGGAAAAGCAGGTTGTTTCTGAGACATCAGAAAACAGTTTGGAAGAAACTGTTGATTTGAATTCTGCTGAGAATGAAACCGAGACAGAAATAAGTGAAGAAATCTCTGAAAGTTCGGATATTCAGGAAAATCAGACAGAGAATACAACAGAGGAAAAGGCTAAAAAACAAAAAAAGGCAAAGAAAAACTTTAAAAAGCTAAAGCACGGAACAATGGCGACTGTTTTAACTGTAGTTTTTATAGTTGTTTTGGTCCTTGTAAATATTGTTGCGACAAGCATTTTTGATAGGTTTCCGTTTACAATTGATATGACATCAGATGACTCGTATACGATTTCTGATGAAACAGCCGATTATATAAAAAGTGTTGATAAAGAAGTAAAAATCACAGTATTGTCAGAGGAAAAAGAATTTTCATCAACATCGAAATATATTAGGCAGTCTAATGAGATTTTAAAAAATATCGTTAAAAGCAACAAAAACTTTTCAATCAAGTATATAGATTTACTGTCAAATCCGGAGGTCAAATCTGAATATGAGGATTCGCTTTCTGAGTATGACATAATAGTTGAATCGGGTAAAAATCACGAGAGAACAACACTTGTACACCCGCAGGATTTAGTTAAGTTTTCATCTGATTTTGAGGAATCTTTTCAGCAGAATATGGGAGGAACTCTTGACTCGTTTATTGAGTATTACGGCGGTATGACCGCTATCCAGAATTATTCTGCGGGAGTTGAGAGCAACTGTGCAGAGCAGGCATTCACGTCGGCAATTTTAAAGGTTACAGACGCAAACCCTGTAACGGTTACACTGCTTACAGGAAGAAAAGAGCTGGCTTCGCTGACATATTTTAAGACCCTGCTCAATGCAAACGGATATTCAGTGAACAGTATTAATATAACTACGCAGGAAATTCCAAAGGAAACAAACCTTATTGTAATGGGAGCACCCAGTGTCGACTATACTGAAAGCGAAGTTGAAAAGGTATCGTCATTTTTAGACAACGGAGGAAAGCTGGAAAAGAATCTTCTGTATATCGAAAGTGTTCAGCAGCCTAAAACTCCGAATATCGACGAGCTTTTAGAGGAATACGGAATAAAGTTCAGAGATGAATTTGTATACGACTCAGACGGTGAAAATGCAAGCAACGGATATGTATTTATGGAGCGTGCAAGCAATAACTTTATGGACGACATAAAAGACGATTCGCTGAGATTGTTCACCAGCGTTTACACAAAGCCTATTACTATAGACTATAATAACAAGGAAATGCTTACCTGTGAGCCTTATATTCAGACGTCTGACACAGGATACACAATGGATTCTGAAAATAAAAAGCTGACAAGCGGAGTAACTGTTACAGGAGCAGTCGGCTCTAAGGCGGCATTTGCCGGTGAGGATACCTATTACAGCAACCTGATTGCTTTAGGCTCTGAATTTTTCCTGGATGATACTGTACTTCAGATGTCGCAGTATCTGAACAGACAGTGGATACTGAGCATTGTAAACGGTGTTACCGGAAAATCATCAGGCATTACCATTGAACCAAAGACTGTTGAGGGCGGAATGTTTGATCTTACCAATACGCAGATAAAGGTTTTGGAGTGGACATTTATTGTTATCATTCCTGTAATTGTTCTTGCAATAGGCATCATAATCTGGTTAAGGAGAAAGAACAGATAAGCATTAAGGAGAAATCTAAATGAATTCTAAAGTAAAGAGTATTATCATATGTGTTGTTGTTATTGCTTGTCTGGGGGTTACGCTTCTTGTGCTTAATTTAACAGGCAAGAATGAAGATAACTCAAGCAGTACTGCGCCGAGCGTTGCCGACAGCGAGAAAACAATATCTCTGACAGATGATATTGCAGATGACCTTGATAATACCTATGTTAAATCTATAGAAATCAAAAATGAGCGGGATAGCTTTACTGTCAGTCAGGTCAGCGGTAAAACTGACGAGTGGGAGATAAAGGCTTTAGACGGAATTGAGCAGTCAAACACTGTTTATTCGGGTCTGGCTTCAATTGCAGCAGATCTTTCTGCAACAGATATAGCAGAAGAAAATGCACAAGATCTATCTAAGTACGGACTTGATAATGCAAAGACTAGATTTACCGTTACATTTTCTGATGATAATAACACAACGAGGACTTACTTGATTGGAGAAACAACTCCGAACGAGAAAGATTACTATTTATGCGAAGAAGGAAAGAATACCGTTTACACGGCGGCAACAGGCTCGCTTTCATACTTTTTCTACACAAAAGAAGATTTTGTAGCCTTGACAATGCTTGAGAAGCCGGCAAGCGATGATGATTACCCGGATTTTATAAAGGAAACGATTAAATCTGAAGATCTCGACTACGATATGGTTATCGTAACACCTGAGAAAACTCTGAATTATATGCCGTCTGCGCAGGTTATGACAGAGCCGGTATTTGCGTATCTCGACGCAACAAATTCGGCAGAGATCACTCACGGAATGTGGGGATTATCGGCAGCTTCGGCAGTTGTGGCAAAGCCGGATAAAAACGACTTCAAAAAGTACGGTCTTTCAAAGCCTTGCACTAAGGTCATTCTCGAGACAAGTGCGGGAACTTATACACTGTCTGTAGGAGATCCTATATATGCAAAGGATTCTAAGGGCAAGGAAACTACAACAGTTGAGTCATATTACACTTATTTAGACGGCGTAAGCGGTAAAGATGTTATATTTACAGTTTCCGCCAAAAGCCTTCCGTGGGTGGGAGCAGAGCCGCCTGACTTTATTTCAAGTCTTATGACTTATAATGCCGCGACCGATTTAAAATCAGTAGTTGTTGATGACGGAAAGGATAAAACTGTATTTAAGCTGAAAGCTGTTGTTGATCCGAAAGCGCAGGCTGATGAAGATGAACAGCAGGAAATGAAGCTGAGTTCTGTAAAATTGAACGGCAAGGAGCTCAACGTCGAGGCGTGGAAGAGCTGGTATCAGGTTCTTCTACAGTGTCCTACTTCGGAGATCTATTTTAAAGAACCCAAAACGAAGTGTTATCTGACAATAAGCATCAACAGAAACGACGGCGACAAAGACGTTTTGAAGTTCTTTAAGGATACAAGCAGAAGAACTATTGTCAAGCTGAACGGCAAAACAAGCTATCGCATAGAAAGCTCATATGTAAATAAGCTGATGTCGGATATGCAGCTTGCGATAGAAGGCAAAGAAGTTCAAACAGATTAATAAAAAACAATTAAGGGCTAATATAAGACAATTTTCACATTGAGAATTTGTTATAATAGTGTAAAGCCATAGAAGGGAGTGAATAGTATGGCAACAAAAAAATGCGACTTTTTCACATACAAGGGATTGCCGCTTGTAAGGAAAGGAAAGGAAATTTATTACGGCAATATGTCAGATGATTATGTTGTTATGATTCAGATACTTTCAACTGAGAAAATAAACGGTTTAGACGTTGCAAACAGAGTAAGAATTTTCAGAATAGCAACAGATGAGAGTATTCCGCCGAATGAGAGAATCAATAAGACTGCTGAGAAAACAAGTCTTTATGATGCTCTTGATATAGCAAGCGCATGGCTTTCTGATTATATTAAAAAGTAAGAAAAATCATTATTGTATAAATTAAGGTATTCCGCATTTTAGCGGAGTACCTTTTATCTTTGTGTTAAGAAAATACGCCTTGATAAAAGCTGTGATATATGTTAAAATATAAAGAAATAATTGGCTTTGTATAAAGGAGTATGCAGTTTGTTATATTCGGATCTTATATTTATATATGGTTTTCTTCCGATAACTATACTGATAACGTTTTTGGATAGAAGTACGGAGTATAAAAATCTTATACTCGTTTTAACGTCGGTTGTATTTTTCACCTTCGGAAGACCGATTATTATATGTCTTTTGTTTTTGACAGTTATTTTTGATTATTTATTCGGTCTTGTAGCGGGATACGGCAGAAAAAAATGGCTAAGAGCATTGAGCTTTTTTTGTTCAATAGTTATGAATTCGACCTTATATATAGTTTTCTGCTGGAACTCTTTATTTAAAAACTTCGGTATTGAACAACTGACATTAACTAAAAAACTAATTCCTATGTGCATTGCTTTTTACACAATAAGAGGAATTTCATACGTCGGGGATGTATATAAGAAAAGGATCAAGCCTGAAAAGAATATATTCTGTCTGCTTGTTTATATGGTAAACTATCATTTTATGGTAGCAGGTCCTATTGTAAGATACGGAGATATTTCAGATAAGATAAGACGGAGAACAATAACAGGTCAGAATCTGAACGACGGTTTGAACAGATTTATAATTGGCTTTGCAAAGGTTATGATACTTGGGATTTCGTTTGAAAAAGTAAAAGAGGCAGGCTTGAATTTTGCCGAGCTGACGCCATTCGGCGCATGGGTTGGTATGCTTGCGTTTATAGGGAATATTTATTTTGTTTTTACAGGCTATATAGATATGGCTATGGGACTGGGACTGCTAAACGGTTTTAAGTATAAAGAAAACTTTTTGCCGTATTCTGTTAGAGGTTATGTAAGTGGAATAGTAAAGGGATTTAATAAGCTTCTTATTGATTTTTTTGAGGATTTTTTGGTAGTTCCTTTTAAAAGAAACAAGAGCAAATATATATCAGGCGTATTACTTTCAGGTGTTTTGATTGGTTTGTGGTATGGTTTCAGCCAGAATTTTTTGATATTCGGTTTGTATTTTGCTCTGCTGGTGATTATTGAAAAGCTGTTTTTAAAACGCATTTTAGATAAGCTGCCGAAGATAATAGGATTTATTTATACATTCTTTGCCGTATTTGTAGGAGCGGCAATTGCATATTTTTCAAAGCTGGAGGATTTTCTGCACTGGTTTAAAGCTCTCTTCGGCGTAGGAACAGATTATATGTGGAGCGTTAATATGAGAAACAAGACGCTTTCATATTTGTTTTTGCTGATAATCGGTGTTTTCATTATTATACCGGGCTTTAAGAATATTATAAAATCTCAGCTTAAAGCCTATTCTCAAAAAAGCGAGAGGAATTATGCAGTTATTAGAATTTCACAGACAGTGTGTATATGTCTGTTATTAGTAATGGCTACAGCGTCGAGCGTAACAGCTTGAGACTGATATAAAGGAATAGATTATTGATGAGTAAAAAAAGAAAAAGAAAACTTAATAACTTGCAGTCTAACAGTGCAAACGGCAATTTCAAGGCAAATGATCATCAGAAAAAGGCTGATGATTATGATTACGAAAATGCCGTATACCCTGACAATGCTTGTCTTGCTGTTCCGCCTGAGGAAAGTGATGAAGATCTATCTAAGGGCGATATTGTTCTGCATAAAATAGGCAGGGAAGCTGTGGTCGGCGAATATAATTTTATAAATGTTGCGGTCGTTTTTATACTTATTATGATAATGGGTATTTCCTTTGCACTTTTAAGGAATACCGATGAATATATAGAAAATAATAATAAAATTTCCACTGAAACCGTTTTGAACGGCAAGTTTACGAAAAAACTTTCAAAAAACTATATGAAAAGACTTCCGGGCAAGCAATTATTATTTGATGCAAACAGAGTTTTCTCATATGCTTACGGTCTTGGGAGTTATAATGATGAAAAAGGTTTTGTTTCTGCTGATACGGGTAAAATAATAGGAATAAAAACCTATAATGAGCCTATTATGGTTACTCTTACAACTACGGCTCCCCCAACGACAACGCAATACACAGGAAAAACGACAAATACCACAGTTAAATTAAGAGGTTCTGTATTTGTAGGTCCTCCCAGTCCCTTGACTACTACAAAGAAAACCAAGAAGACTACTACAAAGAAAACCACGGCAAAAACAACATCCGTAACAACTACTACTGCGTTTACAGGTACTACATGGTCGTTTAAGGGAACAACTACAAAAAGCGGCTTACCTGATTTCTCTATGACTACTTCACACACAACACTTGTTGAGCCGCCGACATCGGCAAGCACAACTATCGGAGTGAGCAATGAAGAACAGCAATTTTAAGTATTCTGATGACAATAAAAGATACCATACTTATAACTACTATCTCAGGCATAAGTACGGAATAAAGGTGTTTAAAGTACCGCTTAACGCAAATTTCGGTTGTCCTAACAGAGACGGAACAAAAGGCATCGGAGGCTGCACCTATTGTTCGGGCAAAATGAGCGGAGACTATGCAGGCGACCCTCTGTTGGATATTGAAAGGCAGTATAATGAGGTGAGGCAGGTTCTCTTGAAAAAGTGGGAGAAAGCTAAGTGTATACCATATTTTCAGGCGGGTACAAACACATATGCTCCGATAGATAAGCAAAAAGAGCTTTTTGAAAGGTCGTTGACCTTTAAAGACGCTGTGGGTCTTAACATTTCAACAAGGGCAGATTGCATAGACGAGAAAATTGCAGATATGCTTTATGATTTGTCGATAAAAACAAATCTTGAGGTTGAGTTGGGATTGCAGACAATTTACGATACAACAGCAGAAAAAATAAACCGCTGTCATACCTATGATGATTTTTTAAAGGGCTTCAATATGCTGTATGAACGCGGTATAGATATTTGCGTTCATATAATAAACGGGCTTCCCGAAGAAACAAGAGAGATGATGATAAACACTGCTAAAACGGTAGGCGCTTTGAGACCTCACGGTATAAAAATCCATCTTCTTTATATGATTAAGGGAACAAAAATGTATGAGCAGTTTTTAAACGGTGAAATAAAGCCTCTTGAAAGGGACGAGTATGTTCAGATTGTGTGCGATCAGCTTGAGAGAATACCCGAAAATGTTGTTATAGAAAGAGTAACAGGCGACGGAGTAAAAGAGGATCTGGCAGCGCCGCTGTGGAGCTTGAAAAAGTTTTGCGTTATGAACGAGATCGACAAGGAAATGGCAAGAAGAAATTCGTATCAAGGAATACTTGTCAGTGAAGAATAATATAGTTTAGTGAGGAACATTCCAATGAAAAAATACTTAGAGATTGGGAAAATAGTGTCGGTTCACGGACTTAAAGGCGACGTCAAGGTAGAGCCGTGGTGCAATGAGCCTGAATTTATCTGTGAGTTTGACATACTTTATTCAAAGGACGGTAAAAAAAAGTACGAGATAGAACACAGCAGGGTTCAGAAAAATATGGTGATAATGAAGCTGAAAGGCGTAGATTCTGTCGAAGACGGACAGGCTATGCGGAATAAAATTCTATTTATGGACAGAGACGACGTTGAACTTGAGGAGGGGTATTATTTCTTTCAGGATTTGATAGGTTTGACTGTTCTTGACGCAGACCGCCTAGAAATCTATGGGAAAATAAAGGAAGTCTTTCAGACAGGAGCGAACGATGTGTATCATATAAAGTCTGATGAGGGAAAGTCGTATTATATTCCGGCAATTGCAGAAGTTATAGTAAAGACTGATATAGAAGACGGTAAAATGTATATAAGACCGCTGGAGGGACTTTTCGATGAGGATTGACATAGCGACGCTTTTTCCTGAGATATGCGAAGCGTACCTTTCTGAAAGCATTATCGGCAGGGCAAGAGCTAAAGGCATTTTTGAGGTTAATTGCCATAATATCAGAGACTATACGCTAGACAAGCACAGACGTGTTGACGATACGCCTTACAGCGAGCAAAAAGGTATGCTTATGCAGGCTGAACCGATATACAGGTGCTTTAAGGCTGTAACTGAAGGCATAAAGCCGTATGTTATATATGTATCTCCTCAAGGGAAACCGTTTGATCAGCAAAAGGCAAAGGAACTTTCTAAACTTGACAGCATATTTGTATTATGTGGGCATTATGAGGGTGTTGATAACAGAATAATCGAAGAAATCGTTGATGAAGAAATTTCAATAGGTGATTTCGTTCTCACAGGAGGAGAGCTTCCGGCTCTGTGCTTGGTAGACGCCGTTGTGAGAATGTTAGACGGAGTTTTGTCGAGCCCTGATAATTATAAAGACGAAAGCCATTTCAGTGGACTTCTTGAGTATCCGCAGTACACTAGACCAGAGGTTTGGCATAACAAGAGAGTTCCTGAAATTCTTTTGTCCGGTCATCATGCTAATATTGACAGGTGGCGGCATGAACAGTCTCTTATTGCGACATATGAAAAGCGGCCTGACTTAATTGATTTTGAAAAGCTTTCTGATATTGACCGCAGGTTTTTAGACGATCATATAAAATCAAAATGTAAATTTTAACATTATTTTGAAAAAATATACTCGACTATTAATGACACAAATCATTTGGAATTTAAAATTTATTAAGATTTTTTGTACAAATTGCATTGTACATTAAGTTTTTTATGGTTAAAATACACAAATATTGCGGACTGGATAACGCAGTCTGTAATCAAAAAGCAGAAATTTTGATTAATTCACTATTTTATACTAAATTATCGTTGACTAAGAAAAATATTAGGGTATAATATATTTATACAAATGGCACAAGATTACTTTTGAGTAATTAATGAAATGGAGAGATATGTAATGTTTGTTAAAGATGTTGTAGTTCAGAACAAGGTGGGGCTGCACGCTCGTCCAGCTACTTTCTTTATTCAGAAGGCAAATGAATTTAAGTCATCTATCTGGATCGAGAAAGAGGACAGAAGAGTAAATGCTAAAAGTTTGCTTGGAATTCTTTCTTTGGGTATTGTCGGCGGAACAGCTATAAGAATCATTGCCGACGGAGCTGATGAAAAGGAAGCTGTAGACGGTTTGGTTGAGCTTGTTGAAAGCGGTTTCACGGAGGAAGTATAATTACTTGATTTAATAAACAAATATCAAAATTTGGCGAGGCACTGATGCTTCGCCGTTTTTGCGTATGAATGATTTTTCGAGTAATATGATACAATAATATTATTTATGCGTAAATAATTAAAAACTTCCTGTTTAAATATAGTTGACAAAGCTATGTTCATAGTTTATTAACATAAAATTGATGATAATGTGTTACAATTTGTAATATATACAAAGAATAATGATTTTTTTGATAAAATTTTTATGTGTTATAGTTTTTCACCAAAAAAACGCTAAAATATTATTGCAAAATTATCATTTTTTTGTTATCATAATAATGATAACTTGACCTATGTCGGTATATTAAATTTTATCAGAGGAGAAAAAGACATGTCAAACAGATTGTTTCAAAATGTTATTCACCAAATGAAGGACACAGTGGATTGTGTTATCGGAGTTATAGATGAAACAGCTGCAATAATTGCTTGTTCAGAGCTTTCCAAGATAGGAACTACAAATGAGTTTGTATCTTTTGATCTGAACGACTCGCACGAGTTATTCGTCCGTGACGGATATACATATAAGCCGTTCGGAAATCGTATAAAGCCTGATTTTGCAGTTTTTGTTGAGGGCGTTGACGAAATGGCTGCTAAGTTTGCAAATATTTTGGCAATATCTCTTTCAAGCCTAAAGCAATATTATGACGAGAAGTATGACAGAAATAATTTTATTAAAAATGTCGTGCTAGACAATGTGCTTCCTGCTGATATTCTAGTAAAGGCAAGAGAGCTTCATTTTAATGCTGAGGTTTCAAGAGTAGTGCTGCTTATAAGGATTCTCTCAACTAACGACGTTTCTGCTTATGATGTTATACAGAATCTTTTCCCTGATAAGAATAAAGATTTTGTATTTAATATATCCGAATCTGATATTGTGCTTGTAAAAGAAGTTCATGAAAATATAGAAACTTCTGATTTGGAAAAGCTGGCTAAATCAATTTCAGATACATTGAGCTCTGAATTCTATACAAGAGTAAATGTGGGTATCGGTACGGTCATAGAGGGCGTAAGCGATTTGGCGAGCTCTTTTAAAGAAGCTCAGATCGCACTTGAGGTCGGAAAGGTTTTTGACACTGAAAAAACAATTGTTTCATACGAAAACCTCGGAATTGCAAGACTTATCTATCATCTTCCTACAACTTTGTGTGAGACTTTTTTAAGAGAAGTCTTTAAAAAGGGTTCGATAGACTCGCTCGACCACGAGACGCTGTTTACTATTCAGAAATTTTTTGAAAACAACCTGAATGTTTCTGAAACGTCGAGAAAGCTGTTTGTTCACAGAAACACACTAGTATATAGACTTGAAAAAATAAAGAAGCTGACAGGTCTTGATCTAAGAGAGTTTGACCATGCGATCATATTCAAGATAGCATTAATGGTCAAGAAATACTTGTCGGCAAATCCGGTTAAGTTTTAGTATTTAGGCGGTCTTTGCAGAAACGGCAGACAAAGACTGAATTAGAAGGCGGTGTAGTTTTGGTAGAATTCAATGATGTATCGGTAACATACTCTTCCGGAGTTGACGCTTTAAATCACGTTACGCTTAAAATAAACGACGGGGATTTCGCATTTGTAGTTGGTTCGTCAGGCGCAGGAAAATCGACGCTTATCAAGTTGATTTTAAAGGAAATTGACGCTACAGAGGGAACAGTTACCGTAAATGGTTTTAATCTAAAAAAACTAAAGAGAAGAAAAATACCTAATCTTAGGAGAACTTTGGGAATAGTCTTTCAGGATTTCAGACTTATCCCTACAATGACAGTATATGAGAATGTTGCATTTGTACTAAGAGTTATTGACGCACCGAAAAAATATATAAAAAGCAGAGTGCCGTATGTTATATCATTAGTGGGACTTGCTCATAAGGCAAAAGCGTATCCCGAAGAGCTTTCCGGCGGAGAACAGCAGAGGGTTGCTTTGGCAAGAGCGTTGGTAAACGACCCTCAGCTTATTATTGCGGACGAGCCTACAGGAAATATCGACCCTGCGCTTTCATATGAGATCGTGGAACTGCTCAAGGGAATCAACGAATGCGGTACAACTATTCTTATGGTTACGCATGAGCATGATATTGTAAGGCATTTCGGCGGAAGAATTATAAATATCAACGCCGGCAGTATTGCTTTCGATGAAACAATAGGAGGCGCAAATGAAGCTCAGTAGTATAAATTACCTTGTTGGCAAGGGAATATCAAGTGTATGGAAAAATAAAATGATGTCGTTTGCATCATTCTGTATAATGCTTGTATCGCTGTTAATGGTAGGGCTTTCGGTGTTGGCTTCAATCAATATTAACAAAATCATCAGCGGAATTGAAGGCAAAAACGAGGTTATAGTTATTGTAAAAGACGGTACCGCCGATGAAGCAATCACGGCTTTAGAGTCAAGCATTAAAGAGATAAAAAATGTTGACACAGTATCCTTTTATTCAAGAGAAGAAGCATGGAAATCAATGATTGACGATATGTCAAAGGAAGAGAAGGAGCTTTTCCAGTATGCAGAGGGAGATAACCCGCTGCCTGACACATATAAGGTTTCTGTAAAGAACATTGAAAAAATGGCTGATACAACAAATCGTATGTCTACGCTTGAGGGTGTTGAATCTGTTAAGGCGTCAAATGAATTTGCAGATGTGCTTATAAGCGTAAGAAATATCTTTTCGGTTATTGCATTGGCGGTTATAGTAGCGCTTATTATAGTTTGTCTCGTTATTATTTCAAACACCACCAGAACAAGCGTTTTTGCAAGGCGAAAAGAAATCAACATTATGAAATATGTTGGAGCAACGAATAAGTTTATTAAAATACCTTTCCAAATAGAGGGTACTATAGTAGGTTTAATTGCGGCTGTTGCAGCGTTTGTTTTGACAATGTTTGTTTACAGAGGAGCAGCTAATCTGATTCAGGAGAACTATCAGATATTAACGATATTAGGCATAGATTCTCTTTATTCATTTAAAGATATAATTATACCTGTCGGTATTGCTTATTTAGTTGCTGGAGCAGTTATCGGTGCTATCGGTACAACAATAAGCACAAGCAAATATGTTAAGGTTTAGAGAAATAAAAGATAGATAAAAATAAAGATATATTGCTTTAGATTAAGAGGGAACAAAATGAAAGTGCAAGGTCTTACTAAAAGAGTTTTTAGCTGTGTTATCGCTGCGGCGTTAGCTTTTGGGGTCTTTTCCGGAATATCATCATCGGATGTCATTAAAACCTCAGCCTCAAAAGTTTCGGAGGCAAAGGAAAAGGTCGAGGAGTATAAGGCTCAGCAGAAAGAATTTGAGAAGCAAATTAAAGAAAC
Organism: uncultured Clostridia bacterium; assembly: GCA_947627045.1. Lineage (GTDB taxonomy): Bacteria > Bacillota > Clostridia > Oscillospirales > Ruminococcaceae > UMGS1601. The sequence goes on from CANQUM010000020.1 coordinate 28,935, forward strand.
TGAAGATGATATTGCCAGAGAAGAGGAAAATCAGAAGGCAATTAAAAAGCAGATGGATACCGTTCAGAAAACTATTCAGAGTCTGGACGAATACATATCGGAACTTCAGGCAAATATTGATGACTTGAACGGTCAGATCGAAAAAACTCAAGAGCTGGTTGATACAAAAAAGACTGAGATCGACACAGGAATTAGTAATTTCAAGAAAAGACTCCGTGCAATGTATATTGCGGGAAATGATTCATACACATCTATCATTCTCGGCGCAGAAGATTTTTACGATATACTGATGAAGGTCGAGCTTGTTAAGAGAGTTGCCGACCACGACAATAAAGTTATTGACAGGCTTGTAGCACTCAAGAATGAATATGAGGCGGCAGAGAAAAAGCTCGAGGAGCAGAAGGCTCAAGTTGAAAGCGAAAAGGCTACATATGACAAGCAAAAAGAAGAAAAGAAACAGCAGAGAGCTAAGCTGAAACAACTGTATTCTCAGAGCGCTGAGGCGGAAAAAGCATTAAAAGAAGACAAGGCTGTCTTTGAAAAGAAGAAGGACGAGATAGCTAAGGAACAGGAAAGTGCTGAAGCGCAATGGGCAAAGCTCGTTGAAGAAGCTAGACAGCGTGCTGCAGCACGAGAAGCTGCAAGAAGTGCTGCATGGCAGAACGATACCCCGAGCGGAAATACTGCCAGAACTGCCGGCGGTTCTTCAAAAGTAACAGGCGACTTTATATGGCCGGTTCCGGGATTTTACAATATCACTTACGGAGTAGGCTGGCGCTGGGGAGCTTATCATGCAGGTATTGATATAGCTTCAAGCGGAATCAGAGGCGCTCAGATTGTAGCTTCTGACGCAGGAACTGTAGTTCAGGCAGAAAATTATTGCCCCCACGACTACGGCAAAAGCGGAAGCTGCGGCTGCGGCGGAGGTTACGGCAGACATTGTATTGTCGATCATGGAAACGGATATATGACTTTATACGGTCATATGGAAAATTGTATAGTGAATGTAGGCGACAAGGTAAATCAGGGGCAAACCTTAGGTTATGTCGGATCTACAGGATTTTCTACAGGTGCTCATTGTCATTTTGAAGTAAGACTTAACGGAGTGGCTCAGGACCCTGAAAACTATGTATAAATTGATATTTATATAAAGATAGTCAGAATCGTTTTTTCAGCGGTTCTGACTGTTTATGTAGTACAATATAATATATTTTAGGGGCGGTAGAAGTATATTTTCATCACAAAAGATATCTTGATTATTTACTTGGACGTGTTGATGAAAAATAAAAAATTTTTATAGAAAGGCAAGTGATTTATTATGAATAAGGAGAATTTAAGTGTGTTTCCCGTTGGGGAAAAGAACGAAGCATTTGCAAAGTATTTTGTAGGTCAGAGCTATTTGAATATGCTGACTACTGAAGGCGTTTCCATAGGCAATGTTACGTTTGAGCCGGGTTGCCGAAACAATTGGCATATTCATCACAAGGGCGGTCAAATTTTACTTGTTACCGCAGGACGAGGCTATTATCAGGAGTGGGGGAAGCCTGCGCAGGAGCTCAAGCCCGGAGATGTGGTGAATATTCCGCCTGAGGTGAAGCACTGGCACGGAGCGGCGCCTGACAGCTGGTTTGCACATCTTGCTGTAGAAGTGCCGGCAGAGGGAGCTTCTAATGAGTGGCTTGAACCTGTTGACAGTGAAGAATACAATAAATTAAAATAAATAAAACCGGAGGGTAAGCGCCTTCCGGTTTTTAATATAATATGTTTTCTTAGTGATTAGACTTCCAATATGTAATCGGGATAAGAATTTTCTGCAGCAGAAACAACTACAGATTTTGAGTAATCAGAGATACCTGCTCCGATATTGGGGTTGAACTTTGAATAGATCAAATCGACACAGAATAAAAGTATTAAAAAAATACAAATCAATAATACGATTTTATGCGGAATTTTTTTAATCAAGTCATCTAGCAGAGGGGCTAAATAATAAACGCATAAACATCCGCCCAAGCCGAACAATACAGTGCCTATCAGGCAGACCCTGCCGTTTATATTTAGTGCGTATTGACTGTAATCCCACCAGCGAGTGCCTTTGGTGTATTCAAAGAACCAGCTAGTTGCGTATTCGATAACAGAGGAGGAAACAGCGATAACAATAAATGTATTAATAGGATTTTTTAAAATTCTCTTTGGAATATACAGAGAAAGGATACCGCCGAACCCGTATATAGGAAGCCAAGGACCGAAAAGCATTCCTCTGTTTACTATTGTGCCTTCCACAATGAAGCTAAGTAAAACTTCCCAGAACCAGCCCAAAAACGATAGTGCAAAAAAAATAATTACTAATGAAATTAAATTATATTTTCTTACATATGTACGCTTGAGCTTTAAATGCCCGACGTTGTATCTGTCTGAAAAAGGAAGCTCCAGAGTTGAATTTTGGCAGTCCAGAGATAAATACTCTGTTTTGTCATTTTTATTGTTGATCATATGAAGCCTCCTTTCATTTTTTTAAGTAATATACATTATTATAACACATTAAATTTTAATTTGCAACAATAAGTCGAACATTGAACACTGAACAATATACAAAAATTTCATTAGAATAAATATTAGTTATTTTTATATTATATTCTTAAATTTATCGTATGTTCACTAAAGTTTGTTAAAATAAAAAAGCGTACCAAATTTGGTACGCACAATGGATATTGTTTCTGTGGGTTTTATATAAATTATAGCGTGCCGTTGCAGAAGTGCCTGCGGCGGCTCGCTGTGAAATAATTTTAGTATAGCACTTAATATAAACGCGTAAACAAGAGGAGCAGCTCAATAGTGATTTTTGTACGCGAAGTGCCTGCGGCGGCTCGCTGTGAAATAATTTTAGTATAGAACTTAATATAAACGCGTGAACAAGAGGAGCAACTCAATAGTGATTTTTGTACGCGAAGTGCCTGCGGCGGCTCGCCGCTGGTCTGCCCAGCGAGAATCGAACTCACATCAAAGGAGTCGGAGTCCTTCATTTTATCCGTTAAACTATGGGCAGTAATTAATATCCACCGAATTTCTACCGTTTTTCGGTGGATATATTTTTATCTTATTTTACTTCCGACAGGAATACTCTGGTCGGGGAAAATGACGCCTGCAGAGCCGTCAGGCATATCAGCGGCACAAATCATTCCGTTTGACATTTCACCGCAGAGTTTTACAGGTTTAAGGTTTGCAACAACAATGACCTTTTTGCCTATCAAATCTTCCGGAGCATACCAATCTGATATTCCCGAAACTACTTGTCGTCCGCCCCTACCGTCGTCAAGCTGGAGCTTTAGCAGTTTTTTAGAACGCTTAACCTTTTCACATTCTAAAACCTTTGCAACAATAAGCTCAACTTTTGAAAAATCGTCAATTGTGATTTCAGGAAGAGTCTCAGCTTTCGGTTTTTCATCAGCAGGAGCGTTGTTTTTAATAATATTGTTAAGCTCGTCAATTTCCTTTTCAACATCAATTCTAGGGAAGAGCACCTCGCCCGGATTTACTTCAACATCAAGAGGTAATACTCCGAACTTCTTTGCGTTTTCATACGTTGCATAGTCTGACGCACCGATTTGTTCTAAAGCCTTTGGCATTGTTGCAGGCATAAAGCAGGACAAAAGCGTAGATGTAATCCGGATAGCCTCTAAAAGGTTGTATAAAACCGTTGCAAGTCTTGCTTTTTTTGATTCGTCTTTAGCGAGGATCCAAGGAGTTGTTTCATCAATGTATTTGTTTGCCCTTGAAATGACATTGAAAATTTCTGCAAGTACATTGTTAAGCTCGGTCTTGTCTATTAGAGCGTCGGTCTTTTCACACAAGCTCTTGCACATTGAAATCAGCTCGTCATCGAATTCTCCGCTTTCACGGTCTGTTATTAGCTTTTTGTCAAAGTATTTGTTTACCATCGCAACCGTTCTTGAAACTAAATTTCCGTAATCGTTTGCAAGGTCTGAATTGATGCGGTTTATCATAATTTCATTTGAGAAGGAGCTGTCAGCACCGAGAGCCATTTCTCTTAATATGCTGTAGCGTATAGCATCGGCACCATAGCGTTCACCGAGAATGAACGGGTCGATCACATTGCCGAGCGATTTGCTCATCTTCTGTCCGTTAAACGTGATCCAGCCGTGAACTGCCAAATGCTTTGGAAGGGGCAGTTCAAGTGCCATAAGCATAGCTGGCCATATAATTGCGTGGAATCTCATTATATCCTTAGCAACCATATGAACGTCTGCCGGCCAGAATTTGTCATAGTCATTATATTCATCATTGTAAAAGCCAAGTGCTGTAATATAGTTAGAAAGTGCATCTATCCATACATAAACAACATGACCTTCGTCAAATGTAACCGGTATTCCCCATTTGAATGTAGTTCTTGAAACGCATAAGTCTTCAAGACCAGGCTTTATAAAATTATTTACCAGCTCAACAGCTCTGGATTTAGGCTGAAGATAATCTGTTTCGGTAAGAAGCTTCTCAATCCTGTCAGCAAAAGGCGACATCTTGAAAAAGTATGCTTCCTCCTTAGCTTCGGTAACTTCACGGCCGCACTCAGGACATTTTCCGTCGACAAGCTGTGAATCAGTCCAAAAGCTCTCACAGGGAGTGCAGTATTTACCGCTGTATTCGCCTTTGTAGATATAGCCTCTATCATAAAGCTCTTTAAAAATTTTTTGAACGCTTTTGATGTGATAATCGTCGGTAGTTCTGATGTATCTGTCGTAGTCGATATTCATAAACTTCCAAAGTCTTTTAAATATTTCAACTATCTCATCAACATATTCTTTCGGAGTAACGCCCTTTTCTGCGGCTTTTTGTTCAATTTTAAGTCCGTGTTCATCCGTTCCTGTCAGAAACATAACGTCTCTGCCCTGCATTCGTCTGTAACGTGCAATAGAATCGCACGCAACTGTTGTATAGCAATTACCGATATGCGGATTGCCGGACGGATAATAAATAGGTGTTGTGATATAATATGGCTTTGACATATTATCTTCCTCCT
>CANQUM010000021.1 GCA_947627045.1 uncultured Clostridia bacterium
GTGTAGCTGTACTTTGAGGTTATCTCAGTAAAAATAGGGTAGTTGTTGATTGCATATTTGCAGAGAATAGCTTGATCGCGGCAGGTCGTCATATTTACGTTTCCGTTAAGGTCAAGACCGTGTGCGTTGTAATAGACTGTATTTTTCATTCCAAGTGAACCCGCTTTGGCGTTCATCATTTCAACAAAGCCGTCAAGCGAACCGCCGATGTTTACTGCAATTATGTTTGCCGCTTCGCAGGCTGACGGAATCATCAATGCACAAAGCAGATCATAATAGCTCAGTTTTTCATTCTTTTTAATTCCGGCAGTTGAGGCAAAAGTGTTTTCAAGCTCTTTAAAAGCCTCGCTTCCGGCAGAAACCTTTGTCTTTTTAAGACTTTCAACGTCGTCCTTGAACTCGTCAAGAACTAAAACGCAGGTCATTATTTTGGTAAGCGATGCAGGAGCATATTGTACATCTGCATTTTTATTCAAAATAACGTCTTCTGCGTCAAGGTTTTCCATATAAACGGCTTCTGAAGTTAGTCTTACGCCCTCAGCGTCGGGAGTAAAATCATAAGCCGAACCTGAAATTGCTAATGAGTATGACGCCGCTGAAATTCCTATGGTTATAGACGCTGTAAATAAAACTATTTTTTTAAGCACTTTATGGTTTTTCTTATATTTAAAAAGTTTATTCATTATGTATCCCTCTAAAACTAAAATACTAAAAACATTATACGTTAAACACATCAATATTAGACTTATACATTATAACAAATAATGCGACTTTTGAAAAGGGCTTTTTTAAAATTTAATTTAATTGGTAAATGTGTATAATTATTCAGGTTAGAATTTGTTTTCTCTAACTGCATAAATAAATGCATTGCCGGATTTTCCGACCTTATCCACAAGCTCAAGGTAGGAAAGAATATTGAGGGTTGTCTGAGCGGTACTACGGTCTATTTTTGCATATTCTGCAAAATCATTAGATGTGAACATCTTGGGCAGGTTTTCAGGAATAAATTGTCTGTAGTCGTCAACACAGTTGAATTCTACCTCGTCAATAATATCAATAGGTATTCTGTCGCACCTTGATGAGCCGCGCTTTTTGTTTTTCGACCAGCCGTTTAAGTATCTTATATCCTCGACCTCTAAAAGTAAAAGCCTGAGATTCATTCTGGGATTGTCAAGTGCGTACTTTATTGAGTAAAGCTCGTGAATTGCATCGTAAATAGTTGCTTTATGAGGGGATTTTCTGCGGTTTGTGAATTCTCCTGTTACAGGGTCGAGCCATGAAAGATATTTAACAGCAGGAAGGGCAGTAACAACAGTTACATCACAGAATTCTAAAAAGCAATCAAGTTTTTTTATCAACTTATAGAATGAGCGTGTCTGAATTTCTATAATACCCGTTTCACTTACTATATCAGCGACGAAGTTTCCTATTTTTACTTCCTGACTGTCAGAGAAGGGCTGGTAATATTCTTTTAAGACTGCGTGCATTGTTTTTTCGCTGAGTGTGCCAATACCTTTTCTATCACGCTTATTTCCGACGATTTTGTCGCAAGCGTCTAAAAAAGCCTGTCTGTTCATAATTATCTCCTGCATATTAATGTAAATTCTATATAAATTTCAATAAAAAAGCATCAAAACCATTTATACAAACAGAGTTGATGCTAAATTTTCAAATTCAATTTGTGCGAAAATCAGTCTTTATCCTCAATTTCAACCATGATTTTCTTTCCTTCTTTTGCAGCCTTCGCACGCATTACTATACGAATAGCTTTGGCAATTCTGCCTTGCTTTCCAATAACTCGTCCCATATCTTCCGGTGCAACGCGAAGATGATAGGTTATAATGCCTTCATCATTTGGTTCGTCTTCAATAACTTCTACTGAGCTTTTATCTTCAACAAGCTCATCGACTATTGTTTTTAGCAGCTCTTTCATAATATCTTCTCCTTAACACCCCACCGAGAGGAAGCCTCCGCAGATATTTGCGGCAGGCTTATTAAAAAGCAGGATAAGTAATAGATGTTGTTATGTGGGGTTTGTGTAAAACTCCTGCTTTTGTTCAGATCTTAAAGTATACCTTTTTTCTTTAACAGTGTTTTAACTGTGTCGGTCGGCTGTGCGCCGTTTGCGATCCAAGATTTAGCCTTTTCTCCGTCAACACTTACAACAGAAGGTTCTTTAGTAGGATCGTAATATCCGATTTCCTCGATGAATCTACCGTCTCTAGGGTATCTTGAATCAGCAACAACAATACGGTAGAAAGGAGCCTTCTTAGCGCCCATTCTTCTGAGTCTGATTTTAACTGCCATTTTAATTTCACCTCCAAAACAAAATATATAAATTATGCTATTGCAATAATTAACTTAAATACTAAAACGGCATTCCGCTTCCGTGATAACCGTTGTTTCCAGGCATTCCCGGCATACCTCCGCCCATTCCGCCGAGCAGATTACGCATTTGCTTTCTGCCCATTTTTCCTTTTGCCATGCCTGACATCTGCTTCATCATTTTGTTCATTTGCTCGTACTGCTTCAGCAGACGGTTTACGTCTTCGACTTTAGTTCCGCTTCCCGAAGCTATTCTGCGTTTTCGGCTGGGATTTATAATGTTCGGTTTTTCTCTTTCTTTCTGCGTCATAGACTGGATCATCGCTTCTAGCCGTGTAAACTGATTTTCGTCTATGTCTGCGTCTTTGATTTGATTTCCCAAACCGGGAATCATTCCGATCAGAGACCTTATTGAACCCATTTTCTGAATCTGCTTGAGCTGTTCTAAAAGATCATTAAGGTCAAAGCTTCCTCTGTTCTTAACTTTTTTTGCAAAACGCTTAGCGTCCTCTTCATCAACAGTTTCGGATGCCTTTTCGATCAGCGTGAGCATATCGCCCATTCCGAGAATTCTTGACGCCATACGCTCAGGGTGGAATACCTCAAACTCGTCCAGCTTTTCGCCGATTCCGACAAACTTTATGGGCTTGCCCGTAACAGCCAAAACTGAAAGTGCCGCACCGCCCCTTGTATCGGAATCGAGTTTTGTTAAAATTACGCTGTCTATACCGAGCGCTTGATCAAAGCTCTCGGCAACATTAACTGCGTCCTGTCCTGTCATTGCGTCTACAACAAGTATGATCTCATCAGGTTCTGCAATTTTCTTTATATCAGAGAGCTCTTTCATAAGCTCTTCGTCTATATGAAGCCGTCCTGCAGTATCAAGCAAAACAAGGTCGTTTCCGTGGTCGCTAGCGTGCTTTAAGGCTTCCTTTACGATTTTTCGTGGGTCAATTTGTCCCATTTCAAAAACGGGAACTCCTGCCTTTTCACCGACGATTTTTAACTGGTCGATAGCGGCAGGACGGTAAACGTCGCAGGCAACAAGCAACGGACGTTTACTTTGCTTTTCCTTGAAGTATTTTGCCAGCTTTGCCGAGTGGGTAGTTTTACCGCTTCCTTGAAGTCCGCACATCATAACGATGCACGGAGGCTTATTCGGAAAGTTAATTTTAGCATTTGACTCTCCCATCAAAGCGACAAGCTCGTCGTTTACTATTTTTATGACCTGCTGTGCCGGAGTAAGGCTGTTTAAAACCTCCTCGCCGACAGCACGTTCTGAAACCTTTGAAACAAAATCCTTGACTACCTTGTAGCTGACGTCGGCTTCAAGCAGTGCCATTTTGACTTCTCGCATTGCTGTTTTAACGTCCGACTCGTTCAGCTTACCCTTATTTTTCAGACGCTTGAAAACGCCGTTTAATTTTTCTGAAAGACCCTCAAACGCCATAATAAACTCCTTAATTAATTGACAGTTGATAAGTTAAATATAGATAATTTTTTATTGCACACATTAAAATTTGTTAAGCCCGCTTTTGAGCAAAGCCTATCAACCCCTTAAAGTCAGCAGAAGCGGCAATTATTTACCGTACTATATTAAATCCACGCTCTTTTGGGGCGTCAGTGTTTTCCTCAATCTCAAAAAGATTGCTGTTTTGGTCGATATAACCGATTATGGCCTCACTTCTTGCGACTATTCCTCTTGTAAAGCTGATTGTCTTGCATTCTTCAATAATCAGTTTTGTCTGTTCTTTCAAATTTTTTATAAAGTCGTCGTACTTTCGTATCTTTCTCAGATAGCCCAGCCTTTCTTCAAGGTCAATAAGAGTTTCCTCGCCCCGCTTAATGCTGTCACGAACGCCTTGCCTTGTTATTCCCAGATTTTCGGCGATTTCAGCAAGCGATAAATCATCAAAGTAATAGAGTTCAAGAGCGTCTTTTTGCTTATCTGTAAGCATATAACCGTAAATATCAATAAGTATGGTTATATCAAGATTTTTTGCCATTGAAATCTAACTCCTCTGAATTATTAGAAAACGCTGAAAACTAATGTAAACAACATCGTTGTAAAGCAAACAGCCTTTACAAATATGTATTATAACCTAAGTTTTCCTAGTTGTCAAGACCTATTTAAGAATTTTTTACCTAAAATAAAAACCACCGCTTTTGCGGTGGTCTGCTTTAATGAGAAAATATAATATCTTATCCAAGTATATCAAATATTTTTATTGCGATATTGCAGTATAAAAATACTGAACAGGCGTCCACAATCGTTGAGATAAGAGGTGCTGCCATAATTGCCGGGTCAAAGTGAAGCTTCTTTGCAATCATTGGAAGCACACAGCCTACTGTTTTTGCAAGGACTACTGTGGCGATTATTGAAAGTCCAATCACAAAACCCAGCAATGCGGAATTTATATCAGCGTCATTTCTGTATACTAACCAGATTCTTACGCCGTTTACCGCTGCTAAAACAAAGCTTACCAAAAGAGCTATCCGAAATTCCTTAAACATAACTTTAAAGAAGTCTTTGAATTCGATTTCGTCCATAGCAAGGCTTCTTATAACTATAGTTGACGACTGCGAACCGCAGTTTCCTCCTGTACCTGTCAGCATAGGAACAAATGAAAACAGTATAGGTATTGAAACCAAAAGACTTTCATAGTGGTTTATAACGGCACCTGAAAGGGTAGCCGACAGCATAAGGAATAAAAGCCAGGGTATTCTGCTTTTTGCGTGGGAGAAAACAGAGGTGTTGAAATATGATTCGTCGGTAGGCGAAATACCTGCCATCTTCTGAATATCCTCAGTAGTCTCCTCGTGGATAACATCGATAATGTCGTCTACTGTGATAATTCCGACAATTCTGTTTTCGTTGTCTACAACGGGAATTGCCATAAGGTCATATTTGCGTATTGTGTTTGCAACCTCTTCCTGATCGTCATGAGTGTTTACATAGATAACATTTGTATCCATTATCTCTTCGATTTTTGTATCCTCGTCGGCAGTGATAAGGTCAAGAAGCTCTACTGTTCCAATAAGCTTTCTAAACTCGGTTACATAACAGGTGTATATCGTTTCTTTAACAACTCCGACCTGCCTAATCTTTTTCATTGCGTCGGCAACGGTCATATCTTTTGCAAAGAAAACATACTCGATAGTCATAAGACTTCCCGCACTGTCATCAGGATAGTTTAAGACTTCGTTTATTCTTTTTCTGGTTTGAGAATCGGTGTTCTTTAAAATTCTTGACACCACGTTTGCAGGCATTTCCTCAATAAGGTCTACAGTATCGTCCAAAAACAGTTCGTCTAACACTTTTCTCAGTTCGTTTTCAGAAAAAGAGTTTATCAGCTTTTCCTGAATCTCGCTGGAGAGATTTGAGAATATTTCAGACGCATTGTCCTTAGGAAGAATTCTGAAAACAAGGGTCAGATCCATATCATTTATCTCTTCCATAAGAGATGCAACATCATACGGATTCTGGTCTTTTAAAAATGCTTTCAGCTTTGTGTACTGCTTGTTTTCAATAAGCTCAAGCGCAGCAGCCTCAAGTGTTTTTTCGTCCATCGGCATATCCTCCTTTTATTTATTTGATCGGGATAGCCGGAGTATGACTTATATCAAATTATGGACAGCTAAGGTCCATAATAAAAGCATAAGTTTCCCTCGCGGCTTTGAATTTTTATTATTACTTCCGCTGTCCATAATCTCATCTCCTTTGAATTAAAATAAAAATAATCTTCTTTATCAGGCTTAGGCGAAATGCTTGAACCTGCTAAAGAAGATTTAATACAATAAATTGACACAAATACCTTAAAAGTTTGTATCTGCAACAGACGTTCAAGCTTCAGCTTCGCAGGGCATTAGGATCTTTGCGTTGGAACTGCGTTAGGTTATGCCTTGAATCGACATCTCCTGTTGACCAGCTAACAGTGTCTCCACCATTTCGCGGCAGCGTCCCTTATCCCTGTGGTAGCCTCACCTACCGAAATTATTTACTTTTTACAATAATTATTATATGCCGATTTTTTGCGTTTGTCAATATATTTAGAATTCAAAACTTAGCATTAATCGATTTTGTATGAATCTGCGTATTTTTGCTTTTTTAAGGTATTTATAATACTTAAATTCAAATAATAAAAAAGCGGTGTATTAAGCATTTTTTGCGTAAGTGTTGATATTAATATTCAAAGTTAGCTATGTATAGTTACAGGTCAAGGTAAATAATCCTAATTTGTTGACTTATAATATAAATTGTTGTATAATAACATAGTGTATACATTAGAAAAGAAAACCAGATTTTCATAATTTTGAGAAAAGCAGGTGATGATATTAAATTTTTTCTTAAGCAGTGTTTAAAAATGGCTGTTCAGAATATCATACTGCCGATTGTTTATTTTCTTTCAAGATTAAGACCAATAAAAGAGGACCTGGTAATTTTCGCAGATGCTCATCATAATAAATGTCCTGTAAGTATGGAGGGTATTTTAAACAGAATTAAAAGTGATAATAGTTTTACGGTTTTAGAATTTTATCACGATTTTAACAGTGCAGGAAGCATAAAAAGTCTTTTATACTCAATTAAGTTTATGAAACTATATGCAAAAGCTGAATTTGTTTTCATCTGCGATAATTTTCTGCCGGTTTCCGCCTGTGCAAAGCGAAAGGGTACTGCTGTTATTCAGCTTTGGCATGCCTGCGGAGCATTTAAGAAATTCGGATATGATACGGCAGGGGACATTCCTAAGTATTATAAAGGAAATGTTTATAAGAATTACGATTTAGTAACTGTTTCGTCAGAAGAGTGCATTGAACACTTCTCAAGTGCTATGAGACTTGACAAGAGCGTTTTCAAAGCTCTCGGAGTAAGCCGTACAGATATGTATTTCAATGAAGATTTTATAGAAAAGGCGAAAGAAAGATTTTATAAAGAGAATCCAAATGCAGAGGGCAAAAGGATTGTGCTATGGGCACCTACTTTTAGAGGAAATCCTGCGAATCCTTACACAGAGGGCAGTGAAGCTGCTGCAAGGCTGGCAGATAAACTTTCAAAAAGCGGTGATTGGTGCTTTATAACAAAACTGCATCCGCATATGAAAAAGCCTGTTTCTGAGAATTATGAGTCGGACATTCCTACTGAAATGCTTTTTGCTGTTGCTGATTTGCTTATAACCGACTATTCATCGGTAATATTTGAATACGCATTATTTAAAAAGCCGATATTAATATTTGCACCCGATTTTGAAAAATACAAAGCTAAACGAGGTTTTTATATTGATATAGAGAACCTGCCTGCTGAAGTTGTCATTAATGCGGAAAGTTTAACATTGGAAACAGTTGAAAAAGCTGTTGCGCATTTTGATGAAAGTAAAATGCAGTGTTTTATTGATAGATATATGACCGTTTGTGATGGAAGTTCAACAGACAGGATATTAGATTATATTAAAGATTTAAAAATGAAAGTTAAGGAGGACATATAATGAAAAATGTTTACGGAGTAGTTCTTGCCGGAGGAAAGGGCACCAGAATGGGAAATGTAGAAAAGCCTAAGCAGTTTATGGAGGTCGGCGGCAAGCCTATTATTATTCATACCATCGAAAAGTTTGTTGTTTGTCAAGAGTTTGACAAGGTTTTGGTTTTATCTCCTAAGCAGTGGATAAACCACACACAGGATTTGATTAAGAAATATATTCCCAACTGTGAAAATGTAGTAGTATTAGAGGGCGGAGCAACAAGAAACGAAACTATTATGAATTCTATTAAATATATAGACGAGCAGGGCTGTCTTGATGATGACACTATCATAGTTACTCACGATTCTGTAAGACCGTTTGTAACTCACAGGATTTTAGAGGAAAATGTGAAGTTTGCTAAAGAGTACGGTGCTTGCGATACTGTAATTCCTGCAACAGATACAATAGTGGAGAGCATAAATAATAAGTTTATAACCGATATTCCGGACCGTTCAAAAATGTATCAGGGTCAGACACCTCAGACCTTTAAGGCAAAAATGCTAAGGGAGCTTTATAATTCTCTTACTGAGGACGAAAAAACTGTTCTGACAGACGCTTGCAAGATTCTTGTTTTAAAGGGCAAGGAGATACATTTAGTTGACGGAGAAGTGTTTAATATAAAGATAACCTATCCATATGATCTGCGTGTTGCCGAATCTCTGTTAGGAGGCGAGAAGTAATATGCTTAATACAGTTTATCAGCTAAAAAGACCGCGGCAGCTTGATATATTATTTAAGGATATTACACTGGACGACAAGCACGTTATAGTAAGACCTACACATTTATCTATTTGTAATGCAGACCAGAGGTATTATCAGGGAACAAGAAGCGAGGAAGTTTTGGCAAAGAAACTGCCAATGGCTCTTATTCACGAAGGGATAGGAAAGGTAGTGTACGATCCGACCGGAACATTCAACACAGGCGACGAGGTAGTTATGATACCGAATGTTCCCGAACAGGTAGACGAGATAATTGCTGAAAACTATCTGCGTTCGAGCAAATTCAGAGGCAGCGGTTTTGACGGCTTTTTGCAGGAGTATGTTGAAACAACGGCGGACAGGCTTGTTCTTTTGCCAAAGGGGATAAACAAGACAGTTGCCGCTTTTACGGAAATCGTAAGCGTTAGCTATCACGCAATAGACAGATTTTATAGATTTTCTCATAAGAGAAGAAATAATATCGGTGTGTGGGGAGACGGAAATCTGGGGTATATCACGTCTCTGCTTTTGAAAAGCCTGCACCCTGAAATTAATTTGTATGTATTCGGAATAGACGAGTCTAAGATGAATGATTTCACATTTGTTGACGGGGCATATCATATAAGCAGAATTCCAGATGATTTAACTCTCGACCACGCTTTTGAGTGCGTTGGCGGAGGAGCCGCTCACAAAGCGATAAATCAAATAATCGACTATATTAATCCTGAAGGAACTATTTCAATTCTCGGCGTTTCGGAGGACTTAGCTCCGATAAATACAAGAATGGTGCTTGAGAAAGGTCTGACTATCTTTGGAAGCTCACGAAGCGGAAGGAAAGACTTTGTCGGACTTATAGAGCTTTACAAGGAAAAGCCGGAGGTAGTTGCATATCTTGAGAACATTGTGGGAACGGTCATAAATGTTCGTGATGTAAAAGATATAGCTTATGCGTTTGAAACAGATATTCACAAGCTAATTGGTAAAACTGTTATGGTTTGGGATGAGTAAATAAATTGAGATGAGTTATTGAATTTTCAGAACGGGACGATAAATTATTAATGAATGTAAAAAAGGTAATAAAAAAGTATTATAATAAAGCTGCGTCAAGAATATATAAATTTGCAACGCTGAAGATTATTTATCCGCTTTTTTATAATTTGCATAAGAGAAAACCTATTGACGAGAAAAAGGTTTTGCTGATTGAGGTTCGCTCGCTTAGTTTAACAGACAGTTATGCAGTTCTTGACAGGGAGCTAAAAGCACGGGGAGATTTGAATATTTCTTATCAGTTTCTGGGTGAAACTATAGTAGGAGTATTCGGATGTCTGAAAAGAGGTCTTGCCTGTGTAAAGGAGTTGGCGACTGCAAAAGCAGCATTTATTACAGATGCTTGTCAGATAACAAGCTGTGTGAATCTCAGAGAAGAAACAAGACTTATTCAAATATGGCACGCATGCGGTGCCTTTAAAAAGTTCGGTTTTTCTACCGCGCTTTTGAAATTCGGCGATTCTGAAAAAAGAATGCTTAAATATCCTTACTATAAAAACATTGCGTATATTACGGTTTCAAGCCCTGAGATTGTTTGGGCTTATGAGCAGGCTATGAACAGCAGTGTATTCAAAAGCAAGGTCGTTCCTGTAGGAGTTTCAAGAACTGATTTGTTTTTTGAAAAGGATTTTATAGAAAGTGCAAAAGAGCGTGTTTATGAAGCCTTTCCAAATGCTCGCAATAAAAAGGTAATACTTTATGCTCCGACCTTTAGGGGCAAGGTGAGAAGTGCAGGAACGGGTATGGTAGATGTAGAGCGCTTTTATCAGGAACTTGGGGACGAATATGTGCTAATCATAAAGCACCATCCGTATGTTAAAAATCCGCCGATGATTAATGAGGAGTATGCAGACTTTGCGGCAGATTTGTCTAAAACCTGCGATATAGAGGACTTGCTTTGCACTGCGGATATTTGCATATCAGATTATTCGTCATTGGTATTTGAATATTCGCTGTTTGAGAGACCTTTGATCTTCTTTGCTTATGATATAGACTCTTATAACGACTGGCGTGGTTTTTACTATGATTATGATGAACTTACGCCCGGACCGGTTTTCACAACAGATGATGAGATCATAGATCACATTAAGAATATAAGCGAGAGGTTTGACAGGCAGAAAATTATTGATTTTAAAAATAAATTTATGAGCGCCTGTGACGGAAATGCTACAAGCCGTATTATAGAATTAGCATTAGATTAGCAAGTGCAAAGTTAGGGAGTAAATTATATATGGGTTTTATAAAGATTATTATTAGAGCTTTATGGATTAACCGTCTATGGTACAAAATTAAAAAACTGCCGTTGATAAAGAGCATCATTGCATATGAGAATAAAAAGAAAAAAGAGAGAAAAAAAGCTTATAATCGGCTTCATATGGAGGAGTTTTTGCATCACACAATTCCTGATGTATATGACAGCTGTCTGGACAAGCCTGTTGACGAACGAAAGGTCGTTTTTATAGAACCCAGATACAATTGTTTATCAAATAATTTCGGTGAGATTTACACAGTGCTTGAAAGGGAATATGATTTTGATATAAAAATTTGCTTGCTCAATGAGATCTCTGCTTCTAAAGAGGAGTATGAGCAAAACTGTATAGATATGGTGAAGGAAGTCGCAACTGCAAAGTATGTATTCTTAGACGAGGCATCAAGGCCGTTCAGTGCAATTAACAAGAGAAAGGAAACCGTAGCAATACAATTATGGCACGCTTGCGGAGCATTCAAAAAATTCGGTTTTTCAACTGCAGATTTGATTTTCGGTTCAGACGCTGAATCACTAAGACAGTATCCTTTTTATGCAAACCTTAATTATGTAACAGTCAGCTCTCCTGAGGTCATATGGGCTTATGAGGAAGCGATGTTGCTTAAAGACAGGGATACTGAAATAGTTGCGACAGGAATTTCGAGAACCGACGCATTTTTCAGAGAAGATACGATAAATTCAGCTTATAAAAAACTGTACAGTATTATGCCGTCGGCAAAAGGAAAAAAGGTTATTTTATACGCTCCGACATTCAGAGGAAGAGTTAGAAAAGCCAAAACATCTGAAAAACTTGACGTGGGAGCTTTTTATAACGATTTATCTGATGAATATGTTTTGCTATTCAATCATCACCCGTTTGTAAAGAATCGTCCTGAGGTGGCTGATGAATATAAAAGCTTCGCTTGCGATATGACAGGAAATATGTCAATAGACGAGCTTTTGTGTATTTCTGATATATGTATATCTGATTATTCATCGCTTGTGTTTGAGTATTCGCTGTTTGAGCGACCTATGATTTTCTTTGCTTACGATATAGACGAATATAATGACTGGCGTGGGTTTTACTATGATTATGATGAACTTACTCCCGGTCCTGTTTATAAGACGAATGAAGAGATAATAAACTATATTAAAAACATAGATACGATGTTTGACAAGCATCAGGTAATAGATTTTAAAAATAAGTTTATGCAATCCTGCGATGGACATGCTACAGAACGCATTTTAAAATTGGTATTCGGAAATGCTTTGGAGATTTACAAACGAGCTTAATATTAAGTGATTTATAATCAATTATTTTAATGGGAGAATGCTCTGAAATCAGGGCAAAGACTAGGATATGAGAAGGATTTTAATAAGAACGGGAATGACTCCGTTTGATAATTTCAGTCCAAGCAAGGTAATAGAAAGGAATTCAATAGGAAGAAATTGCGGGAATTTAGTATATGCTTATAGTATTTTTCGTACACTTATGACAGAGGGCACAGAAATTGATTCAACATATTATCGGATTGATTACACAGATAGTGAAATAGATGAAATAAACGAAAAGTATGACTGCTTTATACTGCCTCTTGCAGACGGATTTAGAGAGAGTTTTGAAAAAAAGCTGAAAGCATTTTCAAGGATAATAAGACGTCTTAAAATACCTGTAATTGTTATAGGAGTTGGATTGAGCGCACCATTTGAGCCGAATTTGAGTAAAGGCTTTCCATTCGATGAAAGTGTTAAAGAGTTTATGAATGCAGTGCTTGAAAAGTCGGCTATAGTAGGTGTCAGAGGGCAGATAACTTCTGATTATTTGTCATCATTAGGCTTCATCGAAGGATTGCATCATATGGTTATAGGCTGTCCGTCAATGTATATGTTTGGTGCTGACCTGAACATAAGAGAAACAGAGATCACAAAGGATTCCTTTGTATGTATAAATAATTCTCTGCTTTCTAAGAATAATGTGCTGGATTTTATAGCGAGAAGCAGTTTGTGTTTTCCGAACGGGTATTTTATACCTCAGAGAACAACAGAGCTTAAAATGACATATTTTGGTATACCTATAGAGAGAATTTCAGATAAGCCGAATTATCCATATAGCATAGAGCATTATCTTTACGAGAAGGATAGGGTAAGATTTTTTATTAATTTTAAAGAATGGAACAAATTTATATCTAAAGCGGATTTCACCTTCGGATCAAGACTTCATGGGAATATAGCTTCTGTTATTTCCGGAACTCCAAGCTTGGTGATTTCTTTAGATTCTCGTATGAGGGAACTGGCTGAATATCACAATTTAAACAAAGTAAATTGTACAGAAATAAATGGCGAAACGAGCATATGGGATCTTATTGAAAAATCTGATTTCAAATCACCGCTTAAAAATCACCGAAGCAATTTTATCAATTACCGTAAATTTCTTGAACTCAACGGTCTTGAAAATATTTTTGAAAATGAGGACAATTCTCAGAATACACCATTTGACTTAAAAATTGCTAATGCGGAGTTACAGCCGGCTGTTACTACCTATAATTCTTGCTCACGAGATGAGAGGATAATGCGTACTAGTATGTACATCAGGCATTCAAACGCAACTATAAAAAGACTGAGTGAGAGATTAAATAAACAAGCAGAGACAAAATCATTGCTTAAAGCGAGAATAGCAGATAAAGAAAGAATCATAGCCGATAAGAATAAAATAATTAATTTAAAAAGCGTACAGATTGCTTTAAAGCTTAGTAAATTAGCCGGAAAATTCAAGGGAAAGAAATAATTTTATTTAGGAATAAATAATATATAATGACGATTTAAAAGGAGAAAAAGAATGGGTTCAAATTCACAGAACAAGGACAACAGAAGTGTAGTAAGAAAAATGGCTTCTAAGGTAAAGCACAGAATAGTTTCATTTTATGATCCGGCAGCCGATTTAAGACCGCTGTGGTTATTTAATGCCGGAAATCTCTTTGCGGGAAATCCTAAGTGGTTGTTTGTGTATGTAAATAAATACAGAAAGGATATAAAAGCAGTCTGGCTTTGCGATGACGATGAAACTGTTGAATATATAAAAAAGCTAGGATATGAGGCTCATAACTACCACTCTGAAATAGCTTATTCATATGAACCCAAAGCAAAGGTCTATGTTGTTGAAAACGTAAAGGAGGCCTTTCCTGCACGTTTGAATCCTGATGCAGTGATTTTGAATCTTTTCCATGGTGTTGGCTGCAAATCAATCGAGCGTAAGGTAGACTACGGATTTTTATTTGAAAAGATCGCAAAAAAATATATCAGACACAACTCAAGATATAAGAACAATCAGTTGTTTTTGGTAACCTCTCCGCTTATGGAAAAGCATTTCAAGAAGCAGTGCGGCATAGATGACGACAAGGTCATAAGAGCCGGCTATCCCAGATGCGAGTATCAGAAATATTTTGAAAAAATTCAAACATATGACCATAACATTCTGGAACAAAAGGGTATGCCTAATGATGCAAAAATAGCGGTATATGCCCCGACATATCGTGACGCTTCTCCTTTTGATTTCTTTGGCAAGGCAATACCTGATATAAATGCACTTTTGGAAAAGCTTAAAGAGAATAATACGCTTCTTATTTTCAAAATGCACCCTCTTATGGAACGAGACTCGGTATACGTTCAGGTTAAGGAGTATTATAAGGACTGCCCTAATTTTCTTTTCTGGGATAATTCAAATGATTTTTATGAAATAATGGATAAAGTAGATCTTGCAATTGTTGATTATTCGTCTATCTATTATGATTTGCTTGCTGCAGGAGTTAAGAACTTTGTAAGATATATTTATGATTACGGTCAGGAAAACACTATAAGGGATCTTGTATTTGATTTGCTTGAAATGACATCGGGCAAGATATGCAATAATTTCGACGAACTGTTAAATTCATTCGGATATGAAAATACAAAACAGGATCAAAAGGATACTGAGCGTATAAACGATTTGTTCTGGGAGTATTCCGGCAAAGATACATTTGAAAAGATAATTTCAAAGACAATGGAGTTTAAGCCTGAAAAAAGAGAACTGCCTATTCTATACTCGTTTGACATTTTTGATACGCTTATATCAAGAAAGGTATTGAATCCGATCGGAATATTCTATTATGTCAAGGAGAAGATTGAAAAATCAGGAGAGAACTTCCCTGCATTTTTGGTTAAAAAGTACCCAAAAATCAGGCAGGAGGCTGAGAAAAACGTTCGTGATTATTATATAAAGACACTCTCTCTTCGTGAAGATGAAAGAAGAGAAATAAGTTTTGATGAAATATTCGACAGAATTCAGTATGTTTACGGAATTACTGACGAGCAAAAGCAGATACTAAAGGATCTGGAATTGGAGGCAGAGTATGAAAATTCAATCCCAATTCCTGAGAAGATAGGATTTGTTGAGGAACTGCTCGAACGGGGAGACAAGGTAATTCTCATAAGCGATATGTATTTGCCAAAGGATTTTGTAAGAAAGCTGCTTTATAAGGCTAATCCGGTATTAGCTGAGCTTCCATTGTTCCTTTCGTCGGATTATGGTGTTCAGAAGACAACTAAGCTGTTGTATCTTGAGGTTTACAAGAGCTTTGAAGAGTATAACTTCTCAGAATGGCATCATTACGGCGACAGCCAATTTGCCGACGGAAAACGCCCGAGGCAGCTTGGAATTACCGCAAAAGTGCACGGCATACCTGAGTTTAATGAATACGAAACCGCAATGGTTGAGGAAATAGGCACATATGATTCGTTTCTTGTAGCGGCAAAGCTCGCAAGATTCAGAGATTCTAATACGAACATTAAGGATTATTATGCCTATGCTCATGTGTCAATGTATATGGTTCCGTATGTAAGCTACGCTGTTAGAGACGCTCTTAAAAACGGAATTAAAACCTTATATTTCATATCAAGGGACGGTTATCATTTAAAGAGAATTGCCGACGCTATTATCAGAGCAAAGGGAATCGATATGAAAACAAAGTATATTTACGGTTCCCGAAGAGCATGGCGTGTGCCTTCATTTGTAACAGATATAGACGAAGAGTTTTTCACTAATTTTGGCAACTTCGCTCAAGTTCAGAGCTATAGTCATCTTCTTGACGCGACCTGCCTTGATGAGGAAACTTTCCAAAGGGAATTTCCGGAACTTGCGTATTTAAAAGATGTTGAGAGAATAGATCAGAGAACACTTGATGATATAAAGATTGTGCTGTCAAACTCAGATAAATATAAACAGTATATTCTCGACTATGCAGAGAAAGAAAGAAAAATTATAAACGAATATTTTAATCAGGAGATAGACTTTTCAGAAAAATTTGCATTTGTTGAGTATTGGGGCAGAGGATACACTCAGGATTGCCATGTGAGAATTATGCACACTGCCGCAGGTAAAGAAATCGATGTTCCTTATTATTACATGAGAAGTATTTATTCTACAGAGGGCACTAGTATCAAGAAAAACTTTACGACCCATGTTCAGTCTCTGATATTTGTTGAAGCTTTATTTGCAAATATTCCATACAAGAGCATTGAAAAATACAAGTATGAAGGGTCAAAGGTTGTGCCTGTGATAGAGCCGATACAATGCGATGAGGAGCTGCAATATTCACTTGAGAGGTTTTTAAAGCAGTTTTGTGTTGATTTTTATGACAGTGAAATTCAATATAATGATGAAGAAACGCTTGAAAGAGAATTGTTTGATTTCTCATTTAATTATTATGCTGAGCATCAAGAGGACGATTTAATATTTACTGAATGTTTAGGACCGTTGGTTGATTCTGTAGGAACATACGGTGATAAGAGAGAGTATGCTCCTCCGCTTTCTAAGCAAATGCTTGATGATCTGGCAGATGGAATCCCAATGGGAAGAATGACCTATTCGCTTCCTATAACTTTGAATAGGTCGTCGGATAGTGATATTGAAAAATATGAGCGCATATTACAGTCTTTTGAAGACGAAAAGGAAGAAAGACGCTTAGAAAAACAGAAAGAGAAGTTCGACGTTAAGGAAATAGAGTTTAAAAAACAGTATGAGAAATTTATTTGGAACAGACGTATTTATAATAGAAAATATAAAAAGTTATGCAGTAAGTATTCTGTTAAACCAAAGAGCGTATTGATCTTTGACCCATTTATAAAAGGTAATGATATAAAGCCGGAATTATATTCGGTTTACAAAGAGTTTTCAAAGGTCAAGGGAATAACTATCAATTATTTTATGCAGAAAAATTCTTATTCTGAAAGAAATCTTAAACTCTTTGCAACCAGCGAGATAATAATTATTAGAGAACAGATAGATATAATCAGTATGCTCGACATCAGACCTGAAACAAAGGTTATACAGCTTTGGTCTTGTGCTTTTCCATCTGCGAACTTCGGATATATGAGAGATCTCAGTAAAATGGGACCCTATGAGAAAAAGCTGATTCAGGTAAAGGAAAACGTTAAATATACGTTGATCCCAACAGCGTCTGAAGCTATTTCTGAATTATTTGCAAAATCAATTAAAAATGCTGAATCTACAAATATTGTTTCAATAGGAAACCCCTGTACTGATGTTTTCTTTGATGAGAAATACAAAGAGGAAACAAGACAGTTATTGTATGATAAATTCCCTCAGGCTAAGGGTAAGAAAATTATAGCATATATTCCTAGCCACAGATTCAGAACAGAACCTTATAAAAAACTGGAGTTTTTAGATGTACCTTTAATGTATAAATATTTAAAAGAAGAGTATGTGTTGGTATTCCACAGTTCTGTAAAAAATGACAATAAGTATCATATTGCAAACCAGCATAAGGATTTTGCATTTGATATTAAAGGAATTATAGCACTTAGACCTCTTCTTGCAATTGCCGACGTGATAGTAGGAGACTACCGCAGCAGCTTTATTGAAACTCCGCTTCTGAATGTTCCTATATATGCAACGGCAAACGACTTTGAAAATCATATGGAGCAAAAAGGTCTTGTTAAAAACTATATGCAATTGATAGGAGGCCCTATTGTTGCTGATACTATGGATCTTGTTCAGAGAATTATAGAAATAGATCAGTATGATTATACAAAGCAGCAGAAGATCGCCAAGAAGTATTTTGATAAGTGCGACGGCAGCTCTGCAAAGAGACTTGTAGATTTATTGTTCGGAAATTAAATTCTAAGTTTTTTAAAAGTTAATATAATATTAATGATTTAAAAATGTTAAGTGATATAATTGTTATACGTTTTATTTACACGATTTAAGATACGATAATAAAGATTTATGAGTTGAAAGCTATTAAAATCTGTTTAAAAGAAATTAGTTTATGGAGAAAATTAAATGAGGAATGTGTATATACAAAAATTTATAAGCTATAGACATTTAATGATAGAGCTTGTAAAAAAAGGAATTAAACTGAAATACAGAAGGTCATACTTAGGTATCTTATGGTCGCTGATAGAGCCGCTTCTTACAATGGCTGTTTTGACGGTAGTGTTTACAAAGCTGTTAGGCAGGGACGCTCAAGGCTTGCGTATTCCGTTTGCTCTTTATATACTTATTGGACGTTTGATGTATTCTTATTTTTCGTCGGGGACCAAGACGGCAATGCGTGCTATACGTGCTAATGCGCCTATGATTAAAAAGGTTTATGTTCCTAAATATTTATATCCGCTGTCATCTACGCTTTACACCTATGTAATTTTTCTTATTTCGCTTATTGATTTGTTCGGAGCGGCAATTGTAATGGGAGTTAAGCCTTCATGGTATATGCTGCAGGCAATAATTCCTCTTCTTCTGATTTTCTTTTTAACTTTCGGCGTTGGAATGATACTTTCAACAGTAGATGTATTTTTCAGAGATGTTGAATATATTTGGGAAGTTGCTTCAATGCTTATTATGTATACGAGTGCGATTTTCTATACAATAAACCGCTTTGAAGGCTGGATGCTTAATCTTTTCAAGTTCAATCCGTTATATAGGCTCATAGAAGGCTTCAGAGATGCTTTTTCAGGTCAACCTCTGCACCCTTACGGAATGCTTTATGCTGCACTGTTCAGTTTTGCGACTGTACTTTTCGGATTCTTTATTTTCTACAAAAAGCAGGATGATTTTATATTGCACATATAACATTTTGTTTATTAGCAATTTCAAAATGAAGATTCAAAAAAAGAAGGAATGCTCAAAGGAGGGCATAGTTATAATTATGGGTAAAACAATACTTGATGTCTCTCATGTAGGAATGAAATTCAATCTCAGTAAGGAAAAAGTGGACAATGTAAAAGAGTATGTTATAAAGCTGTTGAAAAAAGAACTTCACTATAATGAATTTTGGGCTTTGAAAGACATTTCATTCAAAGTCGAACGGGGAGACAGAGTGGGAATACTTGGTCTGAACGGAGCGGGAAAATCTACCCTTTTGAAAATAATTTCCGGAGTTTTTAAGCCAACTGAAGGACAAGTAAAAGTTGAAGGAAAAATCGTGCCGCTTCTTGAGCTGGGAGCAGGTTTTGACAGAATGTATACAGGCGGAGAAAATATATTTCTTTATGGAACAGTTTTGGGATATTCAAGGGAGTTTTTGAAAGAAAAATATGATGAAATTGTCGAATTTTCAGGCCTTGGAGAATTTATTGACGTACCTATAAAAAATTATTCCTCCGGAATGAGAGCAAGGCTCGGATTTTCAATTGCAACTATTGTTGACCCTGAAATACTTATTCTTGACGAGGTGCTGTCAGTTGGTGATAGGCAGTTTAAGAAGAAAAGTCTTAACAAGATAAGGTCTATGATGAAGAGTAATGTAACTGTTCTTTTTGTTTCTCATAATACCGACCAAATAAGAGAAATTTGCAATAAGGCAATTCTGCTTGAGCATGGCAGACTTATTGCGCAAGGTGAGGTAAACGAAGTATGCGATTATTATGAAAAGCTCATTGAAGAAGAGTATGATATACAAGATCTGCCCAAAAAACTTAGAAAGAAAATAAAACAGAAAAAGCAGCAGAGCCAGTGATAATTTAGCTGTTAGAGTTAATAGATTAGAAAAATTAATAAATCAGGATAAAAGTAAGAGACCACAGTTTTCTCTTACTTTTATTTCTTATTTCTGCTTATAACTTATTGATTTTAGATGACAATATGTGCTATAATATTTTTAATTACATCAAAATGTCAAAAGGAGCATGATTATAGATGGATTATAATTTTTCCGAAAAAGTATCGCATCTTCAGGCATCCGCCATTCGTGAAATACTTAAATTTACGTCAGACCCTGAGGTTATTTCTTTTGCGGCGGGAAATCCGGCGCCAGAGGCTTTCCCTGTGGAGGACGTAAAGAGAATTTCAAATGAGATTTTGGAGCAAAATCCGATTTTGGCTTTGCAGTATTCTGTAACTGAGGGATATACACCGCTAAGAGAGGTTCTAAAAGAAAGAATGGCGGTTCAGGGCAATTTTGATCCAGATACTGACGAATTAATAATAACTTCGGGTGCACAGCAATCAAACGAACTCGCTGCAAAGGTCCTTTGCGACGAGGGAGATACCATAATCTGCGAGGCGCCGTCTTTTATCGGTTCGCTTAATGCGTTTAAGTCTTATAATGTGAATCTAGTTGGCGTTGAGCTTGAAAGCGACGGTATTAACATTGAAAAGCTGGAGGAAGCAATCAAGTCAAATAAGAATACAAGACTTATTTATCTTATTCCGAATTTTCAGAATCCGACAGGGCTTACTATGTCTCTTGAAAAGAGAAAGCAGGTTTATGAGCTTGCTGAGAAGTATGATATTTTCATTTTAGAGGATAATCCTTACGGTGATATTCGCTTTGCGGGTGAGGATATTCAATCTATAAAGAGTATGGATAAGAGCGGCAGGGTTATCTATTCAGGAACATTTTCAAAGGTTCTTGCACCGGGAATCAGAGTTGGATACTGCTCAGCACCAAAGGAAATTATATCTAAAATTATTGTGTGTAAGCAGGTATCAGATGTTCATACGAACATCTGGGCGCAGATTCTGGCAGAGAGATTTCTCTCAACCTGTAATATGGAAAAACACCTTGTTGACATAAGAAAGATTTATAAGCATAAATGCGAACTTATGCTCTGTGAAATTGAAAAGAATTTTTCAAGCAAGGTCAAATTTACAAGACCTGAAGGCGGATTATTCATATGGTGTACTTTGCCCGATGACTGTGATATGATGGGATTTTGCAAAAGGGCTGTTGCCGAATTTAAAGTAGCTGTTGTTCCTGGAACGGCTTTTACTATTAATGAAACCGATAGAACTACGTCGTTTAGACTTAACTTCTCAACGCCTGTTGACGAGCAGATCATCAAGGGCTGCGAGCTTATAGGAAAGCTTTCAAGAGAAATGTTCGGCTAGCCGGCGAGCCGCAGGAGGCACTCTGCCTTTGTAATATACGTGCAATGTGTTTACATTGTACAACAGACGGCTGTCAGCTGGGTGCAAGAAACAGGAGAAAGCATAAAATAAAAACAATAAAGGAGATTAACTATGCCTGATTTTGATAAAGAAAAAAAGATTATTTTCAGCGGAATTCAGCCGACTGGTGTATTTACGCTTGGTAACTATTTAGGAGCGGTACGCAACTGGGGAACTTTACAGGACGAATATAACTGTATATATTCGATAGTCGATTTGCACGCTATAACTGTTAAACAAGAGCCTGCCAAGCTTAGACAAAATTCATTGCAGGCTTATGCACTGCTTTTAGCTTGTGGAATTGACCCTAAAAAGTCGATAGCTTTTTTCCAGAGCCATAATAAATGCCACGCTGAGCTTAATTGGATTTTAGCTTGTTCAACACAGTTTGGAGAGCTTTCGAGAATGACCCAGTTTAAGGATAAATCTAAAAAGCACGCAGATGACGTCAACGCAGGGTTATTTACATATCCTGTTCTTATGGCTGCGGATATTTTGGCTTATAATGCGGATTTAGTTCCGATCGGCGCTGATCAAAAACAGCATTTAGAGCTTGCTAGAAATGTTGCTGGCAGATTTAATAATAAGTACGGTGAGTTTTTCAAACTGCCTGAGCCTTATATACCGCCTGTGGGAGCTAGTGTTAAATCTCTTGCAGACCCTACTAAGAAGATGTCAAAGTCGGACGAAAATCAGAATGCTACTGTTTATATTCTCGATGATAAAGATACTATTATCAGAAAGTTTAAAAGAGCAGTTACCGACAGTGAAACAGAGGTTTGCTATCGTGAGGGCAAGGACGGGATAAACAATCTTATGTCAATATATTCTTGCGTTACCGGCAAGACCTATGATGAGATCGAGAGTGAGTTTGCGTCAAAAGGCTATGGTGATTTCAAACTGGCGGTAGGAGAAGCAGTTGCTGATTACTTAAAGCCGGTAAGAGATGATTTTGCAAGACTTATTGCCGATAAGGCTTATTTGAAAGAGTGTTATACAAGCGGAGTGGAGTCTGCAATGAGAATAACAAACAGAATTCTTTCAAAGGTATATCACAAGGTTGGCTTTGTTGACGCAAGATAGAGAAATATTGTTATTATTCAGGAGGATAATTTATATGAAGCTAGGTATGGTAGGACTGCCTAATGTTGGAAAAAGTACGCTTTTTAATGCACTTACAAATGCAGGTGCAGAATCGGCTAATTATCCGTTTTGCACTATAGAGCCGAATGTGGGAATAGTATCTGTTCCTGACGAACGTCTTGACAAATTAAGGGAAATGTATAATCCGGTAAAATTTACTCCTGCAACACTTGAGTTTGTTGATATTGCAGGTCTTGTAAAGGGCGCTTCCAAAGGTGAGGGACTGGGTAACAAATTTCTTTCAAACATCAGAGAGGTTGACGCAATAGTTCACGTTGTTAGATGTTTTGAGGACGATAATATTATTCACGTTGACGGAAGTATAAATCCCAGCCGTGATATTGAAACTATAGATTTAGAGCTTATTTTTTCAGACGTTGAGATGATTGACAGACGTTTAGACAGAACCAAAAAGGCAATGAAGGGCGATAAATCTCTTGCAGGAGTAGTTGATTTGTTAGAAAGGCTTAAGGCACACTTAGAGGACGGAAAGCCTGCAAGAAGTTTTGAAATGACCGATGATGAAACAGAGTGGATAAAGGAAACTCCTCTTTTATCTAATAAGCCTGTCATCTATGCCGCAAATCTATCTGAAAATGATTTTACAAACAACATAGAAACTAATGAAAACTATAAAATAGTTTGTCAGCATGCGAAAGAAGAGGGAAGTGCTGTTTTGCCTATTTGCGCTCAGATCGAGGCAGAGATTGCAGATATGAACGATGAGGATAAACAGATGTTTTTATCAGAGCTTGGTCTTGAAATTTCAGGTCTTGGAAGAATTATTAAAGAGGGATACTCACTTCTTGGACTTATATCTTTTCTTACAGCAGGCGAACCGGAGGTTCGTGCGTGGACTATAAAAAAGGGAACAAAAGCTCCTCAGGCGGCAGGAAAAATTCACACTGATTTTGAAAAGGGTTTTATTCGTGCTGAGGTGGTCTCGTTTGACGATTTAATGGCTTGCGGAACTATGGCTCATGTTAAGGAAAAAGGTCTTATGAGACTTGAGGGCAAGGATTATGTTATGCAGGACGGAGATATTGTTCTGTTTAGATTTAATGTTTGATTAATAACATCATTAGCTTTGATAAATCTAAATTATAAATAAATTTTTTAGCTCAGATGCTGTTTTTTTCTTCACACGAGAGGCTGATCAAAAATAAATTAAAAAAATGCTTGACAAATAAGGATTACTTGTATATAATGTAGTAGTTGGCTTTAAAGCGTTAAAGTTTTAAACCATAAAAACCCAAAAGTGCAATATAATTATCATAACAGTGAAAGGAGGAAGCTCCAATTTAGGAGCAAAATAATTATGAGTGAAACTAAAAGAGGCAATTTGATTTCTGTAAGAGACGATTTAAAGGTTGTTGACGCAACTGTCAGAGACGGCGGATTGGTAAACGATTTTCGCTTTACAGACGAGTTTGTAAAGGATTTATATGAGACAAATATCGCTGCGGGCGTTGATTATATGGAATTTGGTTACAAGGCTTCAAAGAAGATTTTTTCAGAAGAGGATTTCGGCGAGTGGAAGTTTTGTGATGAGGAGTCTATAAGGAGAATTGTCGGTGAAAATGACAGCGATTTAAAGATTTCTGTTATGGCTGATGTTGGCAGAACTGATATGGATACCATTCTGCCTAAGAGCGAGAGCGTTGTTGACCTTATGCGTACGGCTACATATGTATATCAGATTCCGTCTTGTATAGAAATGATAGAGAATTTTCACAACAAGGGATATGAGACTTCGGCAAATATTATGGCAGTTTCTACTGCAAACGATGGCGAACTAGATCAGGCTCTTGAGCTTCTTTGCAAGAGCAGTGTTGATATAATCTACCTTGTTGACAGCTATGGCGCTTTATATCCTGAGGATATTAGAAGACTTACGGCTAAATACTTAGAGTTCGGTGAAAAATATAATAAGAAAATTGGTATTCACGCGCACGACAATCAGCAGTTGGCTTTTGCTAATACAATTGAGTCAATGATAATGGGAACAAGTTATCTTGACGGTACTGTAAGGTCGCTAGGCAGAGGTGCAGGTAACTGTGCTTTGGAAACCTTGCTCGGATTTTTAAAGAATCCTAAGTACAATTTAGTTCCGCTTCTTGACTTCATAGAAAAGCATATGGTCAAGCTGCACAACGACGGTCTGGTATGGGGATACGATGTTCCTTATCTGCTGACAGGAAGATTTAACTGTCATCCGAGAACGGCTATTGCGTTTATGAAAGAGAAAAGAACTGATTATGCCAAATTTTTTCAGGAAACTTACGACCAAGACAATTGAGCAATAAGCCACTGCAAAGGTACTGTCGCTTTTAATAAGTTTTCAAAAAAAGATTTTGATAAACGGCGGGATTAAATATCTTATAAACACATGAGCGTTCAGGTAACCCCTGAACGCTCTTATTGATTTTTGATTTTTCTTTGGCGGCGGAGCTGCTAAAAGTTTGCCGGTCTTGAAACAGGTTTCCAGCTTATAGGTGCTAGTCTGCCGTTGCAAAAAAGTAAAATTAAAGGCAGACTGCGTGCAGGGGTAACCCTGCCGGCTCGCTGGTCATCAATAAAACTTTCTTTCCTATTGCAACAAAGTACTAGCCTGCCGTTGTGCAAAGTAAACACGTTCTGAAAACTTTCCAAAGGTAGCAAAGCCACCGGCGGCTCGCCGGTTGACAAAAAAAGAGGGATTTGTTATAATATTTAATTAGTATAAAAAGAGAATTACAGAAAAATGTGTTATTGGCTTATCAATGATTAGTTTCAGGAGGTCAGCCGAAGTGGAGAAAAACATTTCAAATAGTTTGGATGATCAGTCTGCAAAGGATAAAAGTAAATTTTATAATATAAAGAGTACTCTTAATAAGATAAGAAAAAGAATAATCAAGTATTGCAAAGATAATATTTTGTTTTTAACATATGTGATTTTGATGCTGCTGAATTCAACAGTGTTGCGTTTTTTTACAGTTAAGAATTATTTTTCAATAAAGCCTTTACTTGCAGATATTGCAGTTATATTGATAATAGGTCTGTTCGGTTATTTTATAAGACCCAAAAGAAGATTTGTATACTATATAATTTGGGTAAGTTTGTTTTCGATACTGACAATGGCAGATTCAATATACTATACCAACTACAAGTCTTTTATATCGGTATCGCTTTTGTCAACGGCGTCGCAGCTCGGAGGAGTTTTTGACGCTGTAACAGAGAGTATTTTAGAGGCTAAGGATCTTGTCTTTTTATTGTCTATTGTAATCTATACAGCGGTTTATATTATATTGAGAAAGAAGAAAACTCATTATTTTGAAAGATTAGAGAAAATAAGCAAGAGAAATTCCAAGATGGCGGCAGTGAACACCTTATTTGCAGGTTTGATATTTGCCGGTATATTTGCTACAACTCTCACGGGAACTGATGTTTCAAGACTGAGAAATTCATGGAACAGAGAGTATGTGTTATCTGCGTTCGGGCTTTACACATATACATTTAGTGATGTTGTAACAAGTACAAATGCACAGCTAAATGTTCTGTTCGGAGAGCAGGAAAGTGCCGAAACATTTCATGCCTTTTTTGATGACAAAGAAGAAGCCGATCCGGTAAGCGATGACAATGATTATACGGATATTTTTAAAGGTAAGAATGTTATAACTATTCACGCAGAAAGTATTCAGCAGTTTACTATGGATACAAAAATCAACGGAAAAGAGCTTACGCCAAATCTTAACAAACTTGCAAAGGAAGGTATATATTTTTCTAATTTCTATGCTCAGGAAAGCGTAGGTACAAGTTCTGACTCGGAGTTTACTTTTAACACATCGCTTATGCCTGCATCAAGCGGAACTGTTGCCATAAATTACTGCGACAGAACTTATGTATCAATAGAAAAGCTGTTAAAGGAGCAGGGATATTACACATTTTCAATGCACGGAAACAATGGGTCGTATTGGAATAGATTAAAGCTGCATGAATCGCTGGGGTATGATAAGTTTTATAATTACACTACCGACTATGATATTGACGAGACTATCGGGCTTGGGTTGTCAGATAAATCATTTTTCAGACAGTCGAGCGATATAATCGAGCAAATTTCAAAACAGCATAACAAGTTTTACGGAACAATGATAATGCTAACAAATCACACTCCCTTTATTGATATAGAAAATCACAGTGATTACGAAGTAGACTTCAAATATCAGAGGTATAACGAAGAAACAGGAAAGTATGAGGAAACTTCAGCACCGTTTTTAGAGGGAAGAAAGCTAGGAAGCTACTTTAAGTCTGTGCATTATGCGGACGAGGCGATAGGCGAGTTTATTGATGAGCTTGATTCTAAGGGGCTTTTGGAAAATACGGTAATTGTAATTTACGGAGATCACGACGCTAAAATCAAGGAAAGCGAATATAACTATTACCTTAATTATGATCCTTACACAGATACTGTTTTGCAGGAGGGCGACGAGGGATATGTACCTGTTGATGAGTATTGCTACAATATAAACAGACGGGTTCCGTTTATTATCTGGACAAAGGATCATAAGGAGTATGAGCCGATAGAAATAACAAAGGTTGCAGGAATGTATGACGCTTTGCCGACTTTGGGAAATATGTTCGGATTTGAAAATCAGTATGCTCTGGGACATGACCTTTTCAGTGAATATGCAGATGATAATATTGTGGTTTTCCCAAATGCTAACTTTATTACTAACAGCATATACTATTCAAATTCCAAGCAGGAATACTTTGACTTAAAGAAATACAATAATGTGGTAACCGCAATTCCGTGCAATCAGGTTTACGACTATTCTGAAGGTCTGCCAAAGCTAAAAGACAGCACAGGCTTTTTGACTAATGACAGAGATAATTATACATCTGAGAAGATTCAGGAAAGGTATAATGACGATTCTGTAGACGAGACTTATATTATGGAAAGAAGCGAGTATGCTGAAAACAGAATGAATATATCAAGTTCTATAATCTTCCACGATATGATTGCAAAAAGTCAGGAGGCAGCTGCATTAAGCAGTAATCAGGAAGCTTCTTCAAACGGTAAAGATGAAAATGTAACTTCTGCTAACACAAAAGCTAATACAGTTAAAAAAGCATCATAAACAGAAATCCGCAGGCAAATAAGTCTGCGGATGTTTTTATATTCATCTTCAATTTTTTATTAATAAAAAGAACAGCTGACAATAATATCGGCTGTCTTAAGAATATTTCTTATGCTGTTTTCTATGCTCTTGTTACCTTGCCGGAACGTAAGCATCTTGTGCATGCGTGAACGTGACAAGGAGTGCCGTTTACAATAGCCTTTACTCTTTTAACATTAGGCTTCCATGCTCTGTTTGTTCTTCTGTGTGAGTGAGATACTGCAGCTCCGAAAGTTACACCTTTTCCGCAAAAATCGCATTTTGCCATAAGACTGCACCTCCTTTAATCCTTATTTTAATTGCAACTATATCAGTTTAACAGATTTCTTTTTAAATTGCAAGTACTTTATCAAAATTTCTTAATTTATTCATATTTGACTGCCTGTCGTTTGAAAATAATATTAAAAACTATTGACAACTTGGCTGAATTCGGTTATAATACTAAACTGTAATGCTGCTATGGCTCAGTAGGTAGAGCACTTCCATGGTAAGGAAGGGGTCCCCGGTTCGAATCCGGGTAGCAGCTCCAGCGGTTTGCCACCGAAGATTATTCACGTTTCGCATTTTGTGGAACGTGAATTTTTTTATAAAAAGTAAACCGCTCGGAATTTGAATTATCCGAGCGGTTTTATCTATTATTGTTTAATTTCTTTTTTCAGATATGCGTCTATAAAAGGGTCTATATTTCCGTTCATAACCGACTCGACATTTTTGACCTCGCAGTTTGTTCGGTGATCCTTAACAAGGGTGTATGGCATAAAAACATATGAGCGGATTTGGGCTCCCCAGGCTATTTCTTTATGTTCGCCCTTTATGTCCTCGATTTTTTCCAAATGCTCACGCTCTTTGATTTCTATTAGCTTGGCTTTAAGCATTTTCATTGCGTAATCTCTGTTCTGGTGCTGTGAACGCTGAGTTTGGCAGGAGCAAACAATACCTGTCGGTATGTGAGTAATTCTCACTGCGGAGTCGGTTTTGTTTATGTGCTGACCGCCTGCTCCGCTTGCACGGTAAGTGTCCATTTTAATGTCATCAGGCTTAATTTCAACAGGTGTACTGTCATCGATTTCAGGCATTACATCAACAGCCGCAAATGAAGTATGACGGCTTCCAGAGCTGTCGAAAGGGGATATTCTCACAAGACGGTGAATACCTGCCTCGCTTTTTAGAAATCCGTAAGCGTTTCTGCCTTCAATTAAAATAGCGGCACTTTTGATGCCTGCCTCTCCGCCTTCAAGATAATCGAGCATCGTTACTTTGAAATCGTGCTTTTCAGCATATCTTGTGTACATTCTAAAAAGCATTTCTGCCCAGTCCTGAGCTTCTGTACCTCCTGCACCGGGGTGGAAAGATACAATTGCATTGTTGCGGTCGTATTCTCCCGTTAGCAGAGTTGTAATAGTTAAAGCGTCGAGGTCGTCAACGAACTTTTTGAGTTCTGTTTTTGCCTCAACAGCAAGACTTTCGTCATCGTCTTCTTCGGCAAGCTCAAGCATAAGAGAAATTTCATCATACTTATCCTTTGTATCTGTGTAAGATTTTATAGTGTCTTCAATAGACTTTATTTCTTTTAACACCTTTTGCGAGTTGTCAGAATCGTTCCAGAAATCACTGCTGAGAGTTTTGTTCTGAAGTTCTTTCAGTTTGACTTTATTAGCGTCAATTTCCAAAACATCATATAATTCTGAGAGCTTTGGAGCATAGCCTGCAAGCTCTTGTTTTATCTCATCTAAAATAATCATACTTATCTCCAGTAAATAAATAATTAATTAAAACTATTATACTTAATTTTGGATAAAAAGTAAAGAATTTTAATAAATAACTTTATTTTTCACAATTTATGTGTTATAATACATTTAATTAGGTAATTAATCTTATTTAAGGAGGAAAGCTCTTAAAGAGCAAATATAAAGTATGGCAAATTACAACGGTTCAAAATGTATTGTCTGCGGTAAGGAATTTGTAGAGACTGACGATATAGTGGTATGTCCCGATTGCGGAACGCCTTATCACAGAGATTGCTATAATCAAGAGGGAAAGTGTATAAACACAGAGCTTCATGAGAATGGTATGTCTTGGAATCAGAAAAAAAGTGATGAGGAAAATGGAAAAGAGGCAGAGCCTGAAAACAAAATCTGTCCGAGATGCGGGTATTCAAATGCCGGTGATCAGAATTTTTGTTCACATTGCGGGCTTCCATTAATTAATGGATCTGATTATCAGCATTTTAATGACGGAAACAGGCAGAACCCGCATTCTGAGTTCGGACCGATGGGGCAAGGATTTGGCGGTCAGGACGGACCGTTTCATGGAGGACAGCCGTTCAATCCTTTTTCGGGTAATTTTGTAACAATAGAAGAAGATACTGATATTGACGGTGTAAAGGCAAAAGATATAGCTGATTATGTAGGAAGTAACAAGTTTTATTTTTTGGCACAGTTTATGAGATTTACCAAGCTGAAAATAAAAAGGTCGTTTAATTTTTGTGCTTTTCTTTTTCCTGAGTATTACTATTTTTACAGAAAGATGCTGGGACACGGTTTCTTCTATATGACATTCAGAATTGTTATGACTATTTTTATGCAGAGTATGCTTTTGAATTTCGGTATGACTTCTGAAATGACAACGGCTGATATTGCTGAAAAAATATCTGCGTCGCCGCTTTGGTCAGGTGTGTTTTTAGGACTAGGATTATTGTCTTTGACTCTTTATATAATAAGCGGAATGTTTTCAAACTTCTGGTATTTTAAAAAAGCAAAGCACGATATTGTAAATATAGATAAAATTGCTCAGTCGGATATACAGAGGCGTGATACCATCGTTAAAAGGGGAGGAACATCCTTTGGAATCGCAATAGCAGCAATAGCGGCATATTATTTAATTATTAGGGTAATAGCAATGCTTATAGGCTAACCGGCGTGACGCCGGATGCTCTCTGCCTTTGAGAAGTTTGTATGATGTTTTAGCTTTGTAAAACGGCAGGCTAGTATTTAGATGTAAAAGGAAAGAAGTAAGGCTGGCGAGCCGCCGGATGCTCTCTGCCTTTGAAAAGTTTGTATGATGTTTTGGCTTTGTAAAACGGCAGGCTTGTATTTAGGTGTAAAAGGAAAGAAGTAAGACTGGCGAGCCGCCGGATGCTCTCTGCCTTTGAGAAGTTTGTATGATGTTTTAGCTTTGTAAAACGGCAGGCTAGTATTTAGATGTA
>CANQUM010000022.1 GCA_947627045.1 uncultured Clostridia bacterium
TATAAAATTCTGTGCTAATTGAATTTAATTCATATGTCATAATCTAATTCCTTTAAAGTATAATTTATAGTTATCCTCTGTTAAAACAATTAATAAATGTTAATGATAACTCAAAATGTAGTAATCAATGAAATTCAATTTGAGAAAAGGAATAAAATGTTACTAATTCACCTAAAATTATTAAATAATGAATTTTGTATTGATGTAAAATAACACTAGCTAAATGTGATGATAAAAATAAATCGGTGATGCTTTATGTGTCAACCGATTTTCTTGTATAACAAAAACAAATTCAGCCTTTTTTATGTTTAATTCCGTAAGCTCGGTGTTAGGAACATTCTTCTCTGATTTTGAAAGCGTTTTAAACTGAGCCAGTTTTTTCTTCATTTCTTTGTAAAGGATAAGTATATTGATTTTCGGGTAGTGTGTTGCTCAAGTTTTGTTGCGCATTTATTCAGGCAAAAAGGCAAAATAAATAGAAGAATTTCATAGCAGTTCTTATTTTAAAATTGCTATGAAGCAGGAAAAAACGGCTTAAACATTTCGTTTAAGCCGTTTATATGTGCCTTTTTTGTTTTGTATTTACTTTGCTAATATTTCTTGCAGCGTTTCCATAAGTTTATTAACATCAATCGGTTTTGCTAAATGTCCGTTCATTTTAGCTTCCATTGAAAGTTTGACATCTTCATCAAAAGCATTTGCAGTCATAGCCACTATAGGAATATTGGCTAGCTCTTGGTTATCCAGTTCACGAATTGCTTTTGTAGCTTCATAACCGTTCATGATAGGCATTTGTACATCCATAAGAATTAAATCGTAATAACCCGGTTTTGAATTTTTTACCTTATCTACAGCAACTGTACCGTCTTCTGCTGTTTCAACTAAAAATCCGCTTTCTGTTAAGATCTCTTGTGCTATTTCAAGATTTAATTCATTGTCTTCTACCAGAAGCAGACGCTTTCCCTTGAGTTCTTCCGATGTATTAGGAATAATCGGTTCCTTTGTATGTATTTCCGCCTTGTTGATTACAGATGAAAGAGTGTCTCTCAGTTCGGACATAAAAATCGGCTTGTTGCAGAATGCGGTAACTCCGGCTTCTCTTGCCTCGTCTTCAATAGCACTCCAGTCATATGCAGTGAGAATAATAATAGGTATGTTCTCACCGACCAAAGAACGTATCTGCCTTGCTACCTCTATACCGCCTAAATCAGGTAATGCCCAGTCGATGATATAAGCATAATATTCATCACCTATTTCTATAGCCTGCTTTGCTCGCAGAACTGCTTCTTTGCCGTGCAATGTCCATTCTGAACGCATACCTATATGTATAAGCATTTTTGTAACACTGTCGCAGGTATCAAAATTATCGTCAACTACAAGCGCTCTCAGTCCCATAAGCTCGTTTATAGGGTGGATCTGCTTAGATTCGGTTTGAAGACGAAACTCAAGATTAATTATAAATTCAGTGCCTTTTCCTTTTTCGGTTTCAACCTCGATTGTACCGCCCATTGTCTCTACAATGCTTTTTGTTATAGGCATTCCAAGACCTGTTCCCTGAATACCGCTAACAGT
The DNA here is from genome assembly GCA_947627045.1 of uncultured Clostridia bacterium. Taxonomy (GTDB): domain Bacteria; phylum Bacillota; class Clostridia; order Oscillospirales; family Ruminococcaceae; genus UMGS1601. The sequence goes on from CANQUM010000022.1 coordinate 1,573, forward strand.
AGATGTTCTCTCACGTTCAAAAGGAGAAAAAACGTGCTTAACAAATTCTTGACTCATACCAATTCCGGTATCTTTAACTCTTATCTCGTATGCACCGTAGCCCTTAGGAGCACCGTCTTTTTGCTTTATTGTAAGTGAAACAGAACCGCCGGCAGGAGTAAACTTAATAGCATTGCTTAGTAAATTAAGAAGAATTTGATTTATGTGCAGTTTGTCGCAATAAATATCTTCGTCTATTACATCAATGGTATCCATATAAAAATTAAGCTGTTTTTGATGCATCTGTGTCTGAATAATATTACGCATATCCCTGAATATATCGGAAATACTGCATTCTTTTTCTTCAATATTAAGTCTGCCGCTTTCTATACGGCTCATATCAAGAATATCGTTTATCAGACTAAGCAGATGATTGCTTGATGACAAAATTTTAGAAAGATAATCTTGAACTCGCTCTTTGTTATCTATATTTGTTTCGGCAAGGGTAGTAAAGCCAATAATGGCATTCATAGGAGTACGGATATCGTGGGACATATTTGATAAAAACATTGTCTTTGCGTGCTCCGCTGCCTCTGCCTTTTGAAGTTTTTCTTCCAAAACAGCTTGTTCAACAGCTTTGCTTACGGCTAATTTGGCGTTCTTGCGAACCCAGAGATAATAAATGGCAACAGCTATTACCGCAAGACTTGCAATTACCAACCAAACACGCCGTATAGCGTACACGCTTTGAAAGGCTTCTTTTTTCGGTACAGAAACAGCAATTGTCCATTGATTGATTTTTGCGGGAGAATAGTAAAGATAAGTCCATTCATTAGATTTTTGGGATTTATATTCAATATACCCTGTTTCTCTGTTCATCAGTTTTTGCAAATTGTCATCCCAGCTGTTTTTACCGCGTGTTTTACGCAGTTTAAAATCTTTTATATTACCTAGCGATTTATGCCATGTGTCCATAATAAAATCGCCGTTTTCAGTGTCGATAATAAAAACGCTTGCACTGGCGTTGTATATATTATCTATATTCATAATCTTTGGCAGTTCAGAAAGTCTTGTTACACCAAAGAGAAGAGCGACAGTTTCCCCGTTTTTGATTATAGGAACAAAATGCCTCAGAATGAGAGTGTTATCGTCAATAATACTGCTCATACGATTGGAAACGTGTTCTCCTAACGGTGCTTCTTTCTCAAAAGAAATCGAATTGCTTCCGTCCATTGCATTACCACTAGCAGAAATAACTGTATTGTCAGGCATAAGAATATTCATCTTCATAGTTTCCATAAGAGGTGAAAATGCAGTCATTGCTTCTTTCATAGTTTCAGTATCAAAGTTATCAGCTGTGGAAAGAATGTTTGCAGCAGAATTCAAAATTTTACTGTCTCTGCTGAGTTTACCTGTAATCTCTTCAATTACGGTGTTAACGCCTTCTTCCATACGGCTTAGACTGCGATGTCTTATAATTGAACTGCTTTGAAAATATGCGGTAACAAAAAGCACTGATAAAACAACGATCATTATTATCGTCGCGGTAAGGCTTTTTTCTTTAACTCTGACTTTTCCTTTCATAAATCATACAACTCCCAATTTTGTTAAGTATTGACCAACCAAAATTTTGAGATCAAAAAACTTATTATTTCTTATTATTTTTTATAGTACAGCTAAATTACTTAATATGTATTTAATAATGTATAATTATTTTATCATATCTAATGATACTTCGTCAAGTTATATATTTCAAAATAAGAATTGTTAATCTTATTGACATTATAATCGAATTATGATATTATACTAAAACAACAATATAAGGAGATGAAAAAATATGTGCAGATCGGTTATTCCGATATATGTAAATGCGGGGCTTTTAAAGTCAGCAATTAACTGCATTGCACAATTTTTAAATAAATATATTTAAGATAAGACGTTTTACGCTGAGGTGTATTGCGTCTTTTTTGGTAATGTAAAGATTTCTGTGATTGACAACGATATAGATAGTAAAGACAAAACTGTTTGACCGATAAGCCGGATTTTACAGCAGGCAGTTTGTTTTGCATTAATATCAAAAAGCAGGAAGATATAAGTGAAAAAATTTTTAGATAAGATGTATTTGCAAATTTTATAAAAATATTATAAAATAGAATATAAGAAATTAGTGTTTGATTTGTGAGGAGAAAATTATGAAATCTTCTATGTTGAAGAAAAATAATTATATTTCAGGTGATCATATTCTTATTGTAGATGATGATGAGATCAACCGTGGTATTTTAGATAATATTTTTTCTAATTACTACACAGCTGAAGAGGCGGAAAACGGAAAAGTCGGTCTGAAAAAGGTTCTTGATGATCCTGAAAAATACTGTGCAATTCTTTTAGATGTAATGATGCCGGAAATGGACGGTCTGGAGGTGCTTCATCATTTAAGAGAGGCTGGTCTTGAGGGGAAAATTCCTGTTTTTATGATTACTGCTGAGGCTAATGACAGTACGATTGAGAAAGCCTACAGACTGGGTGTAATGGACGTAATACTTAAACCTGTAGTACCGTATTTGGTTTTAAGGCGGGTAAACTCCATTGTAGAACTGTTTCAGGTGCGTAAGCGTCTGGGCAACAGGGTAGAGCAGCAGAATTTGGAGCTGTTGGAAAAATCGCAGAAGATCATTGAACTGAATCAAGGTATGATTGAAGCTCTGTCGACGGCTATTGAGTTTCGTGACGGTGAATCGGGCGAGCACGTTAGGCGTATTCACGATATAACAGAGTTTTTGCTGACTAATACGGAAATGGGCGACGGTCTGAGCGAAGATGATATAAAAAACATTGCTTTAGCGTCTATTATGCATGATGTGGGAAAAATAGCTATTCCAGATTATATTCTCAGCAAGCCCGGCAAGCTGACATCGGAAGAGTTTGAAATAATGAAAACTCATACTATACAAGGTGCGCGTTTGTTGGAAAAAATTCCGCAGCTTCGTGAAAACGGCATATATTATTATGCATATGATATTGCACGGCATCACCATGAACGCTGGGACGGACGAGGTTACCCGGACGGACTGAAGGGTGATGAGATTTCACTTGGCGCTCAAATCGTATCTCTTGCTGATGTTTATGATGCACTTAGCTGTAAACGGGTTTATAAGAATGCTTTTCCGCGAGAGACGGTTTTAGAGATGATTCGTGATGGTCAATGCGGAGTGTTTAATCCCCATCTTTTGGATTGCTTTTTTTCTGCTGAAGAAACTTTGCATCATTTATATACAAAAAACAATATGTAGGAGGATCAATAATGGATACTTTAAGAAAAAAACGGCTGAGTGAAGCAAATATAAATGTAGATTCTGCACTGGAGCGATTTATGGGAAACGAAGCCCTTTTTGAACGATTTTTAAATAAATTTGTTACAGACGAAAATTATAAAAAGCTGACCGATGCAATTGCGGCAAATGATAAGGACGGAGCGCTTACTGCTTCACATACCCTTAAAGGAGTCAGCGGTAATCTTTCTATGACCGTTTTATTCAGCTTGCTAACTTGTCAGGTAGAGTCTCTTCGAGCTGGAGACTGGCAAGGAGCAGTTGATATGATGCCTGATATTACTAATGAATACGAAGAAATTATTAAAGCAATAAATGAAAACAATTAAACGGATTACGTTGTACTTAACTTTTATATAGTCTGGTTGAATATTTTTAATGACAAAAAAAATCTGCAAAACGAGAGGAGGCAGGTTGATGTGAAAATAATATATAATACTATAAAGAATAATATTAAAAATAGACGGCAATACTTCAGCAAGGAGAAAAATGAAATTGCAAAGCTCAATCTTCGCATATTGGAGAGACTTAGCTTAGCAACAATTATTTTGCTTGTACTCTTTCTTTTTGCAACGCCGTTTATCATAAAAGGCTGGAAGGCATCTCCTCAGCATATAATTTTTCTTCCTGTGTCGCTATTGTTTTATTTGATAACCTTTTTGTATATGAAAAAGGGCTTAAACAGTACAAAATTTATTAATGCACTGTGTATATTATTTGAGTGTATTCTTTTTGTTTTTATAATATTGATAGATGTGTTCAGCGATACGGCCGCACCTAGCTGTTTTATGCCAATGTTATGTGTAGCTTTTCCTGCTTTATTTATTTTTCCGCTTAACTTATCCTTAGTTCTAATTGGTTTTTTTGATATGATCTATGTTATTGCAGTGTTGTTATTCAAAGATCCTACTATAGGACAGTATGATGTGTTTTATGCAATAGTTAGTTTTGGCTTTTCTGTTGTCGTATCTGTTACAATCATTCATTTGCGGATAAGAGATTATCAAATTCGTAATAAATTCAAAGAGCTTAGTGTAAGAGACGCTTTTCTGCCCGGTATTTATAATAAACAAGGGTGTGAAAAGCAAATGCAGAAGTATCTTGAATTTAATAATCCGTCAGTTAATTGTTCAGTACTTTTTCTTGATTTGGATGACTTTAAACGAATTAATGATACTTATGGGCATCAAAACGGAGATATTATACTCCAATGTTTTGGCGAAGTTTTGGATAGCATTTTTCGTTCAAATGATATAATAGGACGTTTTGGAGGAGACGAGTTTATAGTTCTTGTTAAAGACTTGATTGATGAGAATGTATTGTCTGAGAAGTGTCTCCTTATAAGCGAAAGGTTCGGAAAAATATCTCAGGAAAAAATAGGAGTTATGGAAAGCTGCAGTATCGGAGCGGTTATTGTAGAAAATAAAGAAACGGATTTTGTTTCTCTTTTACATCAGGCAGATAAAGCTCTATATGAGGCAAAAAACAGCGGAAAAGGTAAATCTTCTATAAGGTATTATAATGATGTTAAATGAAAGATGATAAGTAATAATAAGAAATAATAAATATCTTTTACAAAAACAGCGCACTGCTAAAAAGCAGTGCGCTTATTTTAACTTTATTTATGCGTTTATCATTTTGAGAAGTTTATCAATTTTCAAAGGTTTTTCAATAAAATCATCCATTCCGCTTGCAAGCGCTTTGTCTTTGTTTTCAGACAAGGAGTTTGCAGTGCAGGCAAAAATACGAACTGTTTTTGCGTCCGGTCTATCCAAATCACGTATAGCTTTGGCAGTCTCAAAGCCATCCATCTCAGGCATTAAAAGGTCCATAAGGATAATACCAAATGTACCGGGTTCAGATTCGGTAAACTTTTTGAGAGCTATTTTTCCGTTTTCTGCAAGTTCAGCATCAAAACCTACGCTGCGCAGCAGTTCAAGAATGATTTCACCGTTGAGTTCATTATCCTCTGCCACAAGAATTCGAGTGTGCTGTTTTTTTTCATCAGCAGGCTGAGTTGCTGTATCGTCATATTTTTTAGGAAGTTCTGTTGACTGTGCAGTAAAGGTGAAGGTAAAGGAACTGCCTTCTTCTTTTTGACTGACAAATGTCAGATCTCCGCCCATAAGCAGTGCCAGACGGCGGCTGATGGGAAGCCCGAGACCTGTGCCTTGATTGCCCTTGGATACAGTATCAAGCTCTTGAGCAAAGGTATCGAAAATCCTTTTTTGAAATTCTTCGCTCATACCGCGTCCGGTGTCAGATACGGTAGCTGTAGTGAGTATTTTGCCGTTGTTTGTCATTTCCTGTTTTATTGAAAGCTCAACTTTTCCTCCTTTTGGAGTGAACTTCTTTGCATTATCCAGTAAATTGAGCAGTACTTGTTGAATGCGAACTTCGTCGCCTAAAATGCAGGGCCACGTCAGGTTTGAATTTATACTGTATTTCAGCTTTTTGTCAGACATAGAGTTCTTAGCTATAGAGCTTACCGTATTTAAAACAAGTTCAAGATCCATCGGATGAAGCTCCAACTTCATATTTTGCGTTTGCAGTCTTGACATATCCAGCATATCGTTTACAAGTGATAAAAGATAATTTGCGGTTATTGTAGATTGCTGCAGATAATCCTTCAGTTGCTCTTTGTCATCTAGCTTTTGCGACATAAGATAGTTTAGACCGATAAGACCGTTCAATGGGGTGTGAATTTCATGACTCATAGTTGATAGAAAATGACTTCTCACTTTAGCGTCTGCCTTGCTTTCTGCTAAGTGGATATGCTGGCGAACAAACAAAATCGTCAATATCAGAATTACTAAAATCAGTATGCCAAGCGTTATCACGGCATAACGGTAACGATATAAAAAATCCGGTAAAGTAAAGCGATATTGATTTTCCATGATCGCTTGTATGGTACAGCTTCCTATCTCGTCTTCTGACATACTTGCTATGGCTTTATTCAAAATGTTTATAAGAGTCCGTCCGTCCTTTTCAGATGCGCCGTTACCGTTTCCAAAAGCTACAACAGCAGAAAAGCATAGCTGGTCGTCAAGACCAAGTACAGGTATGACCTTCAGCTTTTCATAAATTGGTTTGGAGATCCAGTGTTCAACTACATATTGGTTCTGTATCATAAGGTCTGCTTTGCCTGCATTTACTGCATCAAAACAGTCGGTTATAGACGGATAGTCAACTAATTTAAAATTTGGGTATGACGCATTTAATACTTTTTTTAAAGTTTGAGAGCCTGTGGATATTGCAATAGAAAGGTTAGCGTCGTACCTAAAATCCAAACCATCACGAGCTACAACGACCTTACGGCTGGACAGATAAGGATTGCTTATCAAGATACCCTTAGCTTTTTGATTTTCTTTGTTATATTCAACACTTGAAACAAGATCAAAGCCTCCGTTTAAAAGGTAGTCGTAGGTAACGTCTTCTGTGGGCAGAGAAACATACTCAAACTTTAATCCGCACAGCTCGCTCACATGGTCGAATATGTAGCGGGATATTCCTGCAAGTTCTCCGTTTTCATCAGCAAAAGAAACAGGTATACGGTCCTGTACATAGCCTATCTTGAGCGACTTATGGGAAGATATGTAGCTTTTTTCCTCAGCAGTAAGCGATAGTGTACTCTGTTTGTTTTCTGCTTGAACTTTCGGGATCCCGGTATAAAACAGAAATATGAAAACAAATGTCAGGGCAGTCAGACGCAAAAATAATTTCTGTATCATGTTCAATCCTCCTTATGAAGTGTTATTTAAAGCAGATTATACTTGACCTTTTGCTTTTTTTATGCGGTAATCATCCATAAGCTTTACACAGCCTGCAACATCAGTTTTCTTATTGAACATTCTGTCAAAGGCTGCGGAAACGTCGTCTGCACTGTAGCCGACTATCTTAGACGCAGCGGTGGATACACGCTCGTTTGCAGCAATAGATGCACCGGCGTCTGTTACCATAGAGGACTGGATATTGGTAGTTTGTCCTTTAAAGCAGCTTACGGTAGAAATTTCGTCGAATGCCATATTATAATTTTCAGCATCAGCGCAAAAAGACAGAAATCCCAATGCCTGTTCGAGCCGTTTGCTGTTTTTGTTGACCATCATCATATTCAGATTACCGCCTTCATAAGTTCCGTTATCGGCAGTGTTCATAAATGCAGGCATCAAGGCAAAATCATCAACAGAATATTTATTTCCTTTTTCAAAATCAGTGTAGAACCAAGTATCCCAGATAAAGGTCATAACAGCCTTGCCCGAGCCCATTATTAAACTTATATCCGACCAGCCGTCTTCGAGATAATCAGAACCGAACCAGCCTTTATCAGCTGCGTCAGAGACCCATTTAACCATTTTTGTTACGGCAGGAATATCAGAGTAGGAAATTTCATTTTTATTCAGCCTTTCAAGTAATGACGGATCGTCTGCAAAGATAGGATCGAGACCGAACTGAAACATCCAAGTGCAGCCGTCTGCAGGCCAGCATATAGGTGTGTAGCCAATGTCTGTAAGCACTTGGCACAGTACGTCAAACTCGGCTTGTGTAGCAGCCGGTTTCAGTCCCAAACTGTCAAGTAAAGTTTTATTGTAAAAACACCCTGATACAGAGCTCTCCCAGAATGGAAGTCCCAACAGATTACCTTCTTTATCCTGACAATATGCACGAGAGCTGTTTGTCAGGTCGTCAACCCAGCTTTCATTATTGAGATAATAGAAATTATTTGCAACGTCAAAGCGGTTCAGATCTGCATTGTTAAAGTGCATGAATATGTCAGGAGCATCTCCGTCTGCAAATTTTTTAACGGCATCCGTCTCAAATTCATCATCCTCAATAGCAACAATATTTAATTCGTTACCGGTATCCGTTTCATATTTATCGAAAATTCTGGTCATATAGCTTTTTTCCATATCGCTTTTTCTGCCCATTATTGTAAGAGAATTGCTTTTATTATCAGGTTTTTTACTATTTCCGCTGCAGGAAGTCAGTAAAAGCACTGCGGTAAGAATCAACAGTGTAAAATGTCTTTTTTTCATTTTCTGTTTCCTCCTTATTTCTCTTTATTTTCATTATTACCAATAAGTCTGCCAACTAACTCCCTCATAGCTTCCATATCAATTGGTTTTGCAAGATGTCCGTTCATACCTGAATCAAGTGCATTGCGAACATCTTCTGCAAAGGTATTTGCTGTCATGGCTACAATCGGTATTGTTGCTGCTTCAGCATGTTCACAAGAACGTATCTGCCTTGTTGCCTCATAACCGTTCATCACAGGCATCTGAACATCCATAAGTATTAAATCGTAATGACCCGGTTTTGATTTTTTGAACATCTCTACAGCTTCCAGACCGTTTACTGCCAGTTCACAGCTGACGCCCTCCATATTAAGCATTTCTGTCAGTATTTCTGCATTTAGCTCGTTGTCCTCAGCTACAAGAAACAGTTTTCCGTTCATGACATTTTCTGTTGTTTGTTCACTGCGGTCATTTTGCTCAGTATGTTCAGAAAACAGCGGTTTAATTGTCTGCCATAAGGTAGAAACAAAGAATGGTTTTGGCATAAAAGCATTGATCCCTACTTGTCGTGCCTCTGTTTCAATTTCGCTCCAATCATATGAGGTCAGAACAAGTATAGGTACATCAGTTCCTATCTTCTCACGAATCAAACGTGCGGTTTCAACACCGTCTATTTCAGGCATCTTCCAATCAAGCAATATAACATTAAAATCTTCTCCGTTTTTATGAGCCTGAACAGCCGCTTCTACAGCGGCAGAGCCTTCTGTAACAAAGGATACATCTACGCCGGTATCACGCATCATTTCCTTAATATTTAAACAAATATCCTCCTCGTCGTCAGCAACCAGCATACGGGTGATCTTTTGACGAAACCATAGATCCGATTCCTCTTGTTCAGGAAGCGCAAAAGACATCTCAACAGTAAACGTACTTCCTTTACCAAGTTGGCTTTCAACTTCAATGATACCGCCCATAAGGTCTACCAGATTTTTAGTTATTGCCATACCAAGACCGGTTCCCTGTATCTTATTGGTGAGCGAACTGACTTCTCTGCTGAATGGCGAAAAAACTTGCTTTTGAAATTCTTCACTCATACCTATACCGTTGTCTTTAACGGTGAATCTTAGTTTAACATACTGATATGCAGCACTTGGAATTTCGCTTATTATAAATTCAACACAGCCATTGTTCGGTGTGTATTTGATAGCATTTGACAGCAGATTAATGAGAATTTGATTAAGACGCAGTTTATCGCCCAGCATTTGCTCGGGCGGAGCACCCTGTACATGAATTGTAAAGCTCTGATTCTTTGCTTTAGCCTGTGGCATAAGTATGATATTAAGCTCTTCTAAAAGTTCAGGCAGACTGAACTTATCTACATTTAACGATGTTTTTCCGCTTTCGATTTTACTCATATCCAAAACATCATTGATAAGGCTCAGCAGATGATGACTTGAAGCTGTAATTTTACGAGTATATTCCCGAACCTTATCAGGATTGTCTGCGTCTTTTTCAAGCAGTACTGAAAATCCTACAATGGCATTCATAGGCGTGCGAATGTCATGCGACATATTTGAAAGAAAATTACTCTTTGCCTCATTGGCACTCTTAGCAGAAGTCAGTGCTTCCTGCAGTTTTTGATTCATCTGCTGTTCCTGTGTGCGGTCTGACATTACAACAATATATTTCTTAACGCCTTGTATACTCATATGATATATTGTCATTCTGTACCATCGGCGTTCACCGGTGGTTTGGTGCATATATTCACATTCCCAATAACGATTTCCATTAAGCGGAATATCTTCAAGTTCATCTGCCGGGATAACGACATTAAAGTTTATTGCACATTTTTCCATTATTCTGATATTATCCCGTGCATCCTTTACTTTAATACCCAGCAGACGCTCTAAATTAGGACTGATATAATCAACGCTATGTTTCTCGTAGTCGAGCATTATAAAAATGTCGTCAACACTATTGGAAAGCACGTCAAACATTTGCTCTCTGTACTGTAGTTCTATCTTGCTTTTACGAAATTGTTTATGGTTGTGTAAAGTGATCAAAGTAACCACTGCTGCACCAACGATCAGGAAAATTACGATCAGAACATTAGTTGTAGTTTTTTGAACCGACAGAAAACCTGCGCTTACAGCACTTTGAGGTACTGCACTCAGCAGAAAATAATCCTGATAGCCGATAGGCTGATACAAAATGCAGTAACTGACATCGCCTATTTCGCATTGCAATAAACCTGAGGTACCGCTTTGCCAGTCATTATTGAGTTTTTCTAAGCTTTTTTCATCTAAATTGGAAGCGGCTCTAAGATAGGTAAGATAATTTCCAAACACATTTCCGCCCTCTTGAGTGGAAAGTAAAACACTTCCGTCGTTTTTAATTATAAAGCATTTGGCTTCGCCGGAGAAAGCGTCAACATTCAGTGAATTTGCCATATCTTTATTTGTATAGCTTATGGCAATAGAGTCAAAGTCAAAACCTTTATATTTTCCATGCTGTACCGGAACAGCAAAAACGGTTATTTCCTGACCTGAAGATAACGTTTCTCCCGCCATAATAGGTTTCCTTTGCTGAGTGAGACTATCCCACGAGCCTTTTGATGCAATATTTACTTCGGTGCCGTCCGGTGTCATACAGGTTTCATCTTCAGAGATAAAATAAAAATCCGAAAAGCCCCAGTATTCCTGCTCTTTAGAGATAAATTCAGGAACACTATTCTTTACCTCTTCAGACGTTGACAGATGATTCCCCCAACCTTTCAGAAGTCCCCAGTTTCTTTCAATAAAAGCTCCGAATGAGCGATTTACCTGTCCGTAGATCTCACCCAGATAATTTGTACTGTCTTTATATATTTGCTGAGAAATAAAATTAAAATATATTATACCTATTATTATTGCAGCAATACCAATTATACACATTAAAACCGGCAGAAACAATTTTCTCAGCCACTTTTTCTTTACCATTGACATCAACAAACACCTTCTTTTGCAGATGATTAATCTATTTTATTTTATCATATAGAAATAAATAAGTCAATTAATGCGGTCTAGATAATAATAGCTGCAAGACAATCAAAGATTTGTTAAAGAAATCACATATGGTTAGTGAAATTTAAAAAGTATTAATTATCATTTTGATATTTTACAAAATGCAGTCCCCATGCAGGCTCCAAACTGATTTTTTAGAAATAAAAAAGACGTCTGCAAAGCTTGCAAACGTCTTTTTTGTACCGAAGGTGTAAATTTTATTTTCATAAAAATGCGGGGAAAAATAAAATCCACGCACTTACAAATGCGTGGACTGTTTGCAACGTCAAGTTGCTGGTTGCGGAGGCTCGCAACATAGTTTACCTAAGATATTGTTTGGGGTTAGTAGTTTTGCGAAGTGAGGAAGATTGGGAAACTGGTCGAATATAATAATCCCTCTTTTTCCTTCATCTAAAAAGCACGTAAATTAGGCGTTTTTATTCAAATAATATTATGGTGTTTTTGTGAATAGTTGATAAATAGTATTTTAAACGATAAACTGAATACTAAAACCAAAAAGCATAACAATTTTTATTTGCTATGCTTTAATTATCTTATTAATTATTTTAATTGTATAGAAGAGTCCCCTTGATTAATAGGTTGTGCTCGGTAAACTATATTTTCATTTTCATAACTACTATTACTAAGTTTAGATATTCGTGGAACATATTTTATTTTGGGTCTACTTAATCCCAAAATAATGTTTTTTAATATATGCCGTAATTGCTCATACCAATAATCACTATTTTTCATTTGTATTCTCCTTTGCTGTTTTATCATCAATGCTATTATAATACTCGATAAATCTATCAAAATAAATGTATAAAATATCAGCTAACCCTTTTATTAAATCCAAACAAAAATCTTTATATTCATTATCAAAAGCATTTTTGTCTAAAGAATCTATACATAAAAAACCAATTAAATTATATTCCAAATGATCAATATTTTTCAAAACACTTTTAGTTATTTTCAATCTTATCGGACAGACAATTTTAGTAATATAATCATTTTTCCACATTGAATTTGTGTTTTTGTATTGTTTCCCCTCTTTACGAAGACTGTCTTCATATTTTATTAAATTTTTTTCATAAAAATATTGTCTTTGTCTATCATTGTTTTCACTTTCAATTATTTCTGAGAATTCTGTATTATCTTGTATACTTTTAGGGTGACGATGCTCAACCATAATCTCATAAATGTTTCTTTGTCCACTTCGAGCAAATGTTATTATTTTCATTTTTCTAACATCATATTCATTTAGATCTGTATAATCTATACACTTAATGCACGCACGTATATCTTTTCCAAGTAAATTTTTAAGTTCTATTGCTAAAAAATCAACTAATTGTAAAGTGTCTTGAGTTATATACTGTTCGAAATTGGAAGCAGAATCAAATTTTTTGAAATTATAAGCATTTTCCATATAATATATAGAATTTCTTACTCTATGTAATAAATTATGTATAATATTTGATGTTTTTTCAATAAATTTATCATAATCACTTTTAGATTTTATTCCAGAGTTACGTTGAAGATTTAATAACGAAAATGCACTAATACATATTAAAGAAAAAATAACAATTCCGATAGAAAAAGCAACTGCTTTATAAGTCTTTCCATTAATGAAATTTAGTATAGCTACAATAAAATTAATGACTGCAGTTAATAATGTAAAACCGGCAATTATTGATTTAATAAAATAATTTCTATTCCAAAGTTTTTTATTTTTTTTACCATTTTTTGATTTTCCCATTATATCACCATGTTTGACTATTTTTTAACTAATTTTATATAATTATAGCAGATTATTTAATATTTTTCAATGATTTTCTATTAAATTATCGAATAATATCGAAATTTTTTTATTATATACAAAAATTACTTTCTAATTTTGTATATAATCACATAAAATTATTCTTTTTTACTTTGTGATTCCTCTGTTTTTACTCCTATCCCTACCTATCGCAGTCTCATTTATTACTATCCTTACCTCAGTCAAATTCTTAATTCTTTCCTTAATTTTTGTGTAATCTTTATTCAGATCCACAACAATACCATTCTTTTCACGGATAAGTTCTAGCACTTTGTCAAGGTCAATATCAGGATTAACATTATAATTTTCAATCATTGTTTCTGCATATTCATATGCTTCAAGCTCCTGGCTATGTTCACGACGATATTTTTCTTGTTTTTTCTTACCAAGATTTTTATAATCCTCATAAATATTAGAATACTTATTATAAGTTTCAAGATAACCTGCAATCTTCTTGTAGTGAGTAACTTTTGTATTCAACTTGTCAATTTTGCTTTTTAAATCTTCTGCAGTTTTATTTATTTCACCGAGACGATTTTGCATATCATCATAGTCTTTAATTTTCTCTCGACGTATTACTGATAGTGCGTCGATTATCTTTTGTGTATTCTCTTTTGCAGTTCTGCGTGTATGCAGCTCTATTGTATCAGCAAATGTAATACCTTTACCGTATTCAGTACCGCTATCAATTCTTTTAATAATGGCTTCCTTTGTGTAGTTATCTCCGATAGTTTTTCCTCTGCGCACTCTTTGCATTGTAGGTGCTTTAAAAGTAATATGCTTTTTTATATCATTAATAACTATTCCGTCTATATCTAAAAGTCTTTGTTTAAACTCATCATAAGTTCTTGACATTGCAATAGCTTTGTCAATTTTCTTTTTCAAATCTTGTGTATTACTAACTTTAAAACGGCCATAATAGTGTTCATATTTTGAGCTGTCATATTCTCGTAATGGAATAACTGATAATCCTTTTTCTTTGCATATTCTGTCGCTGATTTTCCTTAAATCTTTCCAGACATCTTTATTATGAAATTTTTTCAAATCATAAAACGAAGTTGAGTTAAAAATTATATGATTGTGAATATGACCCTTGTCTATATGCGTTGAGATTACATATTCGTATTTTCCTTCAAGAACGCTGTCAGCAAATTCTCTGCCAATTTTATGAGCTTCTTCCGGAGTGATGTTGTCACTTAAAGCAAAGCTCTGGATCATATGATACGCAAGAATATTATTTTCTTTTTGCTGCTTATTTAAAACTCGTTCGGCAACAGACTTAGTCATATTAAATTCTATTGCGGCAGTGTAAGGTTCACAGTTATATCCTGATACTAATAACTGCTCATCTGTTTTATCCGGGTTCTCTATGTAATTAAGTGCTTTGCCTAATGTAGTTTTTATAGTTTTAATTTTTGTATAAGCCAAAAATTTTCACCTCACTTATCCTCGAATTTGTTAAACATTCTATGGAGAAAATTTGTTAAGTCAGTTTTCATTTCATTAACAATTTCCCTAATTGCAAGAATATCCTTAAAATGAATATTTCTTGTTTCATTTATACGCCTCGTAATCTGATTCAAATTTCTGTTTAGATATCCAAATTCTTTCGTCAAATCTTTCATAGCAGTATAGTCAGATTTTATAATATAACCGTTTATCAACATCTTCCTGGCGAATATTGAAAAATTACGTATTCCGCTTTCCTGCATATTTTCTTTTATCAATTCAAATTCTTCTTCAGACACCATAAAATGAATATTTTTATTTCTAATTCTTTTTGCCATTTTTAACACCTCAATGTTGAAAATTTTAAAATCACATTTATCAAAAAAGCCCGAGCGGCGTTTGAGCGGAAAAGCCCAAGCGGCGTTTGAGCGAAAGAGCCTCCACGGCGTTTGAGTGGTATAGCAAGCATTGCAAGTGTGTACACACTTGCACAGTTTAACATTTTATTCACAATTTAAAATCGTGAAAAAATGTTAAATACTTTTGGGGAAATCCCCAAACCCCTTTGATATTTTATTTTGAAATTTCTATTGATTTACTTTTTTCACATTTTATATTTTTATTGAGAAGTTCTGCTTGTTTTTTAGCTGATTCAATCCTTTCTTTAAGAGGAATTTCACGCACAAGTAAGTGCTTAATTTTAATAACATCAGGAAAAATTCCTTTGTGAAATTTAAAATATTTAGATTTAACTTTTGAAAAATTTTTTCGTATTTCTTTTTGTGATTTTCTTTTTATTTTTACCGGAACACCTGATACTGTGTGCATGTGATCTATGTATTTCTCTGTGGCAGGGAAAGCATTTTGAATTAAAAAAGCGTGAGGCTTATTACTAAATTTTCCAAGCACTATGCCATCACACTTTTTGTCTTTTATTTTTTTTTGTTTTTAATATTTTTGTATTTATTATACTTTGAACTAACAGGTACAAACCATAGGATTTTTGAATCCTTTTCGCACTGACACAAATACATCGGTCTTGAATTTCCATTCTCTTTATTCCTCATAAGTTTTTTATCATTTGCCAACTTAAAATAGTCGTCTTTTATATGATAAAAATATCCTTCTTTAACAATCATTTTCACTCCTTTAAAATAAAAAAGCCTTATCAAAATGATAAGGCTTTTTACTCCGTAATTTAGGCTCGCCACGGTGGCGAAATATTTAGCAATCTGCTGTTTTTTTATTTGTCCGCAGTGGGCAAAATATAAGATTAATCTTACAATAATATTATATATTTTTATTATGTAATTGTCAAGTGTTTTCTTCAAAGAACTCAAGCTGAATAGCTACAAGTTTAAAATCCTCATCAGTCATATTTTTTAATTCCTTCAGCACACCTTGATAATTTTGATAAAGAAAATCATTAACATCATCCGGCTTAATTTTTTCAATTAGATCAATCATTTGAGCACGACTTCTGTCAGTTTCTTCAAGATGAATTTTGACGAGTTGTTTTTCTAAATCATTTAACATTTCTTGCGACTTCCTTTCTGTTATTTTGGATATTTGCTTGAGTAAGCTGTTGTTGTCTTTGCCTGGCACAGTTACCGTTTAAAATTGTAGCCTGCTGTTTTGCCTTTGCAATTTGTTCTTTCATAGGAGTTTTTTGATTTAACTGCTCTTTTTTCTTTGATTTTTCCATTGTAATTTCTTTATATGCTTCATCAAATTCTGTAATAAGAACATTGGCTTCTTTTTGTATTCTGGTTAATGAGCTTTCTAAAACTTTAAGTTCTTTATTTTCACTCCATGAAGCAAGGTAAGGAAAAGAATAATCGGATGTATCAATGCCTAAATGTTCGCAAACAACAAAAGCTACACTTTCAGCTTCTAATTCCATCTGTTGACGTGTAATTTTATTATTAATATCACTATGTAAACGTAAATGAGCTATCTCATGCACAAGGGTTTTTATAGTCTGAGATTCGCTCATATTCTTTTTGATGTTAATAGTATTATTTGAATAATCACAATTACCTTTAACGCCTGTTCCCAGAACAAATTCATCAGCAAAATTTATAGGATATTTTGAAATTTTTGCAAGAGAATTATAATAGTCAGTATAATTTTTTACAGACGCTTTAAGCTCGTTTGTTAGCTCTGGCAATGGTTCTCCTTGCGTTTGTGAAACATCAAAAACTGTTACAGCTTTATAGTTAGGAATTTGCTGTCGAGTTAAAGCAGTTTTTTCTTTGCCATTTTCGTCTAAAATATAATTACCATTCTCATCTTTAATTTTTGTTTCAACTTCAACGGATCTCGGTGCCCATGCAATAATTTTTATTCCTTTTTCACCGCGTTTTACATAACGATCGATCTTCTGCCATGTATTGAATCCGGCTACCTTAGTTGCATTTGGTTTTTGCTGCATAATCAACATCGTATTACGAGGACTGTAGTTGTGGAACATTGACATGGTTTTTAAATATTGCTTGTATTTATTCGATTCAAAAACCTCTTTGATACCTTTTTCAGCATGCTTTAACAAAGCTTCAGTTTTATCATTTTTTAAATAATTCTTTGTTTTTGAGTTGTTGGTATTTTGTCTTTTTTCAGTTTGATTGTTTTTACTTTTAACTTTAGTTGGTTTTGCTACATTTGTTTTTTCATAAAGTATTCTGTCAGCTTTATTGTATTTCTCTCTATTTTTTTGAAGTTGCAATACCTGCTTTTTGATTCCTTTTAATGCTGATTCCACTCCTGAATGGATATTAGCTATAATTTGCTTAAGCTCATTTGCCGATTTGCTATTATTATTTTTAAAAGATAATAGCGTGCCAACATCAAAAGTGCTTGTATCTATGTTATAGCGTTTAGCAAGTACATATCCTATAACATTTTGAATAACGGTATCACTGCTGCAGCCGGCAGATATTTTAGTAATGCTTTCTATAATATCGGAACTTTGCATAAAACTATTTATTGAATCCTTTTCTTCATCTGAGAGTGTCAATTGTTTTGATTCAGGCTTGGAAACTTCTTTTCCTCTAAGCACTTGATCCTCAACAGAAATTCTCTCATTTGGATTATGTACAGAAGATATATCATAAAATTCGGAAAGCTTATATCCATTTGTTCCTGAAGTTAAAAGGTATATTTTCTGAGCATTGTCAGCTGGGGAAAAGCCTTCATTTTGCCATTCCTGTAATGTTCTTAAGTCTGAGGCATTTTGCTTTTGAATAAATATAGCCATATCATTATAAATATTTTGAGTAGGGAAGTGAGCCATAATATCTAAATAAGATTTAAGTAATTCCTCACTCGTGAATACTGTATTAAATGCTTCATCAGATTTTAACAGTAGTCTTTCCGCAGGTGTATGTTCCATTTTTACCTGTACCTCAGAAAAATGATTTTCTGCCGCTTTGTATGTTGAAAGCAGTAATTTTTCCATTTCGTCAAAGCTATTTTCTGATATAGGGTGGTTATTATTTATAATAGACCAAGCATACTGTGGAATTTTGACTTCGATCTCAGTTCCCCAAAATGAAGTATCATATTGATTAAGGAAAATATCGGTTATTTTCTCTCCATTGCTTAATGTTACAGTAACACTGGCAAGTGATTCTCCTTCGTTCCATATGGTCGGAAGATCCATTTCTATTTTTTGAATACCTAAATTGTTTTTGAAATCTTTCTTTTCATATAGCATAATTTCAGTCCTTTCAAATTTTATGGTGTATAAAATACTTGAACCCAATAAAAATGACGACCGCTAGGATCGTCAGGGTAATAATAACATGCAGAGCCAACATACTTATAATTGCTATTTAATATGTTAGCATTATTTACAGGGGAATAGCGCCATTCTTTAAATACCTGTTCACTTGATTTGCTTCCTGCACCCAAGTTTTCACCGAAGTACGAATATGATAATCCATAATCTTTTAATATTGATTGAGCTAAATTACCATTCGGGCGTGTGTGTGAATAGCTTTCAGCTATTTCTTTTGCTCTTTGATATGCTATTTTATCTAGCTCTATCATTGGCTTAAGCCTAGTTAAACCGCTTGATTTTCGATATTTATTTACAAGCGATAAAAGCTCAGATGAATAAGCATTTTCAGCTACATATGAAGTAGTCGTTATATTTGTGGTTGTAATACGTTTAACTTTTGTTGTTTTAACGGTCTTTTTCTTCTTAGTTGTTTTCTCTGTTGTCGTTGTTGCAATACGTTTTGTTGTTTGCACAGGTTTAGGAGTAGCAGTATAGGCGGAAGGTGTATATGTACTAGTTGTTGCAATGGTATGCTTTACTGTTGTACTTTTCTTTATTTTTGGTGTGGTTGTGGCTGTAGTTTTTATAGTTCTTGTTTTATATGAGGGAACTGTCGTATTTGACAACGTCAAACTCGTAGAATAAGAAGTTGTTGTAGATACGACACTTGATACAGTTGTTGTAGTTGAAGACGTTGTTGTTTTTTTCTCACTATTACTGCGACTGTTATCTGCGGTAATATTTTTTATTAGGCAAAAGCCAAAGAATAAAATTGCCAGTATCGATAGAGTAATAATAGTTAAATCTACGATTATGCTCAATGTTTGTGAACGCTCATAACGCCAATGGTTTAAAAATCGTCGCAGGAATATTACCACGAATATAAAGCCAACTACACAAAGTATTATAAATATAATTGATTTAATCATACTTTGCATTTATATATCCCCCCTTAAATATTCTTGTTAATAATTTTTTTCTTTAACCATTTCCCGTATGATTTGCCAGTATTATATTTTACGTATGGTCTAACTCTTACATAGTACTTTTTTATTTTTTTCAATTTCTTTTTTGCAAATGTAATATTAATTTTTTTTGTATGTTTATTAAGTATTTTCTTTTTGAATTTATTACTTTTGGCTACTTGCACTTGATAGCCAGCTGCATTTTTTACTTTTTCCCACTTAATTGTTACCTTGTTTGATTTCTTTTTAATTTTAATATTGCTGACCTTAGATTTAGCAATACTAATGGTTTTATTAGAATTGTTCACTTTAGAATTTTTAATATTAGTACTATTATTAGAAATTATATTACCTAATGTAGAGATTTTAAACGAATATTCTTTTATTTGGGGATCTGACGAATATGTATATATTTTCAAATAATGTATCCCTTTTTCAAAATATTTGTCTATATAGGCATTATCATCAGAAATTGTCCATTTAGTATTTTTATCATTAAAATCATACTGTGGCGATTTCCATTCAAAACCACCAAGAAACAGGTCTAATCCCATACCAGATATATAATTATTATCATATATATCTACATACGCAAGCTTGTTGCCAAGCCCAGTCACGTAATTATATACTGTAAACCTTAATTTTTGAGTAGTTGGAACATAAAACTTAAAATAATCACACCCATTTCCAAGATAATTTGGATCTGTATAACAAAGATATTTAGTGTTTAGTAAAACAACATTAGCTGTTTCTTTATCAGCATTTGGCTCTGTTTCACAATAATTATTTTCACTATATGACACTATATAACTTAAAGATGTACTACCCTCATAAATTAAAGACTCATTATGAAAATTAATATAATATGTACCTTGTCTTAATCCAAGATTGATTAATTGACTAGATGACTGATATGAAAAAACAGATTGTATTTTATTACCGTTAACGTCTAAAACATCAATGTCCATATCTTCATAGCCATAACTTTTTTCGTTATATGGTATCTTTACATCTAACTTTATAGTGCCGTTATTAGGAGTGGTAAATTTAACAAAAAAATCACTTCCCATACAAACATCATCAACATAATCTATTTTGTACTGCTTATTTAGTGAAATTGCTTTAGCATTACTTATAGAATTATTTGGAAATGAATTGACTGGTTCTTCTGCAGTAGTAATTGATACATTGCATATATATATTAACAATGAAATTATCGTACAAATTAAAAATTGTTTTTTAATCATATTGATTCCTCCTTGTATTATTGTTGATTGCTTTTTCATAATTATCTATCCTTTCTATCTAGCTTTATTTTTAAAAGGAGCTGATTTTTGTCTTTGTTGTGTATTAATTTGTTGTGCCTGTTGTTTTGCTTTTGATATGCGGTCTTTCATTGGTGTCCTTGTATCAAAAAGTAATTTTATATTTTCCGGCGCCGATTTATCAGTATATACTCTTTTGCCTTGCCACAAATCATTTTTCTCACCGCCGCATAAGCCTAATCCTCGATCGTTGTGTTCTGTCACAACTTTTATACACTCACATTTCTTACCCGCTTTTGCATACTCGTATCTAAATTCCTCGAGGTTTTTGTTGTAATCATCAATAAGAATGTCTCCGTCTCTTAAGCCTTTGGGTATATAATCAGCTTTATTTCCGTTGAGAGGAACATATATACGATTTTCGGGCTTAATAGGTATTTCGTGCTTGTCAAGCCATTTGTCTTTTTGTCTCTCAAAACCTGGAGGATCTCCAAGCTCACAGGCAGATAAAACAAAAAGCTCTACATCATTACCATATGAGTTTTTTAATTCGCTAACCATATTAATTATGTTAGGTTCAGGTTCAATATTTAGGTAAAAATCTTTTTCTTTATAAATTTTCTCAACCTGAACCTTACCGCTCTCATCTAATAAAGCGTCAGTAACTTTATTAAGCGTTCCATCCATATCGAAAAATATTCTTTTACTCATTTTTATCACTCCTTAATACAAAATCGTTGGTACAGAGGAAAATCATCACATCTGAGTTCGTATGAACTGTTTTTAAAGGTTATGATAAGGGTGCTGTCAGTTATATATTTTCCGTCCTGGAAGCTCAAGTCACATATAACTCTGTATGTATTGTACTTGCCATTAACACTTTTGACATACTTCATATTAATTAGCACATTTTCTTTTTCTTGAGGTGATGATATAACTGCAATATCATCATTATCAAATGAAAATGAATACTCTTTGCCCTCATCTACATTGTACTTGCCTTTACCACGCCACTTATTCGACTTTAAAATGTTTTTTATATCGTCCAAAGATTTGTCATAATCATTAGAATAAGGACTTACATCTCGTGTAGGCGTAGTAATAGTTTCTGTTATTGCTGAAGAATAAGTGTTTGAAGCTAAGCTTTGAGCTTGTTTTGTTGATGTATCAGATGCTAAATTATTGGTCTTGTTTTCTCGCTCTGAAAGAGAAATAACAGTCGCTATAAATGATGTCAAAACTATGGCTGTAAATACAATAAAAACTATAATAAACTTCTTATACTTTTCAAATATTTTCTTTAACATAAAATTCATCTCCTAATAAATAAAGGGTGACTGCATAAGCCACCCTTGTTGTTACTTGTTTTTGTAATTGTTAAAATGGAGTACCTTCATCAGAAATAACAACTTCAAAATCATCAATATCACCGATGTCTTCTTGTATATCTTTACTTTCACTTGATTTAATATTGTCGTTATTTCTTTCGCCAGTAAATGAAATGTTGCTGACAATCACTTCTGTAACAAAATGTTTAACATTATTTAGATCATCATAGGTTCTTGTCTGCAGTCTGCCTTCAATGGCAATCATACTACCTTTTTTAAAGTGCTTTTCAATAAATACAGCTCTTTGTTTCCATGCAACACACCTTATGAAGTCAGCTTGCCTTTCTTCGCCATGTTTTGTATAGCCTCTGTCAACTGCCATTGTAAAGGCTAATACAGCAACTCCGTTTGGAGTGTTTTTAAGCTCCAAATCATGTGTTATCCTTCCTAATAAAGTTACATTGTTAATCATTATTATCAGTTCCTTTCTTACTCAAATTTTTGAGCATTTCGCTCATATTTTCAATCGGCACATTAAGCACATTCATATTACGTTTAACCTCTGCAGCAATTAAAAGGTCAACATCATTTTCAAGCTGCTTATTTTTCGCTTTTAACTGCTGTATTTGCTCATTGTTTTTAGCAATTTTCTTGCGTTTAATGTCAATTTTTTCGGTAATCTCCATAAAAACTCACCCTTTCTTATTTAAAATACATTGAAGGTACAACATTTTTACCGTTCTTATAATACTCTACGTGAAGACATGATCCAAACTCTGAACAGCTAGTTCCGGTGTTCCCTACATGACCTATTACAGTACCTTGCTTGATTTTTTGACCTTTCTCTACACTTATATCTTTTAATTTTGCATAGTAGATGATTGACTTTTTATCTTTGTTTTCAATACGAACACAATTTCCATATTCATCGCTATTTTCGATAGAGACGACTGTACCATTCATTCCGGATTTTACTTTGGTGCTTTCATCTGCCTTTAAATCTACACCCTCATGTTCAAAAATCCACAATGAAGTTTTTTTCTTTCCAAAAATCGTTTTTGTAACAGGTCGGCAATAATAACCGTATCTGTTAAGTATTGAATCAAATTTAAAAGGTTTTGAAATCTCACTTTTACTAGTAAAAATACCTACATCTTTCATAAGCTCAAAAGATTGTTTGTTTTTAGGTGCATTGCTTTTTGCAAAACTATCAAAAGATTTAGCATTTACGTTTATTTGTAAAATGTTCTCTTTGGTATTTTCATCATAAATGTTTTTAGTTTCATATGAATAAAGATCTTCCCATATTAATTCTATTTCCTCTTTTATGTTCGTTCCACCAAAAAGTCCATATATAATAGCGTCAAAAGCATAATCCTCATATTCTGCGTCAAACCAGGCAAGAGCTTCATCTACATCTGTTTTAATTTCAAAAGTATCTTTATCACAAGGTTTTCCATTAACAAAGAGCTTTATTTCCTGTCCTGAAACAAGTTGTATATTAATTATTTCTGCAGTCAACTCAGAATCAAGTTTCGTCATATAAGAGTATGCTTTTGTTAATTCCACATCATCAGACTTGAGTGATATATTAGAAAAAATAGATGTAAATATTGAGATGATTGAAACTACGACCAAAGCAATAGCTAAAACTGTGAGAATAATTGGCAGATTGGTTATAACAAATGAAATGGCGGCTACAGCGGCTTTAACTACTTTTGTAGCTGTTGAGTAAACAACTTTGGCAGCGGTCTTAGTTACTTTAAAGCTTGCCTTAGCTGTCTTATATGGTGCTTTAACTGCTGTTTTAGCTGTTCTATATATAGTCTTTGGAGAATTCGCTATAGCCTTTGTTGTGTTCCTAGTAGCTATAAATGTCCTCATATTTTCATCATTAAATGCTGCTCCTTCAACTCCTGCATATGATTTCTTAATACCGCTAACTGCTCGGTAAGTAGCACCATAACGATTCTTTTCAAAAGACTTTATTTTTTTTGAATATGTTTGATTTGGCGGTTGTTTTAGCTTTGGTTTATCTTGATTGCCAATACCTCTGTTATCCGTTAAAGCCTTACCGTTTTCAGAACTAACAGATATAGGTGTTGAAGACTTACCGCTTTTTGAACTAACGGATATAGGAGTTGAAGACTCACCGTTTTTTGAATCAACAGATATAGGAGTTGAAGACTTACCGTTTTTTATGTTAACAGATACAGAATTAGAATCATCATTCAATTTATGAGAATACACTTTTTTTGCTGAAATAGTTTCAGCATTTTTTTCTCCTGATTTCAGAGTAGAAGGCATATCATCATTTACAGACTTTTTCAAGGTTTCTGATGTAGAAGCCCTAACAAAACTTTTATGCACGTCAGGATTGTTGTCCTTAACGCTTATTAAAGGTAACTTAGAATAGTTTTGTTTAAAGACTGCACCATTGATACTCTGCTTTATAATGTCTTTGTCATCTATTATAATACCTTTATTCATAAAATCACTCCATCTGATTTAATTCTTCAACCTTCGTTGTCATCATTTTATAAAGTTGAGTATTATTGGGAAATTTATCTTCAAATGGAATAATTGATTTTCCGGCAAACAGCAGACCGTGTCCGCTGTCAGCGTTTGTAATGTGTGTCATAAGCTCATCAGAAATGTTAAGTAGTTTTGATAGCTCATCTCCGTCAATTTTGGATTGATTCAACATCATAACAAAGGAAGATACAGAGTTAGAAAGTATTCTGCGCCCGTCGTCCGACATAAGAAGTGTTTCAACATTTTGCGTTATTCCGGTAGGAATTGCACCCCATTTTCTTGCCCTTGACCACAGTTCAAAGAAATATGATGAACACTGTTGCGAATTGAAGAACAGTTGCATTTCATCAATATATAACCATGTTCTTCTGCCTTTGTTTCGATTTTCGGTTATTCTGTTCCAAATTTGATCTAGCACAATAAGCATACCCATAGGCTTAAGCTGTTTTCCAAGGTCTTTCATATCGAATACTACAAGCCTTTTCTTTATATCAACATTCGTTTTGTGTGCAAATGTTGACAGGCTGCCTTTTACATATACCTCTAAGCTTAAAGCTAAGGATTTTGCTTCATCTTCCGGTTGTTCTTTAAGTGTTTCCCAAAAATCTTTCAAAGTGGGCATTTTATTCACATCTGCATACTGAAAATATTTTTGATAAATAATGATTGCAGTTCTGTCAATTACGGTTCTTTCTGCAGAACTCAACCCTGAATTGCCACCTGCGAGCAATTCTATAAGTGAAATAATAAACTCTGATTTAAGACTTATAGGATCGTTCTCGTCCGCATAGTCAAGGTTAATATCAAAAGCATTTATATGTGATTTTGATGAAGCACTTATGTCTATTATTTCTCCGTCAAACCCTCTTGCAAGATTTGAATATTCACGCTCAGGATCCAGTATAATAACTTCTGCCGTTGGATCATTTAGTAAAACACTGATCATTTCACGCTTAGCTGCAAAGCTTTTACCCGATCCAGGAGTTCCGAAAATAAGACCATTTCCGGCTTTAAGAGAACGTCTGTCAAAGAATAAAAGGTTTTTCGAAATAGCGTTTAAGCCGTAGTATATTCCTCCGCTTTGATAAAGCTCCATATTAGTAAACGGTATAAATATAGCTGTAGATGCAGTTGTAAGTGTTCTTTCAATAGGAACAAAGTTTTTACCTAAAGGCAGGGTAGAATTTAAACCTTTTTCCTGCATATAGTCAAGGCTTGCAAATTTACAATTGTTTTTTCTCGCAATTGTTGTAATCTGAAAGATAGTATCGTTTAATTCCTCTATGGTTTTTGCATGAGTGTTAATAAGCATTGTCATCTTGAACATTTGCTGGTTTTTATTCTGCATATCATCACGAAATTGTGTTGCGTCTTGCAGTGAATAGCGCAGTTCATAAGGGAGCATAGATTCATCATATACTCCTCCGCTGTCTTTTAAATACTTTTTAATTTCATGTTGCTTTTGTTGCTCCATAAAGGTTATTTTTTTACCAACTAGATCAAAAGCTTTTGACTTTTCAACCGACTGAATGTGGAGTGTTATTACCATATCAACTGGAATTTCAGTAAGTTCAGCAATAAGCCTGTCGCCTAGGTCGGACGGCAAATCCCTTAGAAACAATGTTTGTCCGACTTCTCCGTCTCCATATTCATAAAAATTTTTTTCAGAAAAGTCAAATGAAGAAGGGCATACAAAATCTTTTGTTTTCAAACCGCTGTAAATTAGATCTTTGTAATCAAATCTAAATTTTTCTCGAGGTCTAAGCTGATTATGAATAAGCCTTAATCTGTCAGTACCTGTACAATCGGTTACTTCACAGCCTAATTTCTTGAAAAGGGAAGAGGCTTCGCTCACTATCCTATTAAGCCGTGAAACCGCTTGTTCGTAATTCTGAAAAATTCCAGATATTGTTATGTATTTTTCGTGAATAATGCTGTTTTGTCCCTCCAAAGCCTTTTCAGTAAGTACTTTGTTAAGTTCTTTTCGATAATTATTAAGAACATCATCAGCCATTGGAAGTAACATATTTTCTTTAAAGTCATCTTCCTCTAAGTGTTGATTTATAATACTTATCTGTACTTTTATAAAAGGGTCAAAAGAATTAAGAATTGAACAGTAATCGGAAAACATATCAATTTGATCATCACGTCTTGCCGTTTGATAGTTGATGTCTGAAATTTTTATAGTTTTGGAGTACATAAACCCGTCAACATTGCATATTCCGTTTTCAAACATTTCTTCATATCTTAGAGCTTCCTGAACATTCTTCGGAGGCTTAAGCTTTTTTTGACTTTTTATATAATCTGCGTCTTGCTGTGCGGCTTTCCTTTCGAGCTCCCTTAATCTTGCTGCTTGTGAATTCCCTTTTTTGCTTTTGCTCTTTTTCGGTTCGGATATAATAACCTTGCCATTCAGGTCTTGGTTTTTTCTTTTTGTTATCATTACTATCTCTTTCCTCCTTTTCATTCTCATTATCTATGTCAGTAATATATGAGAGTTTATTATTACTGAATTTTTGATTTAGAACAATCGGAATCCATTGTTCCATAGTAAAACCGTTTTTCTTTAAGAAGCCTACCGCAATAATTGGAATATTAACAATCATTATTATTGTTCCAAGTGTTGATATTGAAAATATGCCTTTGAAAAGAAAAAATACTCCAAATGAAGTTGCTATTGCTATAGCAAAACAAATCAATTGTCGAAAACTCATTCCAAGCAATATTTTTTCCTTATATTCGGTAATTTCTTTTGGTATTCTTACTTCAATCATCTTATTTCCTCCTTACATTGCATTGCACATTGATTTAGCCCAACGTCCAGTCGAAAAAATGCCGATTATCAATATGATAGATGCCGCCATAACAGAGAGAAGTGATAAAGCAACATCACCTGAAGAACTGCCTTCACTTAGTAAATCATTTATCAACGGCGGTGCAAAGGCAAAAACAAGAAATAAAAATGTACCTTGCAAACACACTGCAATAAATCCTTTTAAAAAGTTCTTCCCAACCTGACCTATTTCTCCGTTTGCAAGTGTAGCCATCGGAACAGGAGATACACAGATATATAGATAAATTTCTATAAACCTCAACATAAAAATCACCTTTGCTGCAAGATATGCCACACAAACTACAAGCAATGTTATTGCACACAAGAAGAATGGTCCTATACATTCATAAAACGCCATATCATCAAGTTTATTTGCCATTTCATCAAATCCCGGAATGTTTTTCAAATTACTGCCGCTTCCGGTAACACCTTGAATTTGCTCAGTAATTCCATTAAACAGATTAAAGATCCCCTCAAAAAGCTGAGGGGACATATCTACTACTGTTTTACAGATTACAATTCTGAGAAGTATTTTAATAATGGTTTCAACAGAAATCATAGCTCCGTTTCCTTGACCTTCAGTTTTTGTAGCTGCATGCCACAATTCGAGTAAGAAAAAAATTGCAAGAACAGTATATGCTATTGGCAAAAACACATTAGACTGTATGTTTGAGGTATATTGATAAAGTTTTTGTGAAAAACTGCCTAATGATTGAGTGAAATCGGTTGATGATAAAATTTTCTTAAGAAGCTTTTCTATTGTTTTTAATAACCACGACGTCATAAAACCACGTCCTTATAAGATCGATTTAAACCAAAGAGCAGCCACTGTAAGAACGGCTCCACCAACTATTGTAAGTATTCCTTTTTCCATATTAGCACCTTGCTGGTCTTTTATAGCAAGACCTATTTGAACTGCTCCCCATACAATAAGAATACCGCCTGCAACAGTTACACCTGACGAAAGCAAACTCAATACGTTTGATAGTATTTGATTTCCCGTAATTGAAGTGTCTGCCATAGGCATAATAATATTTTCTGACAATTTGTTTGCAACTAATGATAATAATTTCATAATAATCTATCCTTTCTGTTTTTCGCCCTTAGAAGCTAATTCGTTTAGCTCTGATAGGTCGATATATTTAATTTCATCAACATTCTTTAAAATTTTCTGTACTTCAAAATTTGCACGTTGTTCAAACTCAAAGTAGTTATTCTCATTATAATCAGCTAGCTGTTTATAGTTTGGATGTTTTAACAAGTCGTATTTTTGGCTCTTAAACGGCGGACATCCGCTGATTATAAGAATACATTTTCTTCGGGACAATGTTCCAACCTCACCAGGGGTTATAAGGGAGCGTCCTGTATTTTGTGCATTACTTGTAAAGTGGCCGTTATACCCTTTCTGAATTGCACTTGTCCGTGTATCAATCGTTTCCTTGTCGCACTGTTCGGATATAAACTTCTTAGTTGATGGTTCATTACCGCCTAAATAAAGAAGGCTATCGCAGTTTCCGACGATAGTCTCCCATGTGTTTTTATATAAATTTTTAAGCTGTGCAAGAGCCTGAATAATAACAGTAACTGATATGTTTCTGGATCTAATTACTGATGTAATCAAATCAAAGTTAGGAATTTGTCCTATGTTAGCAAACTCATCAAGCATAAGTCTGACATGTATAGGAAGTGATCCTTTATATTCGTTATCTGCTTTATCTACTAGTGTATCAAGTAACTGTTGATACAT